>NZ_CP007790.1:651817-977725 GCF_000835165.1 Corynebacterium marinum DSM 44953
CCGAAGTCCACGAACCCCAGACGGCTGGCGCAGAATCTCGCCGCCGCCGATTTCACCCTGAGCCGCGATCAGATGGAGGCTATCAGCGGCCTCGACGGACAGGCGGGGTTCGGGCGGATTTTTGAGGACCCCCGGACATTCGGCAGCAATTAATGCGCTGACCTGGCATAATATGAAGGAAGCAAATTTTGTGAATCAGCGGACGTTGCCTAGGCAAGGTTTGTGAAGTTCTGCTGGAGTGTGAAGTTTCGGTTTGCAAACTTTGCGCCAGAGAGCGAGTTCCCGAGCGGGGGTGGTTGTAGTATCAAAAAATGTCCTGCTGAGGATGGGTTTCGGGGGTGGCCCGGGTTTCATCTTTGGGCAATGTTCCATTTTCACTTCAACGTTGCAGTGTGAGCCAGGTAACTTACATTTGCAGTACAGAGTGTGATCACCCGCACAGGGCAGTTGGTCCGGCGGGAAAGTTCACCAGAAGCAAGAACCCCGGGTTGCTCCCGGGACAGACATGAAAGAGAGATCATTGTGAGTGCGACTCCAGCAGTCCGAGCGGACGGTCGGCGCGAGCCCACCTCCGAGGAATTCATGGCGATGCATGCGAGTCCGCAGTTCAAGGAACTGCGGAAGACCTACCGCTCCTTCACCTTCCCGATGTCCATTGCCTTCTTCCTCTGGTTCGCCGTATACGTCCTCGCGGCAGTGTTCGCCTCGGACTGGATGGCCACCGAGATCGGCGGCGGTTTCAACATCGGCATCGTCTTCGGACTCCTCCAGTTCCTGACCACCTTCGCCATCACGTGGATCTACGTGGTCTACGCCAACAAGAACATCGAGCCGCAGTCGGCCGCCATCCGCGAAGCAATGGAGGGCTAGAAACATGACAACCGCATACCTCGCTCAAGAAGTCAGCACCGGAAACCCGATCCTCAATATCTCGGTCTTCGTCGTCTTCATCGTCGTCACCATGACGGTGGTCACCCGGGTGGGCAAGTCCACCTCAGAGGCCTCCGACTTCTACACCGGCGGCGCATCCTTCACCGGCACCCAGAACGGCCTGGCCATCGCAGGCGACTACCTCTCTGCAGCCTCCTTCCTGGGCATCGTCGGCTCCATCGCCCTGTACGGCTACGACGGCTTCCTCTACTCCATCGGCTTCTTCGTCGCATGGCTGGTCGCTCTCCTGCTCGTCGCCGAGCCGCTGCGTAACGTCGGCCGCTTCACCATGGCGGACGTTCTTTCCTTCCGAATGCGTCAGAAGCCGGTCCGCGTCGCCGCGGCCATCGCCACCCTCGCAGTGTCCCTGTTCTACCTCATCGCCCAGATGGCCGGCGCGGGTTCCCTCGTCTCCGTCCTGATGAACCTCGACGGTAAGCTCGAGCAGTCCATCGTCGTCACCATCGTCGGCATCGTCATGATCGCCTACGTCCTCGTCGGTGGCATGAAGGGCACCACCTACGTCCAGATGATCAAGGCAGTGCTCCTTGTCGGCGGCGTCGGCATCATGACCGTCCTGGTCTTCGTCTCCGTCCGCGGCGGCTTCGGCACCCTGTTCAACGACGCGATGGACATGCACGCAACCTCCGCCAACATGGCGGAAAAGGGCTACGCGGCCTCCGACATCATGGCTCCGGGCCTGCGCTACGGCGGCAGCTTCACCCAGCAGCTGGACTTCGTCTCCCTGGGCCTGTCCCTGGTCCTCGGTACCGCCGGTCTGCCCCACGTCCTCATGCGTTTCTACACCGTCCCCACCGCCAAGGAAGCCCGCAAGTCCGTCACCTGGGCCATCGTCCTCATCGGCGCGTTCTACCTCATGACCCTGGTCCTCGGCTACGGCGCCGCTGCGCTGGTCGGTCCGGACCGCATCCTGGATGCACCGGGTGGCGCGAACGCCGCAGCTCCGCTGCTCGCACTTGAGCTCGGCGGCTCGATCTTCATGGCGCTGATCTCCGCTGTCGCCTTCGCCACCGTCCTCGCCGTGGTCGCAGGTCTGACCATCACCGCTTCGGCCTCCGTCGCCCACGACGTCTACGACGGTGTGTTCCGCAACGGCCAGTCCTCCGAGGCTGAGCAGGTCCGCGTCTCCCGCATCACGGTCCTCGTACTCGGCGCCATCTCCATCGTCCTGGGCATCCTGGCCATGGAGCAGAACGTCGCCTTCCTGGTGTCCCTGGCCTTCGCCATCGCCGCCTCCGCGAACCTGCCCACGATCCTGCTGTCCCTGTACTGGAGGCGCTTCAACACCGCCGGTGCCGTGGCCTCGATGTACACCGGTACCATCCTCTCGCTGGTGCTCATCTTCTTCTCCCCGGCTGTCTCCGGAGCACCGTCCGCGATGTTCCCGACCGTCGACTGGTCCATCTTCCCGCTGACCAGCCCGGGTCTGGTCGCTATCCCGCTGTCCTTCCTGGTGGGCATCATCGTTCCGTTCCTCACCAAGCCGGACAACCTGGACCACCTCACCGCTGAGATGGAGGTCCGCTCCCTCACCGGTGTCGGTGTCGAGGCCCCGGTCGATCACTAAGTAACACCCCGCAGTTGCTCCACCAGTGCCGCCATGACGTGAAAACGTCATGGCGGCACTATCATTCTCCGGGTGTCGAGAACTTCTTCCGGTGGCCGCACGTTTCCGGCGATTGTGGCCGCCGTCGTAGCCGTGGTGGTGATGGCGATCCCCCTCATCGCTGTCTTCGGTGCGACTCCCGACGAGGACGGCTCAGCCGACGGGGGCGTCGATAAGCAGGCCGTCGACGTGCGCCCCGTGACGGCCAACGGACCCGACCTGGAGTCCTTCGTGGAGAACTCCACAGGCTCGCAGATCAGCTTCCTCCGGCTCTCCGACGGCGAACGCGCCGGCACGGCCACGGAACGATTCGCGCGGCCGGCCCTCAGCCTCATCAAGCTCTACATCGCCGAGTACGTCATCGAGAACGGCACGTTCGCAGAGCAGTACGCGGCGATCGACATGATCAGCTCCTCGGACGACCGCACGGCGGGGGAACTGTACCGGGAGTACCCGGAATCCATCGACGAGGTGGCCAAGAAGTACGGCCTGCTCTCCACCCGCGCGCATGACCGCTGGGGCTACTCGGTGACCTCGACCTACGACGTGGTCAGTTTCATCGCCCAGCTGATCGATGAGGACCCCACCCACCCGATCCTGGTGGCTATGGCGGAGGCGACCCCCATCGCCGCCGACGGCTACGGCCAGGATTTCGGGACATCGGTCCTGCCCGGGGTGATCGGCACGAAGTGGGGCTGGTCGGACGACCGGGATCTGCACTCGTCGGTTTCCTTCGGCGAAAACTTCGTCGTTGCGGCGGCGGTGACCGGAGATGCGGACGATCTGACCGAACTGGTCGAATCCCAGCTTGAGGACGATGTGAAGGCGATTACAGGTTCGTCAGCTTCCTGACCAGGTCGACGCCCTGCTGGATCTGCTCCTGGCTGAGGCTGGAGCTGTTCGGCAGGGAGGGGATGGCGTTCGTGGCCGAGGCCGGGATCGCGCTCTGCGGCTGCGCCTGGCCCGGGGTCCACTGGCCCCAGTCCTGGGCGTAGACGTTGTTGATGTCGATGCCGATGCCTTCGATTGTGTCCTTGTCGATGCGGATCTGGTGCAGCGTGGTCCGCGGGTGGATCTGCCCGTTGGAGCCCCAGTTGTGCATCCAGAAGTACTGCCCGATGCCGTCCTGGACCGCCCAGTCGATGACGCTGTAGTTGCCGTACACGCCGGTCTGGTAGCCGGCCACCTGCAGGGCGCCCTGGAAGGCCTGCAGATAGGGGCGGATCTGGGTGTCGTACTGCGCGCGGGTGGGGTTGTCGTCGATGGCGACGTAGATCGGGCGGCCGGTCGGCCCCCCGGCAGCCCGGTGGTAGGAGATGGCCTGCGGCGCGTGCGTTGCGGCGCCCAGGGCTCCCTGCTTCCAGTCGGCTGTCGCGTCCTTGCCGTACTGGTACACTGACGCCACGGCGAGACCGTGGTTCGCGAAGTCCTGCGTCTCCGCGGCGGTGAGGGGCTTGCCCAGCATCCATTCCGCACCCGGACGGCGGCCGGACACGTAGCGTACGGCGCCCAGATGGCCGGCAGCCTTGACGGCAGCCGCGGAAGGGACTCCCGCCGAGTAATCGATGACCGTGCCCAGGATCGCGCCCTGGGCACGGGCCTGCGGGAGGGCTGCGCCGACGGTGCCGACGGTGCCCGCGGCCACGGCGATGGCGGCTGCGCGCAGGAATCCGCGCCGGTTGAGAGAAGGGGTGTTGGACACTGGGAGCTCCCGGGGGTGAGTGGTGGTGACCGCAACAGCAGTCACATAAGTAACAGGGATTACGTTAGCAACGGGGGAGTGGTGGCGCCAGGGAACCCGTCCGATCCGGCCGGGGTCGGCCGCGCGCGGAACCCGCGGGAAAGGGAAGGGCGGGCCACGTTTTAAGCGTGGCCCGCCCAATTTAAATCGTGCCCCAGAGAGGAATCGAACCTCCGACACCGGCTTTAGGAGAGCCGTGCTCTATCCACTGAGCTACTGGGGCAACACCGGATAGGGTACCGCACAAGGGGCAGGTGTCGGAAACCGTGACACGGCGAACTATCCTGGACAGGTAGACACTGATCACGCCAGAAAGGACCACGCCGTGGCCCAGAACGAGCCCACCTTCATCGACGTCCAGCGACGGGACATCGTCGCCGAGATCGTGACCAAGGATGGTGTCCCGGTGCTGTCCATTGACAAGCAGGTGCCGGGCGGATCCTCCAAGCGGCTGCTGCTGCTCAACAAGATCGACGCCAAGCAGCTCGCCAACGTCCTCGAGCATTACCTCAAGCAGGTGTACTCCCTGGAGCTGGCGGGCCTCAACGCCTCGCTCTCGCCCCAGGACATGGTCGCCCTGTTCGGTGAAGAGGACGAGGACTAGTCAGTTGACCCGGCCGTGAGCTCCTCGAGTTTGCGGCGCACGGCGGAAGCCTCCGGGTTGGTGGCGTGCGTGCCGTCGGAGTACTTCACCGTGGGTACTACACGGTTGCCGTCGTTGACGGATTCGACCCAGGCCGCGGCTTCGGCGTCGAGTTCGACGTCGACCAGGTCGTAGGGGGTTTCGGTCCGGTCGAGTCGCTTACGCAGGCTGGTGCAGTAGGGGCACCAGGTGGTGGCGTAGATCGTGACGTGGTTGGTTTCGGCCGTCATGCGGCCTCCTTTCGCTCGTAACGCAGGAAACGGTACCTCAGGGGGAGGTCACTGGGAACATCGTCGAGGATTAGCCCGCCCCTGTCCGAGAGAAGCCAGTCGGTGTCGGCGACGAGGCCGAACTCGGCGGGAATCTCCGGGGCGTGGACGGCGAGGTCGCCGAGAGCGTCGCCGAGCCGGGCCCCGATGAGGGTGACCTCCAGGACGTCGACCTGGTCGATGGTAGCGGCGTACACCTGCCCGCCGCCCATGATCCACACCTCGGGGGAGTCGGCGAGCTCCGGCAGGTCGTTGATCACTTGGCCGCCGTCGGACCATTCGCCCGCCTCGCGGGTGCACAGGATGAAATTCTCCCGGCCGGGCAGGGGACGGAACTTCTCCGGCAGGCTCAGCCACGTCCGCCGGCCCATGATGACGGGGTGGCCGTTGGTGATCTCCCGGAAATGGGCGAGGTCCTCCGGCACATGCCAGGGCATGCGCGCCCCGTCGCCGATGACCCCGTCGAGGGACTGTGCCCAGATGGCGCCGAGCATGGTCATCAGACGGAGACCCTGCCCCGGATCGCCGGGTGGGGATCGTAGCCGACAACCTCGACGTCGTCGAAGGCGTAGCCGAAGATGCTCTCCGCCTGCCGCAGGTGCAACTGCGGGTAGGGGCGCGGCTCCCGGGAGAGCTGCTCGCGCACCTGCTCCAGGTGGTCGTTGTAGATGTGGCAGTCTCCGCCGGTCCAGACCAGTTCGCCGACTTCGAGGCCCGCCTGCTGGGCGAACATGTGGGCCAGCAAGGCGTAGGAGGCGATGTTGAAGGGCACACCGAGGAACATGTCCGCGGAGCGCTGGTAGACCTGCAGGGAGAGTTTCCCGTCCACGACGTAGAGCTGGAAAAGCAGGTGGCAGGGTAGCAGCGCCATTTTGTCCAGTTCGGAGACGTTCCATGCGGAGACCACGTTGCGGCGGGAATCCGGGTTGGACTTCAGGGTTTCCAGGGCCTCGGCGATCTGGTCGATGTGTGCGCCGTCCGGGGTGGGCCAGGAGCGCCACTGCACGCCGTAGACGGGACCGAGTTCGCCCTCGTCGTCGGCCCATTCGTTCCAGATGCGGATGTTGTTGTCCTGCAGCCACCGGACGTTGGAGTCGCCGCGCAGGAACCACAGCAGCTCGCCCACGACGGAGTGGAGGTGGACCTTCTTCGTCGTGAGCAGCGGGAATGAGTCGGACAAGTCGTAGCGGAGCTGCCGGCCGAACACGCTGAGGGTGCCGGTCCCGGTGCGATCGCCCTTGGTTGCGCCCTGCTCGAGGATCTCGCGGAGGAGATCTTCGTAGGGAGTGGGGATGGAGGCAGTCATGCGGACTACCTTAGTAGCGACCGTTCGCCGCACGGAAAGCCGCAGCCATCGAGAGGATCTCCTCGGCCAGCTCGGGGCGGCAGATGAGGATGTCGGGCATGTAGGTGTCCCGGTTGTTGTACGTGAGCTCGGTGCCGTCGAGGCGCGAGCAGTGCAGGCCCGCGGCCTTCGCGACGCCCACCGGCGCGGCGGAGTCCCATTCGTACTGGCCGCCGGCGTGGATGTAGGCGTCGTAGTCGCCGAGCAGGACGTGCATGGCCTTGGCTCCGGCGGAGCCGATCGCGGCGGTCTCGAAACCGAGCTTCTCCGCGATGTGGAGGGCCACCTGCGGGGGACGGTTGTGGGAGATGGCCAGCTTTTTCGCGTACGGGCCCTTCACCGCGCGGGATTCCGCGGAACTGAAGACCACCCCGAGGTCGGGCAGGGCGACGGCCGCATGGGTGGGGATGCCCTTCTCGACGAGCGCGATGTGCACCGCCCAGTCCTGGCGTCCGGTGGCGAATTCCTTGGTGCCGTCCAGCGGGTCGATGATCCACACCCGGTCCTTGTCCAGCCGCTCCAGGGTGTCGGCCATCTCCTCCGAGAGGAAACCGTCGTCCGGGCGGTGTTGCCCCAGGACGCGGGCGATCCAGTTCTGCGCGAGCTCGTCGCCGGCGTCGCCGAGGTTGCGGCCGCGCAGGGCGCCGACGTTGCGGACCCCCTTGAGAATCTCCCCCGTGCCCTGCGCCAGCAGGTGGGTGAGTCGGGCGTCGTCAAGCTGAGCTGTCATGCCGTCGACCTTACCGCGCGGGTTAGAGTTGGGCATGGCTGACAGCATCCTCTCGCGCTTCCGCCCCCAGGTGGCCACCTGGTTCGGGGAGGTCTTCGAGGCGCCCACCCCGGTGCAGAAGAAGGCGTGGTCGGCGATCTCCGCCGGCGACAACGCGCTCGTGGTCGCGCCCACGGGTTCCGGCAAGACCCTCGCGGCGTTTCTGTGGGCCCTGGACAGTCTCGTGGAACGGGCCGGACAGCTGACGCTCCCGGTGGGGGAGGAGCGGGCGTCGGAAAGCGGGGGAGGGGTGAAAGTCCTCTACATTTCGCCGCTGAAGGCTCTCGGCGTGGACGTGGAGAACAACCTCCGCGCCCCGCTCACCGGCATCAGCCGGGTGGCGCAGCGGCTCGGGCTGGACGCGCCGGACATCACGGTGGCAGTGCGCTCGGGCGACACCCCGCAGGCGGAACGCAACCGGCAGGTGCGCAGGCCGCCGGACATCCTGATCACCACGCCGGAGTCGATGTATCTCATGCTCACGTCGAAGGCGGCGGGCATCCTCAAGAGCGTCGACACCGTGATCATCGACGAGATCCACGCATTGGCGGGCACCAAGCGGGGCGTCCACCTGACGCTGAGCCTGGAGCGCCTGGCACGGCTGACCGGCGGCTTCCAGCGGATCGGCCTGTCCGCCACCGTGCGGCCGCTGACCACGGTGGCGAATTTTCTCGGCGGCGGCCGGCCGGTGGAGATCATTGCCCCGCCCTCGGAGAAGGCGTGGGAACTCGGCGTCCGCGTCGGGGTCGAGGACATGTCGGACCTGCCGGTGCCGGAGATGGGCTCCACCATCGGGGAGGCGACGGTCGACGACCCGCTCGGCCTGTCCGGCGCCCCCGGGGAAGGCCCGGCTGAGTCGGCCCTGCCGCAGCAGAAGTCGATCTGGCCCTACATCGAACGTGACGTCTACGAGGAGGTCATGGCGCACCGCTCGACACTGGTGTTCGTCAACTCCCGGCGTTCCGCGGAGCGGCTGACCAGCCGGCTCAATGAGATCCACGCCGAGATCCACGACCCGGAGTCGCTGGCTCCCGACCTGCGGCGCCCACCGGCCCAGATCATGGTGGCCGCGGACACGGCCGGCTCCGCCCCGCCCGTCATCGCGCGTGCCCACCACGGCTCCGTGTCCAAGGACGAACGGGCCCGGACGGAGCAGATGCTCAAGGAGGGTTCCCTGCGCGCGGTGGTGGCGACCAGTTCGCTGGAGCTGGGCATCGACATGGGCGCGGTCGACCTGGTGGTGCAGGTGGAGTCGCCCCCGAGCGTGGCGTCCGGCCTGCAGCGGGTGGGCCGCGCCGGGCACTCGGTGGGTGCGGTGTCCGAGGGTTCCTTCTACCCGAAGCACCGCGCCGACCTGGTGCAGTCGGCGGTGACGGTGGCCCGGATGCGGCAGGGGCTCATCGAGGAGCTCCACGTGCCCGCCAACCCCCTCGACGTGCTGGCGCAGCACACGGTGGCCGCGGTGGCGGTGGAGGACGTCGACGTGGAGGAGTGGTACGCCCTGGTGCGGCGGGCCTGGCCCTACCGGGAGCTCTCGCGCGATGTCTTCGACGCGGTGATCGACCTGGTCAGCGGAGTCTACCCGTCGACGGATTTCGCCGAACTGCGTCCACGGGTGGTCTTCGACCGGGTGACGGGGATGCTCTCCGCCCGCCCGGGCGCGCAGCGGGTCGCGGTGACCTCCGGCGGCACGATCCCCGACCGCGGCATGTTCGGCGTGTTCCTCCTCGGCGGAGAGGGCACCCCGCGCCGGGTGGGCGAGTTGGACGAGGAGATGGTCTACGAGTCGCGCGTCGGCGACGTCTTCACGCTCGGGGCCTCCAGCTGGCGCATCGAGGACATCACCCGTGATCAGGTGCTGGTCAGCCCGGCGCCGGGGCACACCGGCCGACTGCCTTTCTGGACGGGCGACGCCGCGGGCCGGCCGTACGAACTCGGCCTCGCCCTCGGCGCCTACCGCCGCGATGTCCACGCCGACCCGGGCAAGATCGTCGACCTCGACGACAATGCGCGTACCAACCTGCTGGCTTTCCTGGCCGAGCAGCATGAGGCGACCGGCGTGATCCCGGACGAGAAGACCCTGGTGCTGGAGAGGTTCCGCGACGAGCTCGGCGACTGGCGCGTCGTCCTGCACACACCCTTCGGCCGTGGGGTCAACGCGGCGTGGGCGCTGGCGGTCGGCGCGCGGGTGGCCGAGCGCACCGGCATGGACGCCCAGGCCGTCGCCGGCGACGACGGGATAGTCCTGCGCCTGCCCGAGGGGGACACCGAACCCGACGCCTCCATCTTCCTCTTCGACGCCGACGACATCGGCGAGCTGGTCACCGAGCAGGTGGGCAACTCGGCGTTGTTCGCCTCCCGCTTCCGCGAGTGCGCCGCCCGCGCGCTGCTGCTCCCGCGCCGCAACCCCGGCAAGCGCGCCCCGCTGTGGCAGCAGCGCCAGCGCGCCGAGCAGCTGCTGGATGTGGCCCGGAAGTACCCCAGCTTCCCCATCATTTTGGAGACCGTCCGCGAGTGCCTCCAGGACGTCTATGATCTGCCCGCGCTCACCCAGGTCTGCCGCGACCTGGGGACCCGCCGGATCCGCATCGCGGAGGTCACCACCGATCAACCCAGCCCCTTCGCTTCCTCGCTGCTGTTCAACTACACCGGGGCATTCATGTACGAGGGGGACAGCCCGCTGGCGGAGAAGCGTGCCGCCGCGCTCGCCCTCGACCCGACGCTGCTGGCGAAACTGCTCGGCACCGTCGAACTGCGGGAACTGCTGGCCCCCGAGATCATCGACGAGGTCCACGAACAACTGCGCCGCCGCGGCGAACGCCGGGCCAGGTCGCCGGAGGAACTCGCCGACACCCTGCGGATCCTCGGCCCCGTCCCCGTCGACGAGCTGGGTGAGTACACCACTTTCCCCGGCGGGCCGGAGAGCCTCGGCAGCCTGGGCGACCGGATCATGGAGATCCGGATCGGCGGCCGCCCCCACCTCGCGCAGGCGTTGGACGCTCCACTGCTCCGCGATGCGCTGGGGATCCCCGTCCCGCCCGGTGTCCCCGCGCAGGTGGGCACCATCCTCGACGCGCTGGAGCAGCTGGTCTCCCGCTGGGTGCGCACACGCGGGCCCTTCGTCCTCCGCGACCTCGCCGACGCCTTCGGGCTGGCCGTCAGCGCCGCCCATTCGGCGCTGAAACCCCTGCTTGCCGACGGCCGCGTCATCGAGGGCCGCTTCCGCCAGGGCGTCGAGGAACAGGAGTACTGCTCGGCGGACGTGCTGGGGGTCATCCGACGCAGGTCGCTGGCCGCCGCGCGCGCCGCCACCCAGGCGGTCTCCCAGTCCGCCTACGCCCGCTTCCTCGTCGACTGGCACCAGGTCGCGCCGGTGGGGAAGCGGCCTGTGCTGCGCGGCGCCGACGGGGTGTTCACCGTCCTCGAACAGCTCGCCGGTGCGCGGCTGCCCGCCAGCGCGTGGGAATCCCTCGTCCTGCCCGCCCGGGTGGCGGACTACTCCCCGCTGCACCTCGACGAGCTCACCTCCTCCGGGGAGGTCCTCATCCTCGGCGCCGGCACCGCCGCCGCCCGCGACCCGTGGATCATGCTCCTCCCGGCCGACTACGCCGCCGAACTCGCACCACGGATCGACCCCGAGGGTCTGACGTTCATCCAGGAGCAGGTCGTGGAGATTCTCCGCCGCGGCGGCGGTTTCCTCTTCGCCGAGCTGCAGGCCGAGCTAACCGAGCTGGTCACCTCAGAAGAGCTGCGGGAGGCGCTGTGGGGACTGGTCGACGCAGGCCTGGTCAGCCCCGACAGTTTCGCCCCGGTCCGCTCCCGCCTGGCCACCTCCGGCGGCACGACCGCCCACCGTGCCCGGCGCCGCCCCAACCGTTCCCGGGTCCGCATGGGCCGGCCGCGCAGCCTGCCCAGCGTGCCGCACGACATGGGCGGCCGCTGGTCCCTGACCGTCCCCGCCAGTACCGACGCCACCGCCCGCTCCGTGATCCAGGGGGAGACGTGGCTGGACCGCTACGGCGTGGTCACCCGGGGCAGCGTCGTCGCCGAGGACGTGCTCGGCGGATTCGCCCTGGCCTACAAGGTCCTCAGCGGTTTCGAGGAGTCCGGCAAGGCGATGCGCGGGTACCTCGTCGAGGGGCTCGGCGCCTCGCAGTTCTCCACCCCGGCCGTCATCGACCGGTTGCGCGGCATGGCGGACAGCCCGGACCTGGGCGGCTGGCCCTCCGGGACGCAGGACCCGGACGTCCACGTGCTCGCCGCCGCCGACCCTGCCAACCCCTACGGCGCGGCGCTGCCCTGGCCGGAGAACGGGCCGAGCCGGGCGGCGGGCGCCATGGTCGTGCTCGCGGACGGGCTCCTGCTCGCCCACGTCACCCGCGGCGGCCGCACCCTCACGCTCTTCGACGACGTCAACACCGACCTGGTCGTCGCGGCGCTCGCGGCCACCGTCGATCAGCCGCTCACGGTGGAGAAAGTCAACGGCGGACCCGTCTTCGACGCCCCGTTGCTGGGGGCGTTGCGGGAGGCGGGGGCGTCGATAAGCCCGCGGGGCGTCAGGATCGGCGGGCGCTCAGCGCCCCCGCGTGCCCCCGGACGGGGGCGAAGCGTGGGCGACGCCATTGAGGGGCTGACTTTCCGCGACGAATAACCGCAGTTCGCGGGCCCATGCCCACCGCAGTGGACGAAACTGCACCCGTGTGAGCCGCCGTCCCGGCCGATAATTTCCCCGGGGGGGGAAACCGGGCGCCACGAGGCACGAACCCCGGAGCCGTCCGCCGAAGGGAAAATCGGGGGGACGGCGGCTCCAGGTTCGTGCCTCGTGGCGGCGGCGGTAGCCTGGCAACGTGCCCGAAGGTGATTCCGTCCTCCAGCTCTCCCGGCGTCTGCAGTTCATGACCGGCCGGGAGGTCCTCCACACCTCGCTGCGCGTGCCCAGCGTCGCCACCGTCGATTTCAACGGCGAGTATGTCGACCGCGTGTGGCCCTACGGAAAGCACCTGTACATGCAGTTCGGGGGCCGTATCCTGCACACCCACCTCAAGATGGAGGGCACCTGGGCGATGCACCTCAAGGGCGACCGGTGGCGCAAACCCGGCCACACCGCACGCGTCGTCCTGCAGCTCACCGGAGCCCCGCATCCGCGGCCCATCGAGGTGGTCGGGCATTCGCTCGGCCTGGTGGAGGTGTTCCCCACGGACCACTACCACGAGCACATCGCCCGGTTCGGGCCAGACGTTCTGTCCGGGGACTGGGTTCCCGCCGGCCGGGAGGAGGCTCGGCGGCGGTTGCTCGCGGCGGCGTCCAGGACCATCGGGGAGGCGCTGCTCGATCAGCAGAACCTCGCCGGGGTGGGCAACGAATACCGGGCCGAGATCTGCTTCCTGTGCGGCGTCCACCCGGCGACACCGGTCGGGGAGGTCGATGTGGACCAGGTTCTCGACGTGACGCGGCGGGTGATGTGGGCCAACCGCGACGCCCCGGTGCGCGTGACCACCGGCGTCCGGCGCGCCGGGGAGACCAGCTACGTATTCGGCCGCCACCGCCGACCGTGCCGACGCTGCGGCGCGGAGATCCAGCGGTCGATGCTGGGGGAGAGGATCATCTGGTGGTGCCCCTCATGTCAGCCTTCCGTGCCTGGTTTCGTGCCCGTGCCCGTCGAGCCAACAGGAAGAACACCAGGAGCGCGGCGATACCGACGATGACGTAGACCACCGCCGAGTATTCGTTCACATAGGTCTCCACCAGGTGGTACCGGTCGCCCAGCCACACTCCGGCGGCGATGAGCAGGGCGTTCCACAGCGCCGAACCGGTGAGTGTCATTAGTCCGAACACCGCCGGGTTCATCCGGTCGACGCCCGCCGGGATGGAGATCAACGACCGGATGCCGGGCACCAGGCGGCCGAGGAACACCGACCACCGGCCGTACCTGCTGAACCACTCCAGGGCTTTGTCCACGTCGCTGGGCTCGACCAGCCACATCCAGCCCGCGATCTGCCGGAGCCGGTGCGCTCCGAAGGCCGCGCCCAGCCAGTAGAGCAGGAACGCGCCGAGGACGGAGCCGACGGTGGCCCAGATGAACGCGGCGTAGACGTTGAGTTCGCCGCGGGCGGCGGCGAAGCCGGCCAGGGGCAGCACGACCTCGGAGGGGATGGGCGGGAAGAGGTTCTCGAGCAAAATCGCGATACCGACACCCGGGGCGCCGAGCGTCCCCATGAGGGAGACGACCCATTCGACAATGGAGTTGAACATGGGCAGGAGGTTACTCCCCCTCCAGCTCCTTCATCCGCTCCGTGGCGCGCTTCAGACGCGCTTTCCTGGACAGTTCCTCGGCTTCTTTCAGCTCCCGGTAGGCTTTTTCATCCGAATCCGAGAAACCGTGGATCAACCGCGGGATCGGCAGGGTGACGATCAGCGAAGGCCACACCAGCCACGCCCAGCTGACGTGGAACACGAAGGTGAGGACGAGGAAGGTCACGAGCGTCAGGCCGAAGATGATGCCGCTGAGATTCTCCACCCTCCTGCCCGACCGGCGGAACTCCTTCAGCTCGCGGATGTCCTCGTCCTCGTCCTGCTTCGCGACGGCCTCCGCCCCCTCCGCCAGCGCCCCCTCCAACTGCCCCGGCAGGTCGCTGAAGAGCGGCCGCATGTCGGCCCGCGTCTTCGCCCGGGAGATGGCCAGGGAACGATCGTCGAACTCCTCGTGATCGAGACGCCCCTGGGTGAAGTGCGACGCCAGCGTAGTCATGGCGGTGAGCCGCTCGTTGTCGGACAGCCGGAGATTGTCGTCCATGAGGGTCATGCTACGGGGACGGCGACGTCTCCGGGACTCCACTAGATTGAGGGTATGAAGCTGCTGCTCAACATCCTCTGGTTCATCACCGGTGGTTTTCTTCTCGCCGCCGGTTACGTCCTCTTCGGCATCCTCGCCTGCCTGCTCGTGGTCACCATCCCGGCCGGTGTCGCTTCCTTCCGCATGGCCAACTACGCCGTCGCCCCGTTCGGCCGCTCCGTCGTCCAACCCACCGGCGGGGTCGGCGGCCTGTCGACCGTCAGCAACGTCATCTGGTTTCTCGTCGCCGGCCTGTGGCTGGCGATAGGCCATATCACCACCGCCGCCGCGCAGGCGGCCACCATCATCGGTATCCCGCTCGCCTGGGCGAACATCAAGATGATCCCCGTGACCTGCTTCCCTTTCGGGAAAGAGATCGTCTCCTCCGACCGGATCCCCTTCGGCTACGAGCCGATGGTCAGGCTTTAGGGGGCGGAGCGGGCTGATTGATCCAGGTCAAGGAACAGGAGCCGGAGCCTCCATATCTTGAGAGGTGTCAGCACGACTACGACACCGAGATGAAAGGACCTGGTTGCCATGACCACCCCGACCGCCCTGAAGAAGACGACTCTCCGCTCCGATGAATTCTCCTGCCCCTCGTGCGTAGCCAAGATCGAGACCAAGCTCAACGGTCTGGACGGAGTGGAGTCCGCGGAGGTGAAGTTCTCCTCCGGCCGCATCCTGGTGGAACACGACCCGCAGAAAGTCAGCGTCCGCGACCTCGTCGGGGCGGTCGCGGAGGTCGGTTACACCGCCAAGCCCTCGGCGATCTAGCCACCGATCCGTTCTCGACCCGCTCGCACCCGCTCGCACCCTCCGGTGCCGGCGGGTGCGGCTTTTTGGTTTCTCCGACTGATTGATCTCCGTCAAGGAACCCGGTTCGGGAAGGTCATATCTTGAGAGGTGTCAAGGGAACTCCACTGAACACGAAGAAGGAAGAAACACCATGAAGATCTGGAAAACTTGGGGCGTCGTAGCGGTCTCCGGCCTACTGATCACCCTCTCCTGGATCACCGGTTGGGACTGGCTGATGATCGCCGCGGCAGTCGTCGCCGGCTGGCAGATCGCGGTTTCCGCGGTGCAGGCCCTGCGAATCAGGATGATCTCGATCGACCTGCTGGTCGTGGTGGCCGCGGTCGGAGCGCTGTTCATCAACAACTACTGGGAATCCGCGGCCGTCACCTTCCTCTTCGCGCTGGGCAAGGCGCTGGAGCGCGCGACGCTCAACCGCACCCGCCAAGCGCTCAGCGATCTGGTCGAGGCGGCCCCCGAAACGGCCACGGTCCTGCGGGGCGGAGAGCCCGAGACCGTCGAGATCTGGGAACTCGAGCCCGGCGACGTCGTGCTGGTCAGGAACGGTGAGCAGGTCCCCGTGGACGGCCGCGTGATCTCCGGTCACGGCGGCGTCGATGAGGCCACCATCACCGGCGAGTCCGTCCCCGCCGAGAAATCGGAGGGCTCCGAGGTCTTCGCCGGAACCTGGCTGCGCGCCGGCCTGCTCCGGGTCGAGGCCGTCGGCATCGGTTCGGACTCCACCCTGGCGAAGATCATCCACCGGGTGGAGGACGCGCAGGACGATAAAGCCAGGACGCAGACCTTCCTGGAGAAGTTCTCCCGGTACTACACCCCGGGTGTGATGGTCGCTGCGCTGCTGGCCGGACTGTTCACGCAGAATATTGAACTCGCCCTGACCCTGCTGGTCATCGGTTGCCCCGGCGCCCTGGTCATCTCGATCCCGGTCTCCATCGTCGCCGGTATCGGCCGCTCCGCGAAGGACGGCGTCCTGATCAAGGGCGGCGAGTACCTGGAAACCGCCGCGAAGGTGGACGCGGTCGTCGTGGACAAGACCGGCACCCTGACCAACGGCCGCCCCGAGCTGACCGACGTCGATGTCCTGAATACCGCCTACACCCGGGATGAGGTCCTCACCCTGGCGGCCCGCGCCGAGACCGCCTCCGAGCACCCGCTGGCCGACGCCATCATCCGCGGCGCCCGGGACAGGGGGCTGGCCGTCGAACTGGTCGAGAAGGCGCGCCCGGTCGCGGGCAGGGGAATCCTGGCCAAGGTCGACGACCTCGAGGTCGCCGTCGGTTCGGCGGAGCTGCTGGAGAAGACCCCGGACAACACCCGGATCCTGGAGCTCAACGACCAGGGCAAGACCGCCATGTACGTGGGCGTCGACGGCGAGGCCGTCGGCATCGTCGCGGTGGCGGACACCATCCGCGCCGACGCGCCGGCCGCGGTGGAGGCCCTGCATGCCCGCGGCATCAAGGTCATCATGGCCACCGGCGACGCAGAGCGCGTCGCCCGCAACGTCGCCGCCGAGCTGGGGGTGGACGAGGTCCGTGCCGAGCTGATGCCGGAGGACAAGCTCACCATCGTGCAGGAGCTGCAGGCCGAGGGCCGTGTCGTGGCCATGGTCGGTGACGGGGTCAACGACACCCCGGCACTGGCACAGGCGGACATCGGTGTGGCCATGGGCGCCGCCGGTTCGCCGGCCGCCATCGAGACCGCCGATATCGCCCTGATGGCGGACAAGCTGCCCCGCCTGCCTTATGCGCTGGGACTGGCCAGGCGGACGGTGAACACCATGCGCGTGAACATCGGCATCGCCCTGGTCACCGTGGCGGTCCTGCTCGCCGGGGTGCTGTTCGGGGGAGTCACTATGTCGATCGGCATGCTCGTCCACGAGGCCAGCGTGCTGCTGGTCATCGGTATCGCGATGCTCCTTCTACGCCCCACGCTCAAGGAGGAGGCCCCGGTCCAGGCTCAGTCCGCCGAGCTGACCTCCGAGGCAGCCCGGAGGGAGACGCTCACCGCATAACCGACCCACGCACCGGCCCCGCAGACCCTGCCATCTCCTCCCGGCAGGGTCTCGTCCATGGGACTTCTCCGGCCGCTGATCAGGCGCCGATCTTCCAGGTGTGCACCGGCTCTCCCGTGGCCTGGTTTGCCAGGTAGCGGCGCAGCATCTCGGCCAGCGCGGCCCGCCGTTCCGGGGAATCCGGCTTGGTGCCGGAGGGGGTGAGCGCCTTGACCGTGCGCAGCTGCCACATGGCGCCGTTCTGCCGGGTGCGGACCCGGTCGCGGATGATGCCGAGGTAGTGGGAGATCAGATCCTCGTCGACGTCGAGCGCGCGAAGGCCCGAGCGCGCCTGGTCGATGAGGTGGTTCTCGATGAGGGAGGCGACGTCGATACGCCCCAGCGTCGGCCATTCGAGCCGGGCGAACATGCCGGCCCGGGCGCCGTAGAAGAAGTTCTGTTCGGCGGTCTCGAAGGGCAGCCGCGACCACACCGGACGGGTCTCCTCGGCCAGGTGTTTGACCAGCCCGTAGTAGAACGCGGCGTCGGCCACGATGTCGGTCACGGTGGGACCTGCTGGCAGGATCCGGTTCTCCACCCGGATGTGGGCGCGCTGCCTGCCGGGGGCGTAGATCGGGCGGTTCCAGCGCCACACGGTGCCGTTGTGCAGGTTGAGGTGGTGCAGGGTGGGGGACTGGCCCTCGATGATGGGTTTGCCTGAGTTCTCCCGCGACTCGGGCAGGAGCGGGGAGAAGTAGCGGACGTTCTCCTCGAAGAGGTCGAAGACGCTGGTGATCCACCGTTCGCCGAACCACACCCGCGGGCGCACGCCCTGGGCGACCAGTTCCGGGGTGCGGGTGTCGATGGCCTGCTGGAACACCGGCACCCGTGACTCGTGCCACAGTTTCCGGCCCAGGAACAGCGGGGAGTTCGCGCTCAGGGCGACCTGGACGGCTGCCATCGCCTGCGCGGCGTTCCAGGCGCTGGCGAATCTGTTCGGCGGAATCTGGAGGTGCAGCTGCATGGAGGTGCACGTCGATTCGGGGGAGATGTCCGAGAACTCGTGGCGGTACTCCTCCTGGTTGGACAGGTCGATGTGGACCAGCTCGCCGCGGCTCTGCATGATCGCGTTGTTGAGGCCCCGGTAGCGGTTCTCCGGGGTCATCCAGCCCGGATCGGAGAGGAATTCGGTGGTCACGGTGGGCAGCGTGCCTATCATCGCGACCCGGGTGCCCACCTCGCCCGCCGCGCGTTGCACCTCGGCGATGCGTCCGGCGATGCCCTCGTGCAACTGGCGCAGCCCGTCCCCGGCGATGTTCAGCGGCGGATGGTTGAGTTCGACGTTGTACATGCCGATCTCCGACTGGTACTCGTCGCCCAGCTGAGCGAGAACCTCAGGGCCCTTGCGGGCCGGCTGCATGTTCTCGTCGACGAGGTTGAGCTCTAGTTCCAGCCCGATCGAGCCACGGCTCTCAAAATCTGCCTTCTGCAGGTGGCGGTCGAAGACCTCCAGGTCGTTCATCAGCTGCCGACGGTACTTCGTGCGCTGCTGAGGGGTGTAGGTGTCTGTCGAGACTGCGTCGCCCATGGTCTACAGACACTAGCGGCCGCGGGCGGCCCGCGGGGGCCTATCGCCCGCGGGCACCCCCCCGGTGCCCCTTAGCGGTTGCCCCGGTACCAACCGATGAGGGCGTCGGTGGAGGAGTCGCCGGAGTCGGCCTCCTCCGCGCCGGACACTGCGGCCGCCAGCTGGGTGGCCTGCTGTTTGCCCAGTTCCACTCCCCACTGGTCAAAGGAGTTGATGTCCCAGATGACGCCCTGCACGAAGGTGATGTGCTCGTAGAGGGAGATCAGCGCGCCCAGCACCGCCGGGGTGAGTTCCTCCGCCAGGATGGTCGTGGTCGGGCGGTTGCCCGGCATCACCTTGTGGGGCACCAGGTCGGCGGACACGCCCTCAGCGGCGATCTCCTCGGAGTTCTTGCCGAAGGCGAGCACCTTGGTCTGGGCGAAGAGGTTACCCATGAGCAGATCGTGCATGGAGCCCTCGCCGGTGGCGGTCGGCAGGTCGTCCTTGGGGCGGGCGAAGCCGATGAAGTCCGCCGGAACGACGCGGGTGCCCTGGTGCATGAGCTGGTAGAAGGCGTGCTGGCCGTTGGTGCCGGGCTCACCCCAGTAGATCTCTCCGGTGGAGTGGCTGACCGCGGAGCCGTCGCGGCGGACGGACTTGCCGTTGGATTCCATGGTCAGCTGCTGCAGGTAGGCGGGGAATCGCGCGAGGTCCTGGGAGTAGGGGAGCACCGCGTGGGTCTCGAAGCCGTGGAAGTTGACGTACCAGATCCCCAGCAGCGCCATGAGAACGGGGAGGTTCCGGTCGAAGGGCGTCGCGCGGAAGTGTTCGTCCATCGCGCGGAAACCCTCAAGGAAGCGCATGAAGTCCAGCGGCCCGATGACTGCCATGAGCGACAGGCCGATCGCGGAGTCCACAGAGTAGCGACCGCCTACCCAGTCCCAGAAGCCGAACATGTTCGCCGGGTCGATGCCGAACTCGGCGACCTTCTCCGCGTTGGTGGACACCGCGACGAAATGCTTCGCGACGGCCGAGGAGTCCCCGTCGAAGGCCTCGAGCAGCCAGCGCTTCGCGGCGTGGGCGTTGGAGAGGGTCTCCTGGGTGGTGAAGGTCTTGGAGGCGATGACGAACAGGGTCGATTCCGGGTCGAGGGTCTCCAGCGTGGCGGCCATGTCGGCCGGGTCCACGTTGGAGACGAACTCCGCGGTGATGCCGGCGGTGGCGTAGGCGCGCAGGGCCCGCGTGGCCATGGCCGGACCCAGGTCGGAGCCGCCGATGCCGATGTTGACGATCTTCTTGATCGTGCGGCCGGTGTGGCCCAGCCACTTCCCCGAGCGCAGCGCCGAGGCGAAGTCCCGCATCCGGCCGAGGACCTCGTGGACGTCCGCGGCGATGTCCTGGCCGTCCACCTCGAGGTTCTCCTCCACCGGCAGGCGCAGCGCGGTGTGCAGGACGGCACGGTCCTCGGTGATGTTCAGGTGCGCGCCGCCGAACATGTCCTCGATCGCCGAGGACAACTGCGCCTCCTGGGCGAGGGCGGTCAGCGCTGCGAGGATACGGTCGTCCACCAGGTTCTTCGACAGGTCCACATGCAGCCCCGCGGCGTCGATGGTCAGCTTCTCGGCGCGCTGCGGATCTGCGGCGAACAGCTCCCGCAGGGTCTGGGACTGGGTGCGCTCGTACACGGCCTCCAGGTTCTTCCATTCTGCGGAGGTGGTGATGTCGACCATGGCGGGGCTCCTATCGGGGGAGAAACATTTATCTCTTCCGAATGTAGTGAAGAAGAGCACCCTGCGCCCGGGATGTGAAGATGTCGGCATAATGGCACCCATGAGCATCATCAAGATCAACGCCATTTCCGTTCCCGCGGGCGCAGGCCCCGAACTCGAGTCCCGCTTCGCCGCCCGCAAGCAGTCCGTCGACGGTTCCCCCGGTTTCGAGGGCTTCCAGCTGCTGCGCCCGGTGAAGGGCGAGGACCGCTACTTCGTGGTCACCCGCTGGGCCGACGAGGAGTCCTACGCGGCGTGGCGCGACGGCGACGCACGCGCGGCGCACGGCGGCAACCGCAAGCCCGTCGCCAGCGGCGCTGAGCTGCTGGAATTCGAGGTTGTCCTCGACTCGACCGAGCAGTAGCGGGTAAAGGTGGGAGCATGAACCCCACCGAGCTCGCCACCCTCATCGACCGCGCCCCGAAGGGCCTGTTCATCGACGGCCGTTTCGTCGACGCCGAAGGCCACGCTACCTTCGAGGTGGTCGACCCCTCCGACGCCGGTGTGCTCGCGACCGTCGCCTCCGCCTCGGCGGCCGACGCCCGCCGCGCGCTGGACTCCATCTGCGCCGCGCAGGCGGGATGGGCGGCCACTCCCGCCCGCGAGCGCTCGGAGATCCTGCGGCGCACCTTCGAACTCGTCCATGAGCATGTGGAGGAGCTGACCTACCTGCAGTCCGCCGAACTGGGCCGCGCGTTGCCCGATTCGAGGGCCGAGGTCACCTACGGGGCGGAGTTCTTCCGCTGGTTCGCGGAGGAGGGTGTGCGCGTGCGGGGCGATTACCGGCACAGCCCGGCCGGCCATTCCCGCATCATCGTCCACGAGCAGCCCGTCGGCCCGTGCCTGGCGATCACCCCGTGGAACTTCCCGCTGGCGATGGGCGCCCGCAAGATCGCCCCCGCCCTGGCCGCCGGCTGCACGATGATCATCAAACCGGCGTCGAAGACTCCCCTGACCATGCTGTATCTGGCGAAGCTGCTCGCCGAGGCGGGGCTGCCCGACGGTGTCCTCGCCGTGGTCCCCACCGGCTCCAGCTCGAACGTCTCGGCGCTTCTCGACGACCCCCGCCTCCGCAAGCTCACCTTCACCGGCTCGACCGAGGTGGGGCAGATGCTCGCGGCGAAGGCAGCCGGGCACTCGATGAGCGTCTCCCTGGAACTCGGCGGCAACGCCCCCTACATCGTGTGCGCGGACGCGGATCTCGAGCTGGCGGCCACTGCCGTGGCCACCGCGAAGATGCGCGGCGCCGGCCAGGTGTGCATCGCCGCCAACCGCTTCCTCGTCCACTCCTCAGTGAAGGAGGAGTTCGTGGCCCGGGCCGTGGAGATCATGGGCTCCTTCCGTCTCGGCCGGGGGACCGACGAAGGCGTGACCTTCGGCCCGCTCTCCGGCGCCGACCAGCTGGAGAAGGTCAGCGCGCTCGTCGAGGACGCACTCAGCCGCGGCGCCTCCCGCCCCCTGGGCGGCGAACTCCCCGAGGGGCTCGACCCGGCGGGCTTCTACTTCCCGGCCACCGTCCTCACCGACATCCCGGCCGGCGCGGAGATCCTGAGCACGGAGATCTTCGGCCCCGTGCTCGCGGTGACCACCTTCCAGACGGACGACGAAGCCGTGGCGCTGGCCAACGACACCCCCTTCGGCCTGGCCTCCTACCTCTTCTCCGAGAACCTCACCCACGCGCTGTCGCTGGCCGAGCGCATCGAGGCCGGCATGGTCGCAGTCAACAAGGGCGCGCTCTCCGACCCGGCCGCCCCCTTCGGCGGAGTCAAGGAGTCCGGCCTGGGCCGCGAGGGCGGCTTCGAGGGGATCCACGAGTTCCTCGAGCCGAAGTTCATCTCGCTGCCGCTGTAGGTTTCGTCCAGCGCCGCCGGCAGCGGTAGCAGCGGACGCGCCGGACATGAGCTCCGGGCAGGATCCGGCGGACGGTGGCACGGATCTCCCCCAGATTCTCCCGGGGTTCATGACCGGTACCCCGATGTCCGCGGACTCCCGGTGCAGCCGGGACCCGGCGCGAACCACGGGAGGCTGGAGCCCTGAAACCAGCCAGGCCGTGACACTTCGGTTGGCGGAGAGCCCGACAACCAGCAGGTCGCCGGTGGCCAGGTCGTGACCCTTCTCCGGCCGGTGGTCAGGGAAGACATCGGTCAGGACGGTGGCGTTCGGGGTCCCCGCGAGGCGACCGGTGGCGCGCTTCCTGGCGGGGACGTCGGGTTCGAGACCGGTCATCTGGCCGACATGCGGGGCGGTCCGCGGCAGGAGTGGACCGTCAGCCGAGGCGGCCGCGGCCCAGCTGCAGCAGAGCGTTGGCGATGACGGTGCCCTCGGGGCCGAGCTCCGCACGGAACTGGTTGATGATCGCCAGCTCCCGCGTGTGGACCAGGCGGGTGCCGCCGGAACCCATGCGCGTCTTCCCGATGGCGCGCGAGACCTCGGTGCGGCGCTTCACGGCGTCGAGAATCGCACGGTCGAGGCGGTCGATCTCCTGGCGGTACTGCTGGATCTCCGCGTCGGACAGAGGATCGTCGGTGCCGGAGGGCATACGGATCTCGAACTGGGGTTCAGCAGCGTCAGTCATGCGGCTATTGTGCCACGGGGGTCATGTCGGGTCGGACTAGTAGGTTGTTAAGCATCATGAATTCGCCGTTTACCCAGTCGTCCACTGACCTCACCCTCGGCCTCAATGAGCAGCAGAAGGCCGCCGTCGAGCACGAGGGCTCCCCCCTGCTCATCGTCGCGGGCGCCGGTTCCGGCAAGACCGCGGTGCTCACCCGTCGTATCGCGCACCTCATGCGCCACCGCGGGGTCGCTCCCTGGCAGATCCTGGCCATCACGTTCACCAACAAGGCCGCCGCGGAGATGCGCGAGCGCGTCGCGGGCCTGGTGGGGCCGGTGGCGGAACGGATGTGGGTGGCCACGTTCCACTCCGTCTGCGTGCGGATCCTGCGGCAGCAGGCGCAGCTCGTGCCGGGACTGAACACCAACTTCACCATCTACGACTCGGATGATTCGCGTCGGTTGCTCAGCATGATCGCCAAGGACCACAACCTGGACCTGAAGAAGTTCACCGCGCGGGTGCTTGCCTCCGCGATCTCGAACCTGAAGAACGAGCTCGTCAGTCCGCAGGAGGCGTTGGCCGACGCGGAGGCCACCCGCAACCCCTTCGAACTGACCGTGGCGCAGGTGTTCAGGGACTACCAGCGGCGCCTGCGCTCCTCCAACGCTGTGGACTTCGACGACCTCATCGGGGAGGTGGTCCGCATATTCCAGGAGCACCCGCAGGTGACGGACCACTACCGCCGACGTTTCCGCCACGTGCTCATCGACGAGTACCAGGACACCAACCACGCCCAGTACATGCTCATCTCCACGCTGGTGGGCAAGGGGCCGGACGCCCCCGAGCTGTGCGTGGTGGGCGACTCCGACCAGTCGATCTACGCCTTCCGCGGCGCGACGATCCGCAACATCGAGGAGTTCGAGCGGGACTACCCGCAGGCCCGGACGATCCTGCTGGAGCAGAACTACCGCTCGACCCAGACGATCCTCAATGCGGCCAACTCGGTGATCTCGCGCAACGACGGCCGCCGGGAGAAGAAGCTGTGGACTGCGCTCGGGGAGGGCCAGCAGATCATCGGCTACGTGGCGGACAACGAGCACGATGAGGCGCGGTTCATCGCCGGAGAGATAGACGCGGTCGTCGACAAGGGCGCCAGCTACTCTGATGTCGCCGTGATGTACCGGACGAACAACGCGTCGCGCGCGCTGGAGGACGTGTTCATCCGGGCGGGCATCCCGTACAAGGTGGTCGGCGGCACCCGCTTCTACGAGCGCCGCGAGATCCGCGACATCGTCGCCTACCTGCGCATCCTGGACAACCCGGACGACACGGTGAGCCTGCGGCGCATCATCAATACCCCGCGCCGGGGGATCGGCGACCGGGCGCAGGCGTTCATCGCGCTGCACGCGCAGAACAACGCGGTGTCCTTCGGTGCCGCGCTTCTCGACGCCGGGGCGGACAAGATTCCCCTCCTGGGTGCCCGCGGACGCAACGCCGTGGTGAAGTTCGTCGAGATGATGGACACCGTGCGTGCGGAGATGCCGTCGATGGTCAACGAGGCCACCGGCATGCCTGACCTGGGGGAAGTCATTTCCCGGGTGCTCGACATCACCGGTTACCGCGCCGAGCTGGAGGCCAGCAACGACCCGCAGGACGGGGCGCGCCTGGACAACCTCAACGAGCTGGTGTCGGTGGCCCGCGAATTCTCCTCGGAAGCGGCGAACCAGGTTGCCTACGCGGAGATGGACGGCGGGGAGTTCGAGCCGGAGGAGGGCGACCCCCAGCCGGGGTCGCTGCAGGCGTTCCTGGAGAAAGTCTCGCTCGTGGCGGACGCGGACCAGCTCCCCGACAACGAGCACGGCGTGGTTACCCTGATGACCCTGCACACAGCGAAGGGCCTGGAGTTCCCGGTGGTGTTCCTCACCGGGTGGGAGGACGGTCAGTTCCCCCACCTGCGTTCGCTGGGAGATCCCAAGGAGCTGGCGGAGGAACGGCGGCTCGCCTACGTGGGCATCACGCGCGCGCGGCGCCAGCTCTACGTCACCCGGGCGATGCTGCGTTCCTCGTGGGGCAACGCGGTGACCAACCCGCCGAGCCGCTTCCTCGGGGAGATCCCGGAGGACCTGATCGACTGGCGGCGCGAGGAACCGGAGCAGTCCTGGTCCGATTCCTGGGGCGGCGGCAGCGGGGGCGGATCCTGGTCGGGGTCGTGGTCCGGATCCCGGGGCCAGTCGACCACGGGCCGGGCGGTGCCGAAGAAACCGGCGCTGCCCAAGGCACGGAGCTCCAACAGCAACCTGCAGCTGGCGGTGGGGGACCGGGTCAACCACGACAAATATGGACTGGGCACCGTCATCGCCTCCGACGGCTCCGGCGCCCGGGCGACCGTCACCATCGACTTCGGTTCCTCCGGAAAGGTGCGCCTCATGCTCATCGGCGGGGTGCCGATGGAGAAGCTTTAGACGACGTCGATGCCCTGCTGGGCGAACCAGGTGACCGGGTCGGCCGGGCCGTTGCCGGCAGGGCGGATCTCGAAGTGGAGGTGCGGGCCGGTCGACTCGCCCTCGTTGCCGATGGTGGCGATCTGGTCGCCGGCGGTCACCCGCTGGCCGAGGGGGACATCGACGGTGTCGACGTGGCCGTAGACGGAGATTGAGCCGTCGTCGTGTTTCACTCGGACCCACTGGCCGAAGCCGTTGGCGGGGCCGGCCGAGATGACCTTGCCGTCCATGACCGCCAGGACCGGAGTGCCCACCGGGTCAGCGATGTCGATGCCCTCGTGGGTGGCGCCCCAGCGGGCGCCGTAGCCGGAGGTGAATCGGCCGGAGGTGGGGAACACCACGGTACGGCCGTCGGCGGTCTCGCCGCGGACCGGGGACATCCGGACGGTGCTGACAACGTCGCTGAGGTCGACGTCCTCGAGGCTGCCCGGGGACATGACGGACAGGGCGGAGGAGAGGGCCTGCAGCGGGTCGAGGATGACCTGCAGGTCGGTGCCGCCGGCGGTTTCCCCGCCGCTGTTCTGACCGGTGGAAGTCAGGGTCTCCGCCAGCTTGCCCACGGCGTTGACGGTGGTGATGAGATCGTTGAGATCAGCTCCCGCCACACCTTCCTCGGTCACCTGGAACGTGGCCTCCTGTGCGCCTGCCGCGGGGGCGGTCACCGCCGGGGACATGACGGAGACGAGGACCGTGGCAGCGAGAAGCGCCCTGGGGCCGATTCTTTTCATCGTGCGTTACCTTTTCGTTTTGGGGACGGGTCAAAACTACCGAGGCGCAGGGGGGTCGGCAACGCGAAAACCCAGGTGACACCGCAGTTCCGTGTCAGGGCCTCCCCGGTCGACGCAGGTCACGGAGGTGTTACGCATGTTGAGAGAGTGGCAGAATGTAACTCCTGGGGGAGAGGGATCGGGGGTAGCGGAAAGGAGGGCACGCCTCAGTCGCGGAGATCCTCCGGCAACGTCGTCCCCGGAGTGATCGCCCAGCCGATCACTGCGGCGACCACAGGCGCGACCACAACCAGCCCCAGAACCAGCCCCCAGTCGATGCTGACGTGGCGGATGAGTGACTGGGAGGTCGACAGTGCTCCGACATGGCCGGCGATGAACCCCGGTACGGCGCCAGTCAGGGCGATCAGCGCACCCGCGAAAGCGGCGGTGGCCCGCGCCAGATGGGGCGGTGCGCCGCCGGACTCCAACAACGCGTTGCGGCGCCGCGTCGGCCCCGCCGAGAGGACCAGCGTGAGGATCACGATGAGCAGCACCCCGCCGGGGACGTAGAGCCGGGCGGCCGGCGACCGCTGGAGGGGCACCCCGGGGGTGCGGATGTTCGCGTCGACCCCTGCGAGTTCGGACCGCATCTCAGACGTGACGGGGAGTTCGGCAATGAGGATCTCCCCGAGGAATTCCGACTCCACCCCGAATTGCCCGAAGGCTTCCGGCGTGGGCATCCAGTCCGTGACCGTCTCCGGGAGAATCGGGCTGATCCGCAGGTCCACCTTGTTTCCGACGGGTTCCTCGATGTCCGTGTACAGCTGGAAGGCCGCCTCGTCCTTCTCGATGGTGCCGGGCACCAGCATCGCGGCGCCGGACGGCATGGTGGCGGGGACGGAGAGGGCGTCGAGAAGCAGGGGCGAAGCGATGACGACGGGGGCGCCGAAGAGGTCCCCGGGGCCGGGGACCAGCGCCTGCGGACGGCAGGGTTCGCCGGGCCGGCAGGGCTCCGTAATCTCCGGGTCGGCCACCAGGAAGGCGTGGAACCGGGAGGACCGGTCGTAGCTGATCCCGTAGACGGCCTCCCGTGCGACGGGGCCGACGACGTCGGAGACCGTCTCGACCGTCTCCTCCCGCCGGGGCGAATCCGGGACCGCGATGACCCCGGGGCTGTAGGTCTGCCTCTCCCACGCCATGGCACGGTCGTGGAAAGCCTCCGACTGGACCGCGCTGAAAGTGGACAGGGTCACCAGCGCTGCGATGGCCGCGGCCGCGGGCATCGACCGCAGCGGCTGGCCCGCCATGTCGCGTGCGGCGAGACGCGCAGGCAGTGGCCGAGTGACCTGACGCCCGAGGAGCAGGACGATGGCGGGAGCCGTGAATGCGATCCCGATGAAGCCGATGAGGGCACCGAGCGCGGAGGCCAGCGAGGCCCAGTTCAGGTCCTCGAAGTTCGGGGGAGGAGGCGGTAGAAGGCTGATGGCGAGGGCGAGCGCGGACAGAAGGAGGAGTCCGGGTCCGATCCACGTCCACCGCTGGAGGCGGACGGCCCTGCCTGAGACTGCCCGTGGGACACCGTTGAGGGCGTCTGCCCGGGACGCGAACCAGGCGGGAAGCAGCACGGCCGCGGTCGCCGCGGCCACCGCGAAGGCCCACAGGGCGGAAAGAGCCAGCCAGGGCATCACGATGGGCCAGTCCGGGAACTGCCTGGGCCACAGGACGAGGGCGGTCGCACCTCCGGTCAGCACACCGCCGGTGGCCCCCAGTAACCCCGCGAGGGTTCCGTACGTCAGGGCCGACCAGATGATGTGACGGGGAGCCGCGCCCTGGGCGGACATGAGCGCGAACGTCCGGGCCTGCCGGTTGACGGGGATGGCGAAGACGGGCGAGAAGATCTGGGCGACGGCGAGCGCCACGATCGTTCCGAAGACCACGGCCAGGACCGCCCACAGGAAGGGAAACGGCGGATCGATGACGTCCACGTAGCGGCCCTCCAGTCCCGCGGCGGGCGGCGGGGGAGTGCCGAGGATCTCCCGGCTCTGGACGGTGAAGCCGACTGCGTTGAGCCTGCCCACGTCGTCCCACGTCAACGTTCGGTCGCCCGCCAGATGCCAGACCATCTCCAACGTCCGGGAGGTGCGGAAAGTGGCCGGGTCGCTGGTGGTCGGGTGCGAGAGCAGGGCCTCGTAACCCGGGGTGTCGGCGGCCACGGTGACCTCGACCGTGACGTCCCCTGCGGTCAGCGTGACCGTCTCTCCACGTGCCACCCCCAGCTGCTCCCGCAGGGAGGGCATCAGGCGGATCTCGCCGGGCGTGGGGGCCTGCGGAACGGCGGGGTCCACCTGGAACAGGGACGTCTCTCTCGCCGCAGTGGGGCTTTCCAGCGTGACGAGTCCGGTGATCACCGGCTGCGCACTGAAACCGTGGGGAAGAACGTCCAGGAGGATCTGCTGCTGCGGGCGCTCATCGGCTGTGTCCGTGCAGTCATGGGAGTAACCGTCGGGTGACTGCCGGCACTGGCCACCGATGTAGGTGGCGGTGACAGGTGCGAGGTTCATCTCATAGGCGGTGGCGCCGGACCTTTCCTGGATGAGGAAGTAGCCGACCAGCGCCGTCGGAATGGCGACGATCAGCACGGCGAGGAGGGAGACGAGGGGGTGACGCACGGCATCGCGCCGGGCCACGCGTATCGACGCCCGGAATGCTCTCACAGCAGTCTTCCGTCCCGCATCCGGACGACGCGGTGCGCCCAATCGGCGACCTCGGGGTCGTGGGTGACCAGCAGGCCGGCGCCGCCGGCGTCGACGCAACGCCGCAGGGTGCTGAGGACCTGGTTGCCGGTCGTCTGGTCCAGGTCGCCGGTGGGTTCGTCGGCGAGCAGCACGGTACGTGGGCCGATGAGCGCGCGGGCGATGGCGGCCAGCTGGGCCTGCCCGTCTGAGACCTCGTCGGGGAACCGCCCTCCCATTCCCTCCAGCCCCACCCGGGTGAGTGCTTCCGCAATGCCGACGGCCGGTACGTTGTCCAGCTCCAGGGGAAGGGCGACATTCTCGGCGAGGGTCAGGGTGGGAACGAGGTTGCAGTTCTGGAAAACCAGGCCGATCCGCCGTCGGCGGGCCTCGGCCGCCCGGGCACGGGTGAGGTGCGAGACGTCGGCACCGTCCAGGAGCACTCGTCCGGACGTGGGCGGCCGGAGGAGACCGGCCACATGAATTAGCGTGGACTTGCCCGAGCCGGACGGGCCCATGACGGCGACGAGCTCGCCGGGACTGACGGTCAGGGAGACCTCGTCCAGCGCGATGACGGCACGTTCGCCGCTGCCGAGGAGGCAGGAGACACCCTGGAGTTCAAGAGGGTACGGGGAGGCGGGGGACATGACTCATGCCCCTGTCGGAGCGGGCATGACGGTCATGGCGGACTCCCTGCGGATGGGCGCGCGCCGGGCGGAACCCGGCTTCTGGTTAAGAGATTAGCTGGGGTTTCGGCGCATGAAGGAGGGTTGCGCATAACAAAAAGGGCCCGGCCTGATGGCCGGGCCCCGAATAAGAGGATAAGGAGCAGCTACTGGATGAAGACGCCGCGCTCGGCGAACCACGGGACCGGGTCGACGGCGCCGTTGCCGCTGGGGTGGATCTCGAAGTGCAGGTGGGAGCCGGTGGAGAAACCGAGGCTGCCCATGCCGGCGATGTTCTGGCCGGCGGTGACGCGCTCGCCGACGCCGACGTGGAGGGTGACCATGTGGCCGTAGACGGAGACGGATCCGTCGTCGTGGCGGATGCGGATCCACTGGCCGTAGCCGGAGGCAGGTCCGGAGTCGATGACGGTGCCGTCCATGATCGCGAGGATCGGGGTACCCACGGCGTTAGCGATGTCGATGCCTGCGTGGAGGGTGCCCCAGCGCGGGCCGTAGCCGGAGGTGAAAGCGCCTTCGGCGGGCTTGACGACGGAGGCGGCGCGGAGAGCCTGATCCATCTGCGCGCGCACGTTGCTGGCTTCCACAGCCTTGGTGAGCTGGTCGGCGAGGCCGGCAGCCGGCTTGTACTCGGCGATGTTGAGGATCTGCGGGGCGACCTCGGAAGCGGTGGCGGCGAGGCCGGCGGCGTTGGCGGCGAGCTCGATCTCCGGGGAAGCGGTGGCGGCCTGCTCCGGAGCCTGGGCCTGGAGCTGCGCGGCGGCTGCGCCGCCGATGCCTGCGGTGGAGACTGCGCCGGTTGCCACCGCGACGAGGGCGATGCGGCCCTTGGTCGTCTGCGAGGAGGTGATCCTGCGGTGTCGACCTGCCATCGACCGCTGAGCCTTCTGACGCATGGAGCCTTCTTCCGTTGATTGCCACAACCATTGGGTTACGCGATTGTGACCGCTTTGTTATCTACGATCGGTAACAATAGCGTCTCGGTCCACCCCTGGCAACCGAAGACGGCGAAATCCCCTTAAATCGCCGCCGGCATCGCAGACGTTACATCCGGGCACCACACGGTCGTGGCATCGGGTTGGCGGGCGGCGGCCGTGGCAGAGTGGGAGCGTGATGAGCAAGAAGACCAGCCCCCAGTCCCGGCCGGGTCGGCGCCCTCGCAGGATTCGCGCCGGCGGCCCCACCGCAGGTCACAAGGCTACGGCCGGCCCGGCGCCCAAGAAACAGGTCCCCGCCGGTCTCCGAGGGAGACTGCGCCGCTACCTCCCCGTGGCCGCGGTTCCCAACATCGTGGTGGTGCTCGGCATTATCGTCGTCGCCCTCGCCGGCCTCCTGTTCACCGGAATGTCCCTGACGGCGCTTCCGGCGACGATTGCGCAGCTGTGGCTCATCCTCAACCTCGTTCCCGTGTCCGCCGACGGCATCGTCCTCGGGGTCTTGCCGTTGCTCCCCGCGATCGGGCTCGCCACGCTCATCGCGCGCAGGGTGAACCGGGCGGTCCGCGACCGGGTGAGCATGGCGGATCTGCTGGTCCTGGCAGTCGGCACCCTCGCAGTCCCGCTGGTCCTCACCCTCGTCGCCTGCGCGATGATGTGGGACGCCGGCCGTGTCTTTGACGTCGGCGTTCCCCCGCTGGGGCACGCGGTCGCCCGGACCCTGCTGCTCCACCTCATCGCGTTGGCCGTCGGCATGGGCGGGCGTCTGTGGCGCGCCGTGCTGCGCCGTTACCGGGCACCGGAATGGCTTGTCGACGCCGTCGCCACCGCCGCCCGCATCCTTCTCCTGCTTTCCGCAGCGTCCCTGGTGATCCTCCTGGTCCTGCTGGTGGCGGGATGGCCGCGGCAGGTGGAACTCGCCGGGATCTACGGCACCACCGGCGGCGTGGTGGGGGGTGCGCTGTTGAGCCTGCTCTACCTGCCGAACGCCGTCATCGCGGTGATCTCCGTCGTCCTGGGCTCCGAATTCCACCTGGGCGCCGCCTCCGTCTCCCTGTACGCGATCGACCTCACGGAGCTGCCGCTGCTGCCCTTGATGGCCCTCATCCCGGGCTGGGCGCATCCGTGGTCGATCCTTCTCCTGCTGGTCCCTTCGTTCACCGTGGCCTTCGTGCTGGGGAATGTCCGGTTCACCGTGGTGCAGACCCTGGCCACGAGCGCGGCCATCGCCGTCATGGTGCTGGTGGGCAGCTACCTCACCTGGGGGGAAATCGGTTATCTGGGCACGGGCGGTCCGATGGTCTGGTTGACCGCCGGGTTGGCCTTCGCCTGGACCGCCGGTATCGGTGTGGCGGCCGCGCTGCTCGGCCGCGTGGCCGACCGCCGCGCCCCGGCCCGCGTCGCGAAGCCGGAGGAGCAGGTGGCGGAACAGGAGGAACCAGCGGCTTCGGAGTCACCGGATTTCGTCGACGGCGAGGTTGTCGACGTGACAGAGGAACCCGCGGAGGAGGCCGAGGAACCCGCCGAGGAACCCTCGGAGGAGGCAGAGGAGCCTGCGGAGGAACCCGCCGACGGGGATCAAGAAGCGCCGGAAGTAGAGGAAGACGGCGTTAAAGCCGTAGATGAGGAACGCAGGGACTAAGATCGGTCCGGTGACTTCCACCCTCGATCCGAACATCCCCGACGACGACCCCATAGAGGTCGTCGTCCTTGTGTCCGGCAGCGGAACACTGCTGCAGGCCATCCTGGACAACCAGGATTCCCGCTACCGGGTCTCCCGGGTCATCGCCGACGTACCCTGCGCGGCGCTGGAGCGGGCGGAACGGGCGGGCGTCGAAACGCGGGTAGTGGAGCTCGGCGCCGACCGCGCTGCCTGGAACGTCACGCTCGCCGACGTCATCGCGGAGACCAACCCGGACCTCGTAGTTTCGGCCGGTTTCATGAAGATCCTCGGCGCAGGCGTCCTCGACCGCTTCGGCGGACGCATCATCAACACCCACCCGGCGTTGCTGCCGTCGTTCCCGGGGGCTCACGCCGTCCGCGACGCGCTCGCCCACGGGGTGAAGATCACCGGTTCCACCGTCCACTTCATCGACGCGGGTGTGGACACGGGACCGATCATCGCGCAGGCGGCGGTCGAGGTGGAAACCGGGGACACGGAAAGTTCCCTCCACGAGCGGATCAAGAAAATCGAACGGCAGCTCATTGTGTCGGTGCTGCGCTCGGCAACCATCGACGAGACCACCAGGAAGGTTGAGTTCATCCATGAGTGATGATCGCAAGGTAATCAAGCGCGCGCTGATCAGCGTGTACGACAAGACGGGGCTGGAGGCTCTGGCGGCGTCGCTGCACGGGGCAGGTGTGGAGATCGTCTCCACCGGCTCCACGGCCGCCACCATCGCCGGCCAGGGCATCCCGGTCACCCCGGTCGAGGAGCTCACCGGCTTCCCCGAATGCCTCGAGGGCCGCGTGAAGACGCTGCACCCGAAGGTCCACGCCGGCATCCTCGCCGACACCCGCAAGGAAGATCACCTGGCACAGCTCGGCGACCTCGGCGTGGAGCCGTTCCAGCTCGTCGTGGTGAACCTGTACCCCTTCTCCCAGACCGTCGCCTCCGGCGCGGGCTTCGACGATTGCGTCGAGCAGATCGACATCGGCGGCCCGTCCATGGTCCGCGCCGCGGCGAAGAACCACCCGTCCGTCGCGGTGGTCGTCGATCCCGCGCGCTACGAGGACGTCGCCGCCGCGCTCAACGACGGCGGCTTCACCCGGGCACAGCGCACCGCGCTTGCCCTCGACGCCTTCCGCCACACCGCCGCCTACGACGTCGCCGTGGCCACCTGGCTGGGCGAGCAGGCGGAGGCCGGCGCCGAGGGGGGCTTCCCGGACTGGATCGGTTCCTCCCACGAGCTCAGCAACACCCTGCGTTACGGCGAGAACCCGCACCAGGCTGCGGCCCTCTACGCCGACGCGGGGGCCGGCGGCCTCGCCAACGCGGAGCAGCTCCACGGCAAGGAGATGAGCTACAACAACTATCAGGACGCAGACGCCGCCTGGCGTGCGGCATGGGACCATGAGCGTCCCTGCGTGGCCATCATCAAGCACGCCAACCCCTGCGGTATCGCGGTGTCCGACACGTCCATCGCCAAGGCGCACCGCAAGGCGCACGCCTGCGACCCGATGTCCGCGTTCGGCGGCGTCATCGCCTCGAACCGCGAGGTCACCGTAGCCATGGCGGAGCAGGTCGCCGACATTTTCACCGAGGTGATCATCGCCCCGTCCTACGCTGGCGGCGCCGTGGACGTCCTCGCCCGGAAGAAGAACCTCCGGGTTCTCCAGGCAGAACCGCTGACCCGCGCAGGCTTCGAGACCAAGGAAATCTCCGGCGGCGTCCTCGTGCAGGAGCGCGACACCCTCCAGGCGGAGGGGGACCTCGCCGCGAACTGGACCCTCGCCGCCGGTGAACCCGGCAACGACCAGGTCATCCGTGATCTCCAGTTCGCCTGGTCCGCCGTGCGTTCCGTCAAGTCCAACGCCATCCTCATCGCCAACGCCGGCGCGACGGTCGGCGTGGGCATGGGCCAGGTCAACCGCGTCGACTCCGCCAAGCTGGCCGTCGAGCGCGCCAACAGCCTCGCTGGCGACACCAACCGCACCACCGGTGCCGTCGCAGCCTCCGACGCCTTCTTCCCCTTCGCGGACGGCTTCGAGGTGCTCGCCCAGGCCGGCGTCAAGGCGGTAGTCCAGCCGGGCGGATCCATTCGCGACGACGAGGTCATCGCCGCCGCGGAGAAGGCCGGTGTCACCATGTACTTCACCGGGGCGCGCCACTTCGCGCACTAGTTCCTGCCGGCATTTTCTGTCCATCGTCCCGCAGTTCTGAGGAACCGCGGGGCGATGTGCTGTTCCAGGGGGGAGCGGCGGTTCCGGGGTGGGGGCCGGGCAGGGTCCGTGACACGCCTGCGGTCTCCCGATGAGACGCGATTCACCCCTCCGGGCGGGATGACCGGCCTTCGCCGCCTCCCCGGGGCCCGCACGCAGGTTAGACTTAGAGGACCACTGGTTATAACCGGAAGAAGGTCCTGATGGCCGCAGACATGTACCAGAGCGGATGGTCGCAGACGCCGCAGCAGCAGGGCCCGCCCCCGCGATCATCCTCGAACACGGCGGTCTGGGTTCTCGTGGCGCTCCTGTCGGTGATCGTGCTCGCCGCCGCGGCCGGAGGAATCTGGTGGTTGATCTCGTCCAGGCAGCAAACGCCCCAGGAGGGGACTCCGGTGACGGTCACCGCAACCGCACCGGCACCGGTACCCGCACAGCCGACACTTACCGCACCCGCACCCGCACCGGCACCGGCACCAGCACCGGCGGCTGGAGTGCCCGGCACGTTGATCCGGTCGGGCGGATACCTGGAGAACGTCCGGGTCGGTTCCGCCAACACCTCGGAGGCGTTCGCGCTGAACGTCTGGCGGGCCTACATGGACAACCTGGCGATGGGCGGAACATACAACGCCACGGTGTACGCCTACAGCCCGGCCACCGGGGAGTGGTACGCGATGGACTGCAGGGAAACCGGAAATTACGTCACCTGCACAGGCGGCAACAACGCCGTGGTCTATCTCTCGTGAGGAAGCTCCCGGCCGCGGCCCTGGTTTCTGCCCTCACCCTCGTCGGCTGCACCATCCCGCCGGAGACTGACACTCCACGCCCGACTGAGACGGTGTGGGTCACGCCCGCCCCTCAGCCGCATCCGGCGGAGCTGCCCCCGCCCAGAATCCCGTCGGTGCAGGCCGCTTTGGACCGGGTTCTGGCGCAGTACGGCGGGGAGGCGGAAGTCGCGGTCTTCGACGGCGTGCAGGCGCAGTCCGCGGGCGGCGTTCATGACGCCCCGGCCTGGTCGACCATCAAGATCCCCCTCGCGGTCGCCGCGCTGCGCCGCGACCCCGGACTGGCGGACACCGTCCGGGCGGCCGTCACGGTATCGGACAACCAGGCCGCGGACCAGCTCTGGGCCTCCCTCGGCACCCCGGCGGAGGCCGGGGCAGCCACCGGGGCGGTCCTCGCCGAAGCCGGGGTGCACACGGAGGTCCAGTTCTCGGTCGCGCACCCCGAGTTCAGCAGCTACGGCCAGACCCGCTGGACCCCCGCAGACCAGGCGCGTTTCGCGGCGGCTCTGCCCTGTCTGGCGGGGGCGGAGCCCGTGCTCGCGGCCATGGGGAAGATTTCCCCCGGCCAGGACTATGGCCTGGGCACTCTCCCCGGCGCCCGCTACAAGGGCGGCTGGGGACCGGGTGCCGACGGTAGATATGTGGTCCGCCAGTTCGGGCTGCTGCCCGCCGCCGGCGGGCAGGGGATGAGTGCGGTGGCCCTCGTCGTCCGCCCGGCTTCCGGCCTCTATGCGGACGGCCAGGCCATGCTCACAGAATTGGCCGGACAGCTCACCGCATTGCCGACGGTCGACTGCCGCACCCTCCTGAACCCGCCCGGTCCTGCGGCGGCCGGGAACAGCGGGGGACAGCAGGGGACGGCATAATAGACGGCCATGACACCCCATCTCATCGGCCCGGCGCTGCTTTTCGCTCCGGCCCACCGCGCAGAACTCATCCCCAAGGCCTACGAACGGGCCGACACCGTCATCGTCGACCTGGAGGACGGCGCCGGCGCCGGCGACCGGGCCGCTATGCACGACAACCTCCGCACCGCCGGGTTGGACCTGCCGCGGACCATTCTGCGGACGATCGGCCCGGAAGCCGAAGGGTTCGCGTCGGACGTGGGGTTGGCCAGGGAACTCGGTATCGGGACGGTGATGGTGCCGAAGGTGCATGACTGCCTTCCGGTGGAGCTCGCAGGCCTGGACGTCATCGCGATGATTGAGACTCCCCAGGCGCTGGTGAATATCCGCGAGATCGCGGCGCAGGACGGTGTCGTGGGCCTGTTCTGGGGCGCGGAGGACCTCATTGCCCTGCTCGGCGGGACCCATTCCCGCCGACTTTCCGACGAGGACCGCCCAGGCGACTACCGCGATGTCATCCGGCACGCACGTTCCCAGGTGCTCGTCCATGCAGCGGCGGCCGGGAAGTTCGCCGTGGATGCCATGTACGCCGACTTCCGGGACCCCGACGGCCAGTTCGCGGAGGCTCTGGACGCCGCGCGCTCCGGGTTCGCCGGCACCGCCTGCATCCACCCTGCACAGGTCGAGGTGGTGCGCCGGGCCTTCCGACCGGAGCCGGACCAGGTGGAGTGGGCTCGCCGGGTCCTCGACGGCGCGCGGGGGAACTCCGGGGCCTTCCAGGTGGACGGCATGATGATCGACGCCCCGCTGCTCAGCCAGGCAGAGCGCATCCTCGCCCGCGCTGAATGACGGTGGTCCGCGCCGCCCGGTCGGCCAGGGACCGCCCGTCGGGGGAGAATACCGCGCTCAGCGCGACGACGGCGGCGAACATCGAGTACCAGGGAACGGTGGGAATAAGCAGCGCCGCGGGGACAGGCAGCAGGAGCCAGGCATGGCGTAGCAGGGGCGCCCAGCGCGGGCCGACGGCGTCCAGACGGAGGATCATCTTCCCCGGGCTGCGGCGCCAGATCAGCTCCGGCAGTGCGCGCACCCCGAACGTGATCGACAGCAGCAGGGGTGCGGGGTCCGCACCGATCTGCGCGGTAGCCCCGGGCCACAGCCGCGCGGCGGCGAAGAAGAGGACGTAGGCGAGGGCGACGTCGATAAGAAAGGCGATCAGTCTGCGGGCATGGCAGCCGCCCATTTACGCGGCGGCGGCGTTGATGAGCTCGAGGGCGCGCCCGACCCGCTCGGCGGGCGGTTGGGCGTGCAGGACGTCTAGGGCGGCGTCGGCGAGCATCATGGCGATGTCGGGGAGCTCGGTTTCCGACAGCGGGGCCGGGGGCGTGCCGTCGTTCTCCCGCATCTCGATGACCGACAACGCGATGTGGAACGGAAGGTCCACCCGCGGGTCCCCCTCGCCGACGATCTCCTCGGCCAGCGTCCGGAAGACGGTGCGCAGCTCGGTGCGCTTGGCGTGGTACTCCGAGAACTCCGGCGAGGATGCCACGGGCAGCTGGTAGAGACGCCCGACGTTCCACCGCGTGGACAGCAGCAGCCGGGCTTCCGCCGCGACGAGGGCCCACAGCCGCAGGGCGGGGGAGACCTCGGACTCGTGGAGCGCGGTGGCCAGTTCCGTGGACGGCTCGACGGTGGACTTGAGCAGCGTCAGGAAAATCTCGGTCTTCGAGGGGAAGTGGTAGTACAGCGACGCCTGCCGGATGCCCACGGCGTCGGCGATCTGGTGGGTCGACGTGGAGGCGAAACCCTGGGTGGTGAACAGCTCGGCGGAGGCGTCGAGAATCTCCTCCCGCGCCGTGGAGCCGCGTCGGCGCGGGCTGTGCTTGCGCGGACGTCCCACTGCACCTGCCATGGTGTGGCTCTCCTTCCGGGATGGATTCTGTTCGTCTAAAGATACCAGTGTCAGTTGAGCGTGATACCGTGGCGCCCGGCCAGGGCACGCAGGACCCCGGCGACCTGACGCGCCGCCGCACCGTACGCGCTGCGGTGGAGGGCGGGGAGGTCGCCGAGCGCAGGGGGCCGGGAGCCCACCCGGTCCGCCCAGCGCCGGAACTGCAGAGCTACCGCGGTCTCCCAGGCCTGCGACAGGGCCTCCACCTCATCTTCCGTCAGCAGGCCGCGGTTGTGGCCGGCGGCGAGACGATCCAGGGTGGAGCGCTCCGCGGGGGCGGCCCAGCGGGCGACGTCGGCGATGGGGCGCAGCAGCGAGGACGCCACGTCGGCGGGCACGTCCGGGTCCGGCAGCCCGGCGAGCGCCTGGAGCGCGGGCGGGCGGTGCGACACCGCCAGCTGGAGGAGTTCCTCTGAGGGGGCCTCCGGGACGATCAGCCGGGCGTCGACACGCGCAGCCAGCAGGCCGGCCCCGTCGGCGGGCGGCTCCCCGACGGTGAGACCCGCGGAGGTGAGCAGTTCGACCAGTCCGGCGGTGTCGGAGCCGGGCGCCGCGAACCAGGTGACCGCCGTGGAGGGCAGGGCGTCGCCGCGCGCGAAGGGGCCGGTGGGAGTGACGGGGGAGGGGAGCTTCTCGACGACCGCGGGGCAGGACAGGGTGGCCAGCACCAGATCAGAGAACCACACGGTCAGGGCGGTTTCTGGCGTGCGGTGCTCCAGGGCGTTGCGCAGCAGCTGCTGCGCCTCGACGAGGACGCCCCGGGCGGTGGCGGTGGAGGTGGACAGGGGGGCCTGCTCGGCCAGGTCGCGCAGCGAAGGATGCAGCATGGTCTTGAACATAACAAAACCCGCCCCGCCCGAAAATATCGGGCGGGGCGGGTCGGGGTACTTTTACCGTGTCACACGGCCAGCGGAAAAAGTGCGCTGTTGCGTCCTGTCAACCGGTTTAGCGGCTGGTGAACGGCAGGAGAGCCATTTCGCGTGCGTTCTTCACTGCGGTGGCGACCTGACGCTGCTGCTGCGGGGTCAGGCCGGTGACGCGGCGGGAACGGATCTTGTGGCGGTCGGAGATGAACAGACGAAGGGTCTTGACGTCCTTGTAGTCCACCTTCTCGATGCCCTCGGCCTTGAGGGGGTTCTTCTTGGGGCGGCGGGACTGCTCGAGCCGTGCCTTCTTGGGATTGGTGCGCTGCTTCATAGTTGCCACTCCTTACCAGCTGGACTTACGGATGCCCGGCAGCTCACCGCGGTGAGCCATTTCGCGCATGCGGACACGGGACAGGCCGAACTTGCGGAGGAATCCGCGGGGGCGACCGTCGTGTGCGTCGCGGTTGCGGACTCGCACCTTGGCGGCGTCACGCGGCTGGCGGTTCAGCTCGAACTGAGCGTCCAGGCGTTCCTCGTCAGTGGTGTTCGGGTTCTTGATGATGGCCTTGAGCTCTGCGCGACGCTCCGCATAGCGGGCGACGATCTCCTTGCGCTGCTCATTCTTGGCGATCTTGGATTTCTTTGCCATGAATTATCGCTCCTCGCGGAACTCGACGTGCTTGCGGGCGATCGGATCGAACTTCATCAGCGAGATGCGATCGGGGTTGTTGCGCTTGTTCTTACGGGTGACGTAGGTGTAACCGGTGCCAGCCGTAGACTTCAGCTTGATGATCGGACGAATGTCATTACGTGCCATGACTTAGATCTTCTCCCCACGTGCGCGGATCTTGGCCACGACGGACTCGATGCCGTCACGGTCGATGACCTTGAGGCCCTTGGTGGAAACGGTCAGAGTGATGGAACGGCCCTCGGAGGGCAGGAAGAACCGACGACGCTGCACGTTGGGGTTCCAACGGCGCGAGTGACGTCGGTGCGAGTGCGAGACGGTCTTGCCGAACTGCGGCTTGCGTCCCGTGACCTGGCAAATAGCCGACATGGGTTTTCTTTCTCCTAGCCGCCCACGTCGGAAAAGCTCATATGACCGCGCCGCACCGATCATTCCTGGTGCCCTCGTGAATGAGCACAGGTCGGGGCGCAGTCTTCAGCCAGCTGACGGGGCGTAGACGTTTACTTCGACAACAGCAAGGGACCACTCTACAAGCCGGCGCGCAGAATTCCTAATCGCGTGCTATACGGCATGATTTCAGAAATCGGTCGGTGGAGGACTAGGATTGTCCGAGTTGTCAATCTCCAACCCAACTCAGGCACGATCCACGCCTTATGTATTCATGCGCGCGGAACCGACCTGATGTTCTATCCTGAGGGAATCGAGAGTAAATGAAGAAGGAAATTCACCCCGACTACCACCCGGTGGTCTTCCAGGACGCCGGCACCGGCTTCCAGTTCCTGACCCGTTCCACCGTCCAGAGCGACCGCACCGTCGCCTGGGAGGACGGGAACGAGTACCCGCTGATCGTCGTCGACGTCACCAGCGAGTCCCACCCGTTCTGGACCGGCGCCCAGCGTGTCATGGACACCGCAGGCCGCGTCGAGAAGTTCGAGAAGCGTTTCGGTGGCATGGCCCGCCGCAAGAAAAAGGCATAGGAGGTAAACAATCATGGCAGTCCCCAAGCGCAAGATGTCCCGCGCAAACACCCGCATGCGTCGTTCCCAGTGGAAGGCTGACAACGTCGCCCTCCAGGAGGTCAAGGTCGACGGTCAGTCCGTCCGTATCCCGCGTCGTCTCGTCAAGGCCGCTCAGCTCGGTCTCGTTGAGGTCGAGCAGTTCTAGTCGCAGCCCTCTGAAGTTGTGACCGAACCGGTTCCCGCCACTGTTGTGGCGGGAACCGGTTTTTTCGTCGCCCGCTGGGACATAATGGATCCATGAAGATACTGGTGGTGGATGACGAGCAGGCGGTACGTGAATCTCTCCGGCGTTCCCTGATCTTCAACGGGTACGAGGTGGTGATTGCGGAGGACGGCATCGAGGCCGTCGAGACGATCGGCCGGGTACGGCCGGATCTTGTCATTCTCGACGTGATGATGCCGCGCATGGATGGTCTGGAGGTCTGCCGCAGCCTCCGCAGCACGGGCTACGACCGGCCGATCCTGATGCTGACCGCCCGCGACGGGGTGAGCGACCGGGTCGCGGGGCTGGACGCGGGCGCCGACGATTACCTGCCCAAGCCTTTCGCTCTGGAGGAGCTGCTCGCGCGGGTGCGCTCCCTGCTGCGCCGCGCAGCTGTGGAGAACCCCCGGTCCCAGGAGGATCTGTCGGAGCTGGTCTTCGAAGACCTGCGCCTCAACCCGGACACCCGGGACGTGTACCGCGGAGACCGCGCCATCAGTCTCACGCGCACGGAATTTTCCCTTCTGCATCTGTTGATGCGCAACCCTCGCCGGGTGCTGCCGCGGGCGACGATCCTCGAGGAGGTCTGGGGCTACGACTTCCCGACCTCCGGAAACGCCCTCGAGGTCTACATCGGTTACCTGCGCCGCAAGACTGAGGCCGACGGCGAGCCCCGGCTGATCCACACGGTCCGCAGCGTCGGATACGTCCTGCGGGAGACTGCTCCGTGATGTTGCGCCGCCAGGTCGCCGGGACGGCGGCGCCCGCAGAGGGCGCCGCGGCCGGGCCGGCGGCCGGCGGCACGCCGCTGCGGTGGCGGCTGGCGGGGCTCACTTTTGCGGTGGTCGCCTTCGCCGTCGGGGCGGTGACCCTGCTCTCCTACTGGACGGTGTCCACAGGACTGACCGCGGCCATCGACCGGGAGCTCGACCGGAAAGCGATCACATTGCTGGGCCAGGCGCGGGATGCGCGGAACCTGGCGGACCTCGACTCGGAGATCCGGAACTTCAGCACCTACGTCCCCGGGACCCGAGTCTCCCTGACCCTGCCGGGGTGGACCGTCACCCGCGGCGACCCCATCCCCGTCGGCGGCGAGTACCGCGACGTCGGGGACGGCTTCTCCACCGCCGCGCACACCGTCGGCGGCGAGCGCATTCTCACCAAGACAGGTTCGGACGGCGCGATGGTGGTCCTCGCCCGGGATATGGGCGACACCCACCGGCAGATGGCAGCCCTGGGGATGGAGCTGCTGGGGATCGCCGCGCTGGGCGTGCTCCTGGCGATCGCCGCCGGGCTGGTCGTGGCGACCACGGGGCTGCGGCCGCTGCAGAGGCTCCAGCGCGCCGTGGAGTATGTGGCGGACACCGACGATCTGCGCCCGATCGATGTCCACGGCAACGACTCCCTCGCGCAGCTCACCCGCTCCATCAACGCGATGCTGGCTGCCCTGCGGGAGTCCCGCACGCGCCAGGCGGAGCTGGTGGCCGACGCAGGCCATGAACTGAAGACGCCGTTGACCTCGATGCGCACCAACATCGAGCTGCTCATGATGCTCAACCGCCCCGGCGCCGCGGACCGCATCTCGGAGCAGGACCGCCGCGACCTCGAGCGCGACGTGATGGCGCAGATGACCGAGATGTCCACCCTCATCGGTGACCTGGTGGATCTCGCCCGCGAGGACAGCGCTGACGTCGGCCTCGAGACGGTCGAGCTGGACGGGGTGGTCAATTCCGCTGTGCTCCGCGTGCGGCGGCGCCGCGCGGACGTTGCCTTCCAGGTCAGCATCATTCCCTGGGAGCTGGTCGGAGAGCAGCTCTCCCTCGACCGGGCAGTGGTCAACCTCCTCGACAACGCCGCCAAATGGTCGCCGGAGAGCGGTGTGGTCCGAGTCCGCCTGCAGGCGCTTTCCGACGACCGTGCGGAATTGTCCGTCTCCGATTCTGGTCCGGGTATCCGTCCGGAGAACCGCGAGCGTGTGTTCGAGCGCTTCTACCGGGCCCCGGAGGCACGCTCCGAACCCGGGTCGGGGCTCGGGCTGGCCATCGTCAAACAGACGGTGGAGCGCCACGGCGGGACGGTCCGGGTGGCGGAATCGGAGGACGGCGGAGCCCGGGTTCTCGTGGAGCTGCCCGGCCGGCGCCCCGTCGGTGCCCGTGCGGAGTAGCCTCGACGCCAGGATCAAACCATTCAGGCAACAGACAGAAATGCATCAGGAATGGTTCAGAGGGGAAGACGACAATGAGTCACATGAATGATGAGACCACCCCCGGGCCCGGGGGATACCAGCCGGTCACCTCGACCTACCAGTGGCAGGCGCCGGAGCCGGCGAAGGAGAAGCGCCGCGTCGGGCTGGGCACTGCGCTGGCGCTCATGCTCGCCGGTTCCGTCGCCTCCGGCTCCGTGGTGGGCCTGGTCGTCGCGAACACGGCCTCGACCGGCTCCGGGGAAGTGGTCAACTCCCTGCGCGAACCCAGCGCACCCGCCCCCGAGGCCCCGGGGGACGGGGTGGAGAAGGTCGCCGCTGATGTGCTCCCCTCGGTCGTGTCCATCCAGGTGGCCAACCGCACCAGCGCCGGCGAGGGATCCGGCTCGATCATCTCCTCGGACGGGTACGTGCTCACCAACCACCACGTGGTGTCCGGCGGGGGAAACAACGCCTTCATCCAGGTCACGCTCAACGACGGCCGCACGCTGACGGCGGATTACGTCGCCTCCGATGCCGCGACCGATATCGCCGTGGTGAAGATCCGGGACGCCTCCGACCTGCCCGTCGTCCAGTTCGGCGATTCCGACGAACTGAGCGTCGGACAGGAGGTCGTGGCGATCGGCTCGCCGCTGGGCCTGAGTTCCACCGTCACCTACGGCATCGTGTCCGCGCTCAACCGCCCGGTGCGCGCGTCCGACGGGGGAGGGGAGTCCTCGCTCATCGACGCCATCCAGACCGACGCCGCCATCAACCCCGGCAACTCGGGCGGCCCGCTCGTCGACATGGACGGGAACATCATCGGCATGAACTCAGTCATCGCTTCACTGAGTTCCGGGGGTGAGGCGGGGTCGATCGGCCTGGGCTTCGCCATCCCCGCGAACTTCGCTAAGCGGGTCGCCGACCAGCTCATCTCCACCGGCGGAGCCGCTCACCCGATGCTGGGCGTACAGGTGGCCGCGCGGCAGGACGTGAAGGGTGCGCTCATCGCATCCGTCGAACCGGACAGCCCCGCGCAGCAGGCGGGACTGAACCCGGGCGACGTGGTCACGCGTGTCGACAACCGCGCCATCGACAACTCCGACGCCCTCGTCGCCGCCATCCGCTCGCAGGACTTCGGGCAGACCGTCACCCTGGAGGTCCAGCAGCAGGACACCGGACAGAGCAGGCAGGTAGAGGTTACGCTGACCGCAGAGTAAATTCAGTCGCACATGCAAGCAAGACAATTGAACACCTTGAGGATGGAGACCACTGTGAACACCGCCCCTGAGCCGCGTGCGTCCGCACTGCTGGATGTCGCGGAACCCGACGAGGCGTTCCTGCTCGCCTCCGAGCAGGAGGGTCCGCCCCGGGCCCGCCGCCGGGCGCTGGTGGTGCTCATCGCCGACCATGCCCCCGACGCAGGCGAAAGCACCGGCCGCCTGACCACCGAACTCCTCATCGAGGCCGGTTTCGCTGTCGACGCGGTCGTGTCGGTGCGCTCCAAGAAGTCGCAGATCCGCCAGGCCATCGAGACGGCGGTGGTGGGTGGCGTTGACCTGGTCCTCACCGTCGGCGGCACCGGCGTCGGTCCCCGCGACCGCACCCCGGAGGCGACCAGGGCCGTGCTGGACCAGTTGGTGCCCGGAATCGCGCAGGCCCTGCGCTCCTCCGGACAGGCCTGCGGCGCGGTGGACGCCTGCACCTCCCGGGGAATCTCGGGGGTGTCCGGGTCCACGGTGGTGGTCAACCTCGCGGCCTCCCGCACCGCGGTGCGCGACGGCATGGCCACGCTCACCCCGCTGGTCCACCACGTGATCGACCAGTTGCAGAAGGCGAGCGTTGAGTAGCGGGGAACGCGGCTCCCGGCCCCGCCGCCGGGCGGTCCGGCAGTCCGACGCTCCGGACATGGACAGAGAATTCGACCGCCCCGGCACCCTGTTCAGGAGTGCGGAAGCGGCCGATGAAGGGAGAGAGGTGCTCCTCGATCCGGAGGCCGAGGAGTCGGTTTCCCCCGAGGAGTTCTGGCGCGAACAACGCCCTCCGCATTACGCCTGACGGGTGCTGAGCAGGTCGCGGATCTCGGTGAGCAGCTCGACGTCGGCCGGAACCGGCTCTTCCTCGTCCTGCGGGATGCCGCGCTTGCGGGCGGCGATCTCGTTGAGCTTGTTCATCGGCGCAACGATCACGAAGTAGACGACGGCGGCGATGAGCAGGAAGTTGATTGCCGCGGTGATGACCGCGCCGAAGTCGAGGAAGGTGGCCGGGTTGTCCGAGATGACGTGGAAGCCCAGGCCGCTGACATCGCTGCCGCCGAGGGCGGCGATCAGCGGGTTGATCAGGTTGTCGGAGAAAGCGGTGACGATGGCGGTGAACGCGCCGCCGATGACCACGGCCACAGCCAGGTCAATGACGTTGCCGCGCATGATGAATTCCTTGAAGCCCTGCAGCATGATGGATCCTTCTTATGGAGAACGGGTTGTCTTGATTTCTGTCTCAAGTTTAAGGCATAGCCTGGGTATTCTCCTGATTCGGCGTGAGTACTACCGCCAGGGGGGCCGTGAGTGAGGCTGCGGCCACCGCGCGGGCGTCTTCCTCGCCCAGGCCGATCAGGAGCGTCCCCGGGGTTTCCCGGGCGTCGGCGAGAATGACCCTGCCCCCGGTGGCGATGACCTGCGGTTCCCCGGCGTCACCGTGATGGGTGACGATGCTGATCGTGTCCCCGTGATGGAGCAGCGGAATGATCTCCGGTTCCGCCGGTCTCAGTGGGAGGAAGGTCGTGACATCTCCCACAAAGGCCGCCGAGAGGTCCGGCCCGATGAAACGGCGGCTCGTCGCCACCTCCCCTTCCTCCGCAGACGCGACGATAACCATCCCCTCCACTTCCGAGGGGTCGGTGAAGGCGGAGTCCGGCATGAGGTGCTCGGGGACGGGGAGCACGACGACGTCATCCCGGGAGAGCGTCTCGCCGGCCGCGATCTCCCGCGTGAATACGACGGCCGGCGGATCCTCGGCGACGGCCTGCCGGAAGGCGAGGAACACGGCGGCCACAAGCAGCGCGGACGCCAGAGCCCGGCGGACGAGGACTGTGCGGCGCCAGCCTGGGGTGGAGAGGATCAGAAGAAGCCTGCGCGGGAAAGAGGTCATACCCTACTTGGACTGCGCCCGGGGCCCGGAGGTTCCCGGCCGGGTGGAAATCAGCTGAAGCGGCGCACACCGGTCGGCGTAATGGCAAGGTCGACCGGCATGTCGTGCTCCTCGACGGGGATGTCGTCGCGGATCTCGCCGTTATAGAGGAGTACGGCAGTCAGCGGCGGGTCATCGGAGTCCACGAACTGGGCGAGTGCCCGGTCGTAGAAGCCGCCGCCCTTGCCCAGGCGCACCCCCTCCGGGGACACACCCAGGGCGGGGATAAGGATGAGCCGGCAGGAATGGAGAGCGTCCGGGCCGAGCCGCGCCCCCGTCGGCTCCGAGATACCGAGCACTCCCGGTGTCAACGCCAGACGGCCCTCGTAGCGGGCCCAGTCCAGCTGCCCGTCGGGAAGGGAGATGGGGAGGAGGAGGGAGGATGCCTCGCCGTGGAGGGCGTCGAGAAGCAGACTGCCGCCCGGCTCACTCTGCAGCGGCGAGTACGCGGCGACCGCGGTCTCCGAAGGGGCCAACGAACGCAGGAGGGCGGCAGCGTGCGAGATGATCGCCGAGTCCTCGCTCCTGATCGTCTCGGGCGGCATGTCTTTGCGGGCCTGCATCATCCGGGCCCGCAGTGTCGCTTTCCTATCCCGGATGTCCATGCCCCAAGCGTAACCGCGCCAGGTAGTGTGTTGCCTTATGAGCTTGTCATCGTCCGCCCATCCGCACGGCGTGAAAACGGTCATTGTGCCTGCCGCCGGCATGGGCACCCGCTTCCTGCCCGCGACCAAGACGGTCCCCAAAGAGCTGCTGCCCGTGGTTGACACACCGGGCATCGAGCTGATCGCCGAGGAGGCCAACGCCCTCGGCGCCACGCGCCTGGCGGTCATTGTCGCCCCGAACAAGCAGGAGGTCATGCGGCACTTCGAGCAGTTCCCCAACCTGGTGGAGACGTTGACCGAGCGGGGCAAGTTCGAGCAGGTGGCCAAGGTCCAGCGCGCCGCGAAGCTGATGACCCCGGTCGCCGTGGAACAGGCCAAGCCGTTGGGTCTGGGCCACGCCGTCGGCCTGGCGGAGAGCGTCCTGGACGACGACGAGGACGTCGTGGCCGTGATGCTCCCCGACGACCTGGTCCTGCCGATGGGTGTGGTGGAGAAGATGGCCGCGGTCCGTGCGGAGCTCGGCGGTTCGGTGCTGTGCGCGGTGGATGTGCCCCGCGAGGAGGTCTTCAATTACGGTGTCTTCGACATCGAGGAGATCCCCGCCGATTCGGATCTGCCCGCCGACAAGGTCAAGCGTGTTGTCGGCATGGTGGAGAAGCCGGATCCGGCCGACGCGCCGTCGACGTTCGTGGCCACCGGCCGGTACCTGCTCGACCGGGGCATCTTCGACGCGCTGCGCCGTATCAAGCCGGGCAAGGGCGGGGAGATCCAGCTCACCGACGCCATCGAGCTGATGATCCGGGAGGGTCATCCGGTCCACATCGTCGTCCACGAGGGGAAGCGCCACGATCTGGGCAACCCGGCCGGCTACATTCCCGCCTGCGTTGATTTCGGTTTGTCGCACCCGACCTACGGGCCGGGTTTGCGCCGCGCGATCACCGCGATCCTCGCGGAGCACGAGGCCGCCGACACAGCTGAAGCTGCCGGGGCTGCACAACACCCCACCCAGAACTGACTTTCCTCACCAGAAGGAGTGTGCAGTGCGTTCCGTTGAGCAACAGCTTGCGCTCGTCACCGATGCCGCGGTCACGCCCGAACCGGTGCGCATCGCCATCGCCGACGCCCTCGGCCTGATGTGCGCCGAAGAGGTGCAGGCCACCCGCGCCCTGCCCGGATTCCCGCAGGCCGCCATCGACGGTTACGCCGTCCGCGCCGTCGACGTCGGCGGAGAGAAGCGGCTGGGGGCGCCCAGGCCGGAGGCCGACGCGCCCGCCGAACCGCCGGAACGTTCGCTTCCCGTCGTCGGTGAGGTGGCGGCGGGTTCCCAGCAGCCGCTGCGCCTCCAGCCGAAGCAGGCTGTCCGCGTGCACACGGGGGCACCCCTGCCCGCGCTTGCCGACGCTGTCCTCCCGCTGGAGTGGACGGACATGGGGCGCCGCCGCGTCACCGCCCACCGGCCCGTGCGCTCCGGGGAGTTCGTGCGCCGCGTCGGCGACGACATCCAGCCCGGGGACGTCGCCGTCACCGCCGGTGCCGTGCTCGGTCCCGCCCAGATCGGCCTCCTCGCGGCCGTCGGCCGGTCGAAGGTGCTCGTCTACCCCCGCCCGCGGATGGCGGTTGTCTCCGTCGGCCGGGAACTCGTGGACATTGACCGCGAGCCGGGCCTCGGCCAGATCTACGACGTCAACTCCTACGCCCTGGCGGCGGCCGGCCGGGAAGCCGGCGCCGACGTCCACCGAGTGGGCATCGCGGGGGGTGAACCCCGTCGGCTGAAGGAGATCCTGGAGGCGCAGATCCAGCGCAGCGAGATCATCGTCATCTCCGGCGCGGTCGGAGGTTCGGGTTCGGAGATGTTCCGGAAGGTCGTCGAGGAACTCGGCGAGATCGACACCTCCCGGGTCGCCGTGCATCCGGGTTCGGTGCAGGGTTTCGGACTGCTCGGCGAAGAGAGGATCCCTGTTTTCCTCCTGCCCAGCAACCCGGTGTCCGCACTGGTCACCTTCGAAGTGTTCATCCGCCCGCTCATCCGCATCTCCCTGGGCAAGCGCAACACCGCCCGGCGGGTCGTTCGTGCCCGGGCCGTCAACCACGTCGCGTCCCGGGAGGGGCGGCGCGGTTACATCCGCGCCAGGCTCATGCGCGATGCGGAGACCAGCGACTACCTCGTGGAGGGCATCGGCGCCGCCACCGGCGCACCCGCTCATCTTCTCGCCGGGCTCGCGGAAGCGAATGCGTTGATCCGCGTCCCGGAAGAGGTCACCGAGATCCGTCCGGGGGACATCGTCGACGTCCTCTTCCTGGCGCAGGGCAGCTGACGCGAGGTGCTCGACCTCTTCGGCCTCGCGGCCAGGTCATTCCGGGAACCCGGCCAGGGCCCCCGCGACCAGGTCCACCCCGGTTGGCCCGAATCCACCCCGGCGGTGCGGTTGCGGGACGGCGCCCGCGTCCGCCTGCGCCCCCTGACGCGCCGGGACGACCGCGACTGGCGGGAGCAACGCCTCCTCGACGAGCCCTTCCTCCGGCCGGTCGAGCCCACCGCGCCCGGCGGATGGTCGGCATGCCACACCTCGGCCGCCTGGTGGAACTATTTCACCGGCATCCGCGCCGCGGCCCGCCACGGACAAGTGGTCCCCTTCATCATCGAGCTGGACGGGCATTTCGCGGGGCAGGTCACCCTGGGCGCCATCCAGCACGGAAGCCTCTCCGACTGCTGGATCGGCTACTGGGTCCACTCCGCCTTCATGGGCCGGGGCCTGGCCACGGCGGCCTGCGCGCTGGGCACCGACCACGCCTTCCGGCGCATCGGGCTGCACCGGGTCACCGCCACCTACCTGCCCGGCAACCCCGCGTCCGGCCGGGTGCTGGCGGTCAACGGATTCCGGGAGGAAGGCTACCTGCGCGAGAACCTCCACATCGACGGACGCTGGCAGGACCACCACTTCGTGGCCCAGAACATCGACGACCACCCTGGAACGTGCGTGGACAGGTTGCGCCGCAGCGGGCGACTGAGGTGACTGGGGTGACTGGGGTGACTTTCCCCGGCGTGGCAGGAGTGGCGCGTGAATCAGCACCCGTAACCTTTAACTCAGTATCCGTCCCCTCACCGAGGAAGGTGACCACAACGTGTCCGGAAGCCTGATCATTGTTCTGATCATCGTGGTGTGGCTGTTCGTTCTCGCGCCTCTCCTCCTGCGGGGCCAGCGGCCGATCCGCAAGGCGGGAGAAGCCTTCGACGACACCCGCGTCATCCACGAAGGCGGTTCCGGCGACCTGCCGGCCCGCCGTCGCCCGCGCCTGTCCGCCGCCGACGTCCGACCCGCCGAATCAGTCGAGGAGACGGGCGATTACGAACTCGTCGCAGCGGACGACGTGCTGCTCGACGACGACCGCCCCGCCCGTTCATTCCAGGGGTTGTTCACCCGGCAGGGGGACACCGTCGAGGTCGTCGACGGCGGTCTGGTCCGTGAGCTCGAGCCTGCGGTCGAGGAGCTCGCAATCGTGGCGCAGCCGGCCGTCGACGCAGCCGGGGAGAGCGGCAACCCGGTCACCGAGGAGTGGGACGAGTGGGACGAGGACAAGACCTACGCCTACGACGACTCCTTCACCTCCCCCTCTGATTTCCTCTACCCGGATACCGTGGGAGCCGAGGCCCCCGGATCGGCGGCCAAGAACGCCGGCACCGTCGAAGGGCACGCCGATGAGAACGAGGAAGTGGACGATCAGATGACCGACGAGGAACTGACCGGGGAACTGTCCGAGGAGGAGATCGAATTCGCCGAGCACCGCGCGGGCAGAGGAGGCTGGGACCCGGTGGCCGACGCCGAGCATTCGCTCACCCGCTACCAGCGCCGCCAGCGCACCCTCATCGGTCTGGCGGCCGCCGTGGCGGTCACCGCGATCCTCGCGTTCGTCGTCGGAGGCTGGGCCTGGCTGCTCACCGGTCTGGCAGTGGTGGCCACGGTGGTCTACCTGGGGGCTCTGCGCGGTCAGGTGCGGGCGGAGCAGGCCCTCCGCGCCCGGCGCATCCGCCAGCTGCGGCGGGCACGCCTCGGGGTGCGCAGCGCCATCGACGATGAGCTGGCCATTCCCCGCCACCTCCGGCGCCCGGGCGCTGTCATCCTCGAACGCGACGATGAATCGCCCGATTTCGATTTCCTCCCGCTCACAGACGGGCAGCCGACCGAGGTGCGCCGCCGCAGCAGCAGCTACGACGGACCCTACGGCCGCCGCGTCGGCTGACACGCCCTCTGGCCAGCCGTTTTCTTCTTGTGCGGACCCCGGAGTAATCTGGGTTCCGCACCCTCGCCGAGGGGCTATAGCTCAGTTGGTAGAGCGTCGCGTTCGCAATGCGAAGGTCAGGGGTTCGATTCCCCTTAGCTCCACAATAAAAGGCCACCTGCCAGCACTTTTACTGAGTGCCGGCAGGTGGTTTTCGTCGTGGCGCACAGTGACGGGTGGCCCTAGGCCCAGACCCCGGAGCTTCCCCGCCGGTGGGACTCCAGGAGATGAGTGTCCACCATCCCGACCGCCTCCATGAGGGCGAAAATCATCGTGGGGCCCACGAAGGTGAAACCGGCCGCCTTCAGGGACTTCGCCAGGGCCTCGGACTCCGGGGAGCGGGAGGGGATCTCGGCGAGGGTGCGTGGGTAGGGCGTCTCCTCCGGCTGGTGGGACCAGATGAGGTCGACCAGCCCGCCGCGGCCGCGTAGCGCCACAGTGGCGCGGGCGTTGTTGACCACGGAGTGGATCTTGCGCCGGTTCCGGATGATCTCGGGGTTGGCCATCAGCTTCTCGACGTCCCCGTCATCGAACGCGGCCACCGCGTCCGGGTCGAAATCCGCGAACGCGGCTCGGAAACCTCCGCGCTTGCGCAGGACCAGTGCCCAGGAGAGGCCGGCCTGGAAGGATTCGAGGGAGAGCCGCTCGAAAAGTCCCTGCTCGGTCCGGACGGGCATGCCCCATTCGGTGTCGTAGTAGGCGCGCAGCAGGTCGGTGGTGGCGGCCCACGCCGGGCGGGCGAGCCCGTCGGAGCCGATGACCAGGTCGGGTGAATGGGTGGGGTTCATGACCTATTGGACTGCGCCGGAGCTCCGCCGGTTCCCGACATCCGCTTTTCGTGGTCGAGCAACCACCTCTTGGCGTCGAGTCCGCCGCGGTAGCCGCCGAGTGAGCCGTCGCTGCGCAGCACCCGGTGGCAGGGGCGGATGATGGGCAGCGGGTTGGTCGCGCAGGCGCTGCCCGCCGCGCGGACGGCCCGCGGGTTGCCGCTCATGGCCGCGAGTTCCGCGTAGGTGACGGTCCGCCCGTAGGGGATCTCCGCCAGCCGGGCCTGCGCGGCGGCGCGGAAGCCGGCGGCGGGGAGGTCGAGGGGGACGTCGAAAAGCCGTCGGGTGCCGGCGAAGTAGTCGGCGAGCTGGCGGGCGGCGTCGAGGAGCAGGGGAGTCGGAGGCCCGTCGGGGCCCCCGAAACTGATTCCGGTGAGTCCGGTGCCGCTGGCGCTGAGGCTGAGCGGTCCGATGGGCGAATCAATGAGCACGGTGACTCCCTTCTCCGGGGGATGCGGCCTTTCGGGGTAGTCTAATCGCATGGATAAACCGGCTGTGAGGGATGCTGCGCTGCTGCTCCTGCGTATCGTCCTCGGCACCGTGTTCGTCGCCCACGGCTGGGACAAGCTCGTCATCACGGGGCTGACGGAGACCACGGGGCAGTTCAGCGCCTGGGGCGTTCCGCAGCCCAAACTGTCCGCGTGGCTGGTCATGGCCGTCGAGCTGGTCGGCGGGGCGCTGCTCGTGGTGGGCATTCTCACCACGGCGGTGGCGGGCGTGCTGGCGCTTCTCATGGTGGCCGCGATGTGGTTCGTGCATGTCGGCGAGGGGTTCTTCACCGCGACCGGCGGCGTGGAGTTCCCGCTCGTCATGACGGCCGCTCTGGTGATGATCATCGTCTTCGGGGCCGGCCGCGCGAGCCTGGACGGGGTGCTGGCACGTGATTGACCACGACCAGGTGCAGGCCGCGCTCTCCGCCCGGCTCGACGGCGAGCCGTCCCCGCTCGACGACGACGTCGTCGACGCCCACCTCACCGGCTGCGCGCAGTGCCGCCAGTTCCAGGAGGAGGCGGTGGCGCTCAGCCGGCGGCTACGCTTCATCGAGCCTGCGGACGGCGGCATGGCCCCGCCGGACCTCTCCGAGCTGATCATCGCGGGCGTGGAACCGGAGTGGCGGCGCACCGCCAACTCCCGCATGGTGGGGCTGGCGGTCTCCCGGATCCTGCTGATCGTCGCGGGCCTTATCTGGGTGGTGTGGGGGGTGCAGCTGCTCGGCGACGCCAGCGGCCTGACCCCGGTCAGCGACGACGGCGTCGTGGCCCTGGACTCCGATCCGCGCACCGCCTCGCTGCTCGTCGACGCCGCGGCCTTCCGGCTGTCCCTCGCCCTCGGTCTGTTCACCATCGCCTGGAAACCGCGTCTGGTGTCCGGCCTCGTCACCGTCGTCGCGGCGCTCTGGACGTTCATGTTCGGCTTCGTCGTCCGCGACCTGGTGCTGGACACCGTCGCGGGCCCCCAGCTCGTCGGCCTGGGCCTGCTGCTGTTCACCGCGGTGGGAATGGTGTGGACCTGGTTGAACCACCACGGCTACGTCACGCTGCGCGCCGTCTGGCGTGAACTGGCCGCGAAACCGGTCTAGCCCCGTCCGTCCTCCCCGCGCTAACGCCAGCTGGGCAGCCACATGAGCGACTGGTACCAGCTCTCCGGGACGAGGTAGCCGTACAGGATGGGCGACCAGTAGAGGAACATGGCCGCCGCCAGCGAAAGGTACGAGACCACCGCCACGGTGCCCCAGCGGATTCCCCCCTCCGAGAGCCTGCGCGCCCACCGCCAGGTGACCTCGGCGCCCCGGCCGTGCACCTGCCCCAGGGTGAGCGCCAGCATCGCGATGAGGAAGGGGCTCAGCGCGGTGGCGTAGAAGAAGTACATCTGGCGGTCGTACCCGACGAGCCAGGGGAGAAAACCGGCGGCGAAAGCCACCACCGGGAGGAGGAAACGGCGGTCGCGGCGGACTACGAGGCACCAGACCGCCCACGCCAGCACCGGCACCGTCAGCCACCAGATGGCCGGGGTGCCGAAGAGGTAGATCATGCGGCGGCACGTGCCCGCCGCACAGTCGACGTCGGTGGAGGAAAAATAGAGGATGGGCCGCCCCGCCACCAGCCACGACCATGGTTTTGAATCCCAGGGGTGAGAATGGCCCCCGGAGGTGGTCAGCGAGGCGTGGAACCCCAGCACCGACTGGTGGTAGTAGGCGAACCCCGCGGCCCAGTCCGGCAGGAACCTCAGCAAGGATTCTGAACCGATGGTGCCGTCGACCTTCGCGTGCCGGTAGACCGAGGTCTCGGACGCGAACCAGGCCCGCCACGACCAGAGGTAGAGCAGCACCGGCAGGATGACCATCGACGCGAACGCGGGGAAGGCGTCGCGCACCAGCGCCCCGAGGAGCGGGCGGCGGATCCCGTAGCGGCGCCGCAGCGCGAGGTCCAGGAAGACCGCCAGCAGGCCGAAGAATGCCATGTAGTACAGGCCGGACCATTTCACCCCCAGGGACAGGCCGAGGAATACGCCTGCGGTGAAACGCCACCAGCGGAAACCCAGCCGCGGGCCCAACGCGGAGTCGCCCAGGCGCCCCTCCACCCATGCCCGGTGGATGCGGGCCCGCATCTGGGCGTGGTCGCAGGCTAGGGCGAAGACCGCCGTGACGATGAAGAACACCTGGAAGATGTCCAGCATGCCGAAGCGCGAGGCGACCAGCAGCACGCCGTCGAAAGTGGCCAGCAGGCCGGCGAAGGTGGCCACCTGCCACGTACCCGCCAACCGCCGGACGAGCAGCATCGTCATCACGACCGTCGCGGCGCCGAACAGCGCCACCATGAAACGCCAGCCCAGGGGGGTGTACCCGAACATCCACTCGCCGAGCGCGATGAGCTGCTTCGCCAGTGGCGGGTGCACCACCAGGCCGTAGCCCGGATTGGACTCGATGCCGCCGGTCAGCGGATTGATCCAGGAGCGCACCATGTCCCATGCCTGGGGAACGTAGTGCTTCTCGTCGAAGACCGGTGTGCCGGAGGATGTCGCGGTGGTCAGGCCCACGAAGCGGGTGAACAGGGCCAGGGCGGCGACGACGAGAGTGCTGACGGTGTCGGCCCGGGTCCACCCGAACGGCTGGGGCGTGACGGGCCGGACCCGGGCGGCGAAACGGGGTTGACTGTCCACGGCTGTGCTCACCCGGATGAGTCTAGGTCACAGTGCCGACGTGAGGGCCTAGCATGGCAGTCATGGTTTCCGATACCTCCCTGCTGCCCCCCAGGGGAGTGGTGCTCGCCGCCACCCCGCTGGGCAACATCCACGACGCCTCCCCGCGCCTGCGCGCCGCACTCGCCGGGGCGGACGTGATCGCCGCCGAGGACACCCGCCGGGTGCGCAATCTCGCGGCCGCGCTGGGGGTGGAGATCCGCGGGAAGGTGGTGTCCAACTACGACCACAACGAAGAGGGCCGAGCCCAGCAGCTTCTCGACGCCGCCCGCACCGGCATCGTCCTCGTGGTCACCGACGCAGGTATGCCGTTGGTCTCCGACCCGGGCTACTCGCTCGTCGACGCCGCCCACACCGGAGGCGTCCCCGTCACCTGCCTGCCCGGCCCCTCCGCCGTGCCGACGGCTCTCGCATTGTCCGGCCTTCCGGTGGGACGTTTCCTCTTCGACGGCTTCGCGCCCCGCAAGGCCGGCGCCCGCCGGGAGTGGCTGGGGTCGCTGCGCACGGAGGAGCGCGCGGCCTGCTTCTTCGAGTCCCCGCACCGTCTGGCCGAAACGCTCGCCGACGCAGCAGAGATCCTCGGCGGCACCCGCCGCGCGGCGGTGTGCCGGGAGCTGACCAAAACCTACGAGGAGGTCCGCCGGGGCACCCTGCCGGAGCTCGCCGAGTGGGCGGCCGGGGGAGTGAAGGGCGAGATCACTGTCGTCATCGAGGGCGGGACGCCGGAGGAGTTCAACGTGGCCGACCTCGTGCCCGTGGTGGAGTCCCTCGTGGGCGAGGGCGTGCGGCTGAAAGATGCCTGCCGGCAGGTCGCGGCCGGGCGGGGGGTATCCAACCGAGAGCTGTACGAGGCGGTTCTCGCCGCGCGTTGAGGGTTGTCAGGGATTTGTTATGAGGTTGTGAGGAAGTCGGCAGTTTAACGCCGGTGAACTGCCGTAACTTGTCTCCCGACGGCGACGGCCGGGATGAAAAAGCCTGCACGCCCGCTCTTTGCGTGCGTCCGGAAGTGGAAACCAGCGCCTTAGCTGGGAGACTAAAGGAATGACCACTTCCGACCCTCAAGAGGGACTAACTGATTCAACAGCCACCCAGGAGCTGGCCTCGATGATGTCGGACGCCGACGTCATCGGCGAGCAGATCAACCAATTCGACCAAGCCGCCACGGACCAGGCCGCCACGGACCGGGAGGCGCTCGGCGATGCGGCGGGGGAGGCCCCGACCTTCGATTGGGGCATCATCCTCGTCTCCGCCGCCGTCGTGCTGGCCACGGTCGGCTGGGGTATTCTCGCCCCCGATAATTTCGCTAACTTCGCTTCCTCCGCCCTCTCCTTCGTGGTGGACAACCTCGGCTGGGCCTTCGTCATCTTCGGCACCATCTTCGTCGGATACATGATCGTCATCGCGGTGACCAAGTTCGGAACCATCCGGCTCGGCGGCGACGACGAGGCGCCGGAGTTTCGCACGGTCTCCTGGATCGCGATGATGTTCGCCGCCGGCATGGGCATCGGCCTGATGTTCTACGGCGCGACGGAGCCGCTCACCTTCTACCGCGAGGGCGTGCCCGCCCATCAGCCGCAGGAGGTCGGCACCGCCATGGCGGCGACACTGTTCCACTGGACGCTGCACCCCTGGGCGATCTACGGAATCGTCGGCCTGGCCATCGCCTACTCCACGTTCCGTCTGGGACGCCGCCAGCTGGTCTCCTCGGCCTTCATCCCGCTCATCGGGGAGAAGGGTGCGCGGGGCGGCTTCGGCCGGCTCATCGACGTCCTGGCCATCATCGCCACCATCTTCGGCACCGCCACCTCTCTGGGTGTCGGCGCGCTGCAGATCCGGGCCGGGCTCTCCGCCTCCGGGCTGATTGATTCGCCTGGCACGTGGACCATCGTGGGCATCGTCGGCGTGCTCACGCTGGCCTTCCTGATCTCCGCGGTCTCCGGTGTGGGCAAGGGCATCCAGTACCTGTCCAACGCGAACATGATCCTGGCCGCGCTCCTGGCCATCTTCGTGTTCGTCCTCGGCCCGACGATCTCGGTGCTCAACCTCATGCCCACCTCGCTCTCCTCCTACTTCGCCCAGTTCTTCGAGATGGCGGGTCGTACCGCCGTGTCAGCCGACGGCACCGCCGGCGAGTGGCTGGGCGGCTGGACCATCTTCTACTGGGCGTGGTGGATCTCCTGGTCGCCCTTCGTGGGCATGTTCCTGGCGCGCATCTCCCGGGGCCGCACGATCCGCGAATTCACCATCGGCGTCCTGGTCGTGCCGTCGCTGGTGTCGGTGGTGTGGTTCTCCATCTTCGGCGGCACCGCCATCACCTTCGAGCAGAACGGCACCTCCATCTGGGGCGACGGCACGGCCGAGTCCCAGTTGTTCAACCTGCTCCACCAGCTGCCGGGCGGCACCATCATGGGCGTGGTGGCGATGATCCTGCTGGGTTCGTTCTTCATTACCTCGGCTGATTCCGCGTCGACCGTGATGGCCACGCTGTCCCAGCACGGCCGCACCAACCCCACCCCGTGGGTCTCCGCGCTGTGGGGCCTGATGACCGCGGCCGTCGGCATGGTCATGCTCACCGCGAGCGAGGACTCCCTGGCGAACCTGCAGTCCATCACCATCGTCGCCGCCAGCCCCTTCCTGTTGATCATCATCGGACTGATGTTTGCGCTGGTGAAGGACCTCAGAAACGACGTCCAGTACCTCGACCACCGCTCTCAGCTGGACTTCGCGGCCCGTCTGGCGCGCGAACGGCGCATCCACGCCGAGCATGTCCGGGCGGAGGAACTGAAGGCGCGGCGGCAGAAGCGATTGGCCAAGCGCAACAAGCAGACGCCCATGAAATAGGGTGTATCCCATGACCCAGTCTGTGCTTGTCTCCGTCGCCTGGCCGTATGCGAACGGCCCCCGCCACATCGGACACGTCGCCGGTTTCGGCGTCCCCTCCGACGTCTTCGCCCGCTACCAGCGGATGATCGGCAGCGAGGTCCTCATGATCTCGGGCACGGATGAACACGGCACACCGCTGCTGGTGCAGGCGGACAAGGAGGGCGTGACGGTCAAGGAGCTCGCCGACCGCTACAACCGCCAGATCGTGGAGGACCTCGCCGGGCTCGGCCTGTCCTACGACCTGTTCACCCGCACCACCACCCGCAACCATTACGCGGTGGTGCAGGAGCTGTTCACCGGCCTGTACGAGAACGGCTACATGATCAGGGAGACCACGATGGGCGCGGTCTCCCCGTCGACCGGCCGCACCCTGCCGGACCGCTACATCGAGGGCACCTGCCCGATCTGCGGCGCCGACGGCGCGCGCGGCGACCAGTGCGACAACTGCGGCAACCAGCTCGACCCGGCCGACCTGATCAACCCGGTCTCCAAGGTCAACGGGGAAACCCCGAAGTTCGTCGAGACGGAGCATTTCCTCCTCGACCTGCCCTCCCTGGCCGGCGCGCTGGGGGAGTGGCTGCGCGGCCGCGAGGACTGGCGCCCCAACGTGCTGAAGTTCTCCCTCAACCTGCTCGAGGACCTGCGCCCGCGCGCCATGACCCGCGACATCGACTGGGGCGTCCCGATCCCGGTCGACGGCTGGGCAGACAACAACGCCAAGAAGCTCTACGTGTGGTTCGACGCCGTGATCGGCTACCTCTCCGCCTCCATCGAGTGGGCGTGGCGCTCCGGAAACCCGGACGCGTGGAAGCAGTGGTGGCAGGACCCCGAGGCCGCCGGCTTCTACTTCATGGGCAAGGACAACATCACCTTCCATTCCCAGATCTGGCCTGCCGAGCTCATCGGGTACGCCGGCAAGGGATCGAAGGGGGGCGAGCTCCACAAGTACGGCGAGATCAACCTGCCGACAGAGGTCGTGTCCTCGGAGTTCCTCACCATGTCGGGCTCGAAGTTCTCCTCGTCCAAAGGCGTGGTCATCTACGTCAAGGATTTTCTCGCCGAGTTCGGCCCGGATCCGCTGCGCTACTTCATCGCCGTCGCCGGCCCGGAGAACACCGACACCGACTTCACCTGGGACGAGTTCGTCCGCCGGGTGAACAACGAGCTCGCCAACGGCTGGGGGAACCTGGTCAACCGCACGGTGTCCATGGCGCACAAGAATTTCGGCGCGGTCCCCGCCCCGGCCGAACTCACCGACTCCGATCTGCGGATCCTCGATCTGGCGGCCACCACCTTCGACATCGTCGGGGACAACCTGGCGCAGTCGAAGTTCAAGAACGGCATCACCGCCGCCATGCACGTGGTCGGCGAGGCCAACGCCTACATCGCCGAGCAGGAGCCGTGGAAGCTGGCTAAGGACGAGTCCCAGCGCGAGCGTCTGGCCACCGTCCTGTGGACCGCGCTGCAGGTCGTCTCCGACTGCAACGTGCTGCTCACCCCGTACCTGCCCCATATCGCCCAGCGGGTGCACGAGACTCTCGGCCGCGACGGTGTCTGGGCCGCGAAGCCCGAGATCCACGAAGTCGCCGACGACATGCCGGTCGAACTCGTCGGCGTCGGCCTGCCCGAGGAGGGCCAGACCTACCCGGTGATCACCGGCAACTACTCCGCCCAGCAGGCGGTGTGGAAGCGTATCGACGTCGTGCCCGGCACCCCGCTGGCCAAGCCCGCCCCGCTGATCCAGAAGCTGGACCCGGAGCTGGCGGAGACCGGCCCGGAGTGGGCGCCCGTCCAGTAATTGGTGTTACGTACTACGCTGGGATCCCTGCTGAAGGAGGAAACCCCAGTGAGTACGCGAACCGTCCTGCCGGCGCTGCTGTTGTTTACGGCGGTGTTCATCGCCGCCTTCAACCTGCGTGCCGGTATCTCATCGCTCGGCGCGGTCCTGGCGGACACCCTCGACGCCTTCCAGGTCGGCGGCTCCCTCGCGGGCGTCATCACCGCCATCCCCGGCCTCTTCTTCGCGATCTTCGGCCTGCTGGCAGTGCCGTTGGCCATCCGCCTGGGATTGACCCGCACGCTGTTCCTGGGTGCGGCCCTCGCTGTCATCGGCCTGGCGGCACGGCCCTGGGTGGGAGGCATCTGGGTGTTCATCGTGTTCACTGCGCTGGTCACCACAGGTATCGCCGTGGCGAACGTTCTCCTGCCCGCGTGGATCAAGAACCACGGCGGCCGGCACATCGTGGCGCTCATGACTGTCTACGGTTCAGTCCTCGGTTTCTCCGGCGCCGTCGGCCCGCTCACCGCCGTGATTTCCGACGCCCCGGACGCCTGGCGGTGGGCCCTGTTCCTGTGGACCATTCCCGCCGCCCTCCAGGTGCTCGTCTGGTTCGGGTTGGTGCTGCGGGTCGGCCGGGACGTGCCGTCCTCCACGCCGCCGCGCACGGCCGGCCATACCGGCGGGCCCGTCAGATCGGTCTCCCTCTGGCGTTCGCCGACCGCGGTGTTCCTCATGCTGTTCTTCGGGTTGCAGTCCATGCACGCCTACATCCAGATGGGCTGGCTGCCCAAGATCTACGTCGACCACGGGGTATCGGCCGCCACAGCGAGCCTGGCGCTCGCGCTGACCGGAAGTTTCAACATCATCGGCGGGTTGATCATGCCGGCGATCATCCACCGCCTGCGCAGTATCGTGTGGTTGCCCGTGCTGTTCTCCGCCCTCATGGGCGCCGGCTACCTCGGTCTGTGGTTGGCACCCGCCACCACGCCGATGCTGTGGGCGGCCCTGCTCGGCGTGGGCGGCTTCTGTTTCCCCACCGCCATCGCGCTGATCCCCGCGCGCAGCCGCGTGCCGCTGGTCACCGCACGGCTCTCCGGTTTCGTCCAGCCGATCGGCTACGTCATCGCGGCGGCCGGCCCGTTGCTCGTCGGCGTCGTCCGCGAGGCCACCGGGGGATGGTCGGTCATCCTGCCCGTCCTGATGGCGTTGTGCGCGCTGATGGCGGCGGTGGGTTTCCGGGCCGCGCGCAACGTCTCCATCGACGACGAACTTGCAGCTCACGCCTAATGTCGGGGGCCTGGGATACCGTGGTGTCCATGCAGGCAACCAGGTCAATGGCCAACGAACTTCTCACCGGTATCGCAGGACCGGGCGCGCAGTTGCGCGACGACCAGTGGACAGCGATCGACGCTCTCGTCAACCACCGGCGCCGGATGCTCGTCGTCCAGCGGACGGGGTGGGGCAAATCCGCGGTCTACTTCATCGCGGCGAAGCTCCGCCGGGAGGCCGGTGCGGGGGCCTCGCTGATCATCTCGCCGCTGCTTGCGCTCATGCGCAACCAGGTGGCGGCGGCGGAACGGGCGGGGATCCGCGCGGCCACGCTCAACAGCGCGAACATGACGGAGTGGGAGGAGATCCAGGCGAAGGTCGCGGCCGGGGAGGTGGACGTCCTGTTGATCTCCCCGGAACGGCTGAACAACCCCGGTTTCCGGGACGAGGTCCTCCCGGCGCTCGCGGCGACCGTCGGCATGGTGGTCGTGGATGAGGCGCACTGCATTTCCGACTGGGGCCACGATTTCCGCCCCGACTACCGCCGTATCCGCGACCTGCTTGCCGGTCTGCGCGAAGGTGTACCCGTGCTGGCGACCACAGCCACGGCCAACGACCGCGTCGTCGCGGACGTGCAGGCGCAACTGGGAGAAGACACGGGGGTGTTGCGCGGCGGCCTGGACCGGGAGTCGCTGCATCTGGCGGTGGTGCGTCTGGCGGACACCACCACCCGGCCCGCCTGGCTGGCCACCCACCTGGCGGAGCTCGAGGGCTCTGGCATCATCTACTGCCTCACCGTCGCCGCCGCGGAGGACCTCGCGGAGGCGCTCGAGGCCGCCGGGTGGAACGTCGCCGCCTACACCGGGCGCACCGAGGCGGGGGAGCGGGAGCGTCTCGAACATGCGCTGCTCGACAACGAGCTCAAGGCGCTGGTGGCGACCTCGGCGTTGGGCATGGGCTTCGACAAGCCGGATCTCGGCTTCGTCGTGCACGTCGGCGCGCCGGGATCCCCGGTGTCCTACTACCAGCAGATCGGCCGTGCGGGCCGCGGCACGGAACGCGCCGACGTCATCCTCCTGCCCGGCGCGGAGGACACCGAGATCTGGGAGTATTTCGCCTCGGTCTCCTTCCCTGACGAGGACACGGTCCGCCACCTGCTCAGCGTCCTCACCGATGAGGCGCAGTCGACGATGAAGCTGGAGGCGCAGGTCAACCTCTCGCGTTCCCGGCTCGACCAGGTCCTCAAGGTGCTCGACGTCGACGGTGCCGTGCGGCGCGTCAAGGGCGGCTGGCTGGGGACCGGGCGGGACTGGCATTACGACGCCGCACGCTACGCCGCCCTCGCCCAGGCGCGAACCGCCGAGCAGGAGGCCATGCTCGCCTACGAGGCAGCGGACTCCTGCCGCATGCTCTTCCTGCGTGGGCAGCTCGACGATTCCACCGCCACGGGGCCGTGCGGCCGCTGCGACAACTGCACGGGGAGCAGGTGGGACACGGGTATCGACGCCTCGGTTGCCCAGCGCGTCTCCGAGCGTCTCACCGCCCCCGGGGTCAGAGTCGCCCAGCGGCGGCAGTGGCCCACCGGCATCAGCGTGCGCGGGCGCATCCACGGGGTCGAGCCCGGCCGCGCGCTGGGCAGGCTCAACGACATCGCCCGGGGCCCGGCGCTGACGGCGCTGCTGGCAGAGAAGTCCTGGCGGCCGACCTCACCCTGGCAGCAGGACACCTGGTTGCCGCGGATTGTCGCGGTGCTCTCCGACTGGGACTGGGATGCGAGGCCCACCACGGTCGTCGCCCTCGGCTCGCACGATCCTGCGGCCACGGAGTTCGTCGCGGCCCTGGCGGAGGCCGTCGCGGGAGTCGGCAGGATGGTCTACGCCGGTGTGCTGCCGGTCCGCCCCGGGGCGGATGAGGTCACGGCGCAGAACTCCGCTTACCGGGTGACGGCGCTGCTCAACCACTGGGATGTCAGCGGCGTAGGCCCCGCCGACGGTCCGGTGCTGCTTGTCACCGATCTCATCGACACCGGCTGGTCGGTCACCGTGGCCGGGGCCGCGCTGGCGGAGCGCACGGGCCAGCCGGTGCTGCCCCTGGCAGTGGCCAGCCGGGGTTAGGGCAGAAGCGCCAGGGCGCGGGCGGGGAAAGAGGAGCCGTCCGCCGGCACCGGCCAGGACACCCACATCGTCGCCCCCGTCGCCGGCACCTGGTCCAGGTTGGTGAGGAACTCCACCTGCCAGTGGTCCCGGGAAAGCCAGAGGCGTTGCGCGGGGTAGTCGCCGAGGGCAGTCAGCGCGCCGGGGTCGGTGTTGAGGGTGTCGTGCCCGATCGCCCGCACTCCCCGGGCGTGGAGCAGCTCCACGGCGTCGAGGGCCCAACCCGGGGTGCCGGGGGAGTTGTGGTCCGTCCACCCGGTGTTCAGGGCGACGAAGCCTCCGGCGGGGACCTGCCCGTGCGCGCGCTCCCACGCGCGGATACCGGCGGCGGTGAGGGAGGGTGCGCCGGTGAGCGGGATGACGGCGAGGGGCATGATCAGCTCGGCCGGTGGGATCTCGGCCAACGTTCGCCCACCAGGGACGGCGTGTCCGGGGGCGTCGACGTGTGTTCCCCAGGGGCCGGCGAGACGGTAGGACAACACCTCGAAGGAGTCCGGGCCGGCTGCCGCGAGGCTGTGGATCTCCATGTCGGGGTCGGTGGGGAATTTCGGCTGGCCCGGGCACATCGGGCGGGTGAGGTCGACCAGGCGGGAGAAGTCCATGCCCCTACAATGCAGGCATGTCGAAGAAGAAGCCCCGTCCCACGCCCGTGCCCGCCGACCCGATCCCGGGCCTCGTCGACGCTCACACGCACCTCGCGTCGGCCGGGGCAGGGACGCCGGACGAGGTGGACGCGATTGTGGCGCGGGCGGTGGCCGCGGGCGTCGATAAGCTCTGCACGGTGGGCGACGGGCTGGCCGAGGCGGAGCTGGCTCTGCAGGCGGCGCATCACCACGAACGGGTGTACGCGGCGTGCGCGATTCATCCGACCCGGGCGCACGAGCTGGACGGTGCCGCCCGCGCCCGTCTCGCCGAGATGGCCACCGACCCGCGGTGCGTGGCGGTGGGGGAGACCGGCCTGGACACCTACTGGATCAGGCACGAGCCGGAGCGGACCGCGCCGCTGGCGGTGCAGGAGGAGGCGCTGCGCTGGCACATCGGCCTGGCGGTCGCCGAGGGGAAGGCGCTGATGCTGCACAACCGCGAGGCGGACGAGGAGCTCATGCGCGTGTTGGCGGACGCCCCGAGCCCGGTGGAGACGATCCTGCACTGCTTCTCCTCCCCGCTCGCGGTGGCGGAGGAGGCGCTGTCCCGCGGGTATGTCCTCAGCTTCGCGGGCAACGTCACCTTCAAACGTAACGGGGAGCTGCGGGAGGTCGCCCGGATCGCGCCGCGGGGGCAGGTTCTCATCGAGACCGACGCGCCGTACATGACGCCGGAGCCGTTCCGGGGGGCGCGCAACGAGCCGGCGTTGATCGGCCACACCGCACTGTGTGTGGCGCAGGCGCGGGGGATGGAACCGCTGGAGCTCGCCGAAGAGGTCTCCGAAACTTTCGACCGGGTATATCTCCGCGTTGGGTGACCATTCTCACATTGACGCTTGAATGGCGCGTCGGGGCAGGTGGGGGCGGCCTGGGGTCGGGCGTCGCCCCGTCTCCGGGCGCTGGAGGTTCCCTGGACGACATTGAACTGTTACCGTACTGTGACTAACGAGCAGAGTCGGGTGACGGGAACGCCACCTGGAGTCCACGCCTTCCCCGAATGAGATCGAGAATGTATATCCCCATGGGCCTCAACAACACTTCACGAATCACGCGGATCAACTCCGGCACCTCCACCACCAAGCGCCTCGCCGCCGGCGGTGTGATGGGTGCGCTGCTGGTCGGCGGGGTCACCGTCGCCGGAGCACAGAAGGATGTCACCCTCGACATCAACGGCGAGACGACCGAGCTGACCACCATGTCCCGCGACGTCGCCGGCGCCCTCGAGGCCGCCGGCGTCGAGGTCGCTAACGAGGACCTGGTCTACCCGGCACCCAGCGAGACGTTGACCAAGGGCTCCAACATCACCGTCCGCACCGCCAAGCCCGTCGCCGTGGTCATCGACGGCCGCACCACCGACATCACCTCCACCGCCCTGACTGTCGAGGACCTCCTCGGCGAGCTCGACGGCGTCACCCCGGCGGCCCGCATAGAAGAGGACGGCGGGACCCGCCTCACCGACGGCATGCGCGTGGACATCACCACCCCGAAGATCGTCGCCGTCAACGACGGCGGCAAGGTCGTCTACACCGAGATCGCCGCCGCCACCGTCCGCGAGCTTCTCGACGCCCGCGGCATCGAGCTCGGCGAGCACGACAAGGTCACCCCGGAAATCGACGCCCCGCTGGACAGGGGAGCGAAGATCGAGATCGAGCGCATCTCCATCGACGAGGAAACCGCCACGGAATCCTTCACCGCGCAGACCGAGTACGTCGACGACCCGGAGGCTCTCCGGGGCACCGAGAAGGTCCTCGTCGAAGGCGCCCCCGGCACCCGCGAGGTCACCACCCGCATCACCACCGTCAACGGCGTCGAGTCCGCCCGCGAGAAGATCAACGAGGTGGAGGTCGCCCCGGCCACCGCCGCCAAGATCGCCCGCGGCACCAAGACCGCGCCGGCACCCGCGGCATCCGCTTCCGCTGCCGCTGCCGCGGCACCCGCCGCCTCCGCCCCGGCCGTCGGCGGGGGTTCCGTCTGGGACACCCTCGCGCAGTGCGAGTCCGGCGGCAACTGGGCCATTAACACGGGCAACGGCTACCAGGGCGGCCTGCAGTTCTCGCCGTCCACCTGGGCCGCGTACGGCGGCACCCAGTTCGCGCCGACCGCGAACCTGGCTTCCCGCGAGCAGCAGATCGCCATCGCCGAGAAGACCCAGGCGAGCCAGGGCTGGGGCGCATGGCCCGCCTGCACCGCCAAGATGGGCCTGCGCTAAAAGCAGAATCTGGTTACCCTCGGGTGCGTAAGGATATTCCGCCGAACGCATGCGAAAGGTAACCACCATGTCTCACCTGAGCAACGTCAAGGTGGCGGTCATCGCCACCAACCAGTTTGAGGATTCCGAGCTGACCGGGCCGGTGGAGGCCGTCCGGGAGCGCGGGGCGACCGTGAGTGTCCTGTCGACCGAGGCGGGCACCATCGAAGGCAAGAACGGCACGTCAATCACAGTTGACGGAACCACCGCCGACGCCGACCCCGCCGAGTTCGATGCACTCATTCTACCGGGCGGCACGGGCAACGCGGACAAGATCCGCATGGACGCCGACGCCGTTTCCTTCGTCAAGAAGCACGTCGAGGCGGGCAAGCCGGTCGGCGTGATCTGCCACGGCGGCTGGATCCTCGCTGACGCGGACGTGCTCGACGGCCGCACCCTCACCTCCTACGCCTCGCTGAAAACCGATCTGCGCAACGCCGGAGCGACCTGGGTCGACGAGGAGGTCCACGTGGACAACGGACTGGTCTCTTCCCGCACCCCGGCCGACCTGCCAGCCTTCAACGCGAAAATCGTGGAGGAGTTCGCCGAGGGCAGCCACCGAGGCAGCCAGTAGGGCATTGCCGACCGGTTGGTCTAGATTGGTTGCATGACCTCCAGTGTTCAGCCCGCCGAGCTGCTCGGCCCCGTGGAGATCCGCGCCCTGGCGGAGAAACTCGACGTCACCCCGACGAAGAAGCTCGGCCAGAATTTCCTGCACGACCCCAACACCGTGCGCCGGATCATCGCGGCGGCCGAGCTCGACCCCTCCGACCACGTCGTGGAGGTGGGGCCGGGACTCGGTTCGCTGACGCTCGGGTTGCTGGACACGGTGGAGAAAGTCACCGCAGTGGAGATCGACCGTCGTCTGGCTGCCGAGCTGCCCGCAACCGTCGCCTGGCGCGCACCGGACTACGCCGACCGGTTGACTGTCCTGCAGAAGGACGCCCTGCGGGTCACCCCGGAGGATATTGAGGAACCCACCGCGCTGGTGGCGAACCTGCCGTACAACGTATCCGTTCCCGTGCTGCTCAACCTGCTGGCGACGTTCCCGAGTATCCGCCGCGTCCTCGTCATGGTGCAGGCAGAGGTGGCGGACCGGCTGGCCGCGGAATCCGGCTCGAAGATCTACGGGGTCCCCAGTGTCAAGGCCGCCTTCTACGGCGATGTCCGCCGCGCGGGCGCCATCGGCCGCCACGTGTTCTGGCCGGCGCCCAACATTGAATCTGGCCTGGTCCGCATCGACTGCTTCGAGCCCGGTACCGAACCGTGGCCCATCACCGATGAGACGCGCGCCGCTGTCTGGCCCGTCATCGACGCCGCCTTCGCCCAGCGCCGAAAGACCCTCCGCGCCGCGCTGTCCGGGCACTACGGTTCCGCACCAGCCGCCGAGGAAGCGCTGCGGGGCGCGGGAATCGACCCGCAGTTGCGCGGCGAGAAGCTCACCGTCCACGACTTCGTGCGGCTGGCGGGGATTGCCTCATGAGGCGCTTCGCGGCACGCGCGCACGCCAAGGTCAACCTGCACCTCGGGGTCGGGGACCGCCGGGCGGACGGGTACCACGACCTCGTCACGGTGTTCCAGTCGCTCAGCCTCTCGGACACGGTGCGGCTCGACGTCGACGACGACGACCGGGTGACCTCGGGAAGCATCGTCGCCGGGCTGACCGTTGCGGGGCTGGACGCGGCGTCGGTGCCGACGGACAGCTCGAACCTGGCGTGGCGCGCCGTCGACAAACTCGTCGATTATTACCGGGCCAACCATGCACTGTCGGATGCTCCCCGGGTGGCGATCCACATCAATAAGGGCATCCCCACCGCCGGTGGAATGGCCGGAGGTTCCGCCGACGCGGCGGCGGCGCTCGTCGCGGCGCATGCCATGTTCAGTGGAACCTGCCCGGCCCTGCCCATGGACACTTTGTCGGAAATCGCTGCCGGGCTGGGGTCCGACGTCCCCTTCACTCTGCGGGGCGGCACAATGCTGGGCACCGGCCGCGGCGAGCAGCTCACGCCGATGCTCTCCCGCGGCACATACCACTGGGCGCTGGCGTTCTTCACCGAAGGGCTGTCCACCCCGAAGGTGTTCCACCAGCTCGATTTCCTCCGCTCAGGCGGCAGCACCAACGTCCCGCCTTCCCTGGACACGGGCGAGCTGGCCCGGGCGTTGACGACCGGGGATCCACGGCAGCTCGCGGCGGCCATGACGAACGACCTGCAGATACCGGCGCTCACGCTGCGACACGACATCGGTTATGTCCGGACGGCAGGCATGAATGCGGGTGCACTGGCCTCGATGGTGTCCGGCTCCGGTCCGACCGTGGCGTTCCTGTGCAGTTCCGAATTGCATGCCCGTGACGTTCTCGACGATCTGCTGGCGGACGGCAGCGCCTACTCCGGCACGGTCGCCCACGGACCGGCGAAGGGTGCGCACCTCATCTACTGAGTGCGCCGTGGCGCACTCCCGTCCCCTTCCTCCGGGGGTTCGTCGAAGCTGTCCTCGTGCTCCCACACCTGCAGCAGGTCCTCGTCGCCGCGGGGGACAGGTCCGTCGAAGTACCGGTCGCGCCACTGTCCCATCGCTTCATCTGTGACCGCCGGCTGCCGGTTTTCCGAGGTGTAGGACTCGCCGTCCGGGAACCGGAACCGGATGAGCCCGGGATCCGAATCAATGTGCACGGTCATGGTGCCTGCGCTGACCAGCGCGTGGCAGCCGGAGCACAGCGGGATCAGATTGGCCAGCTCAGTGGTGCCGCCCTCCGCCCAGGGGACGATGTGGTGGAACTCCAGGAAGCGGGTGTGGTCGCAGCCGGGCCCGGCGCACTGGAAACCCCAGGCGTTGAGCAGTGCCTTCATCTGCGCCTGGGAGGCGAGGCGCGTGGCCCTGGTGACCTTGAGCGCGAGCCCGGACCTGGACAGCAGGTGGTAACGGACCGAACCGTTGAGAACCGAGCGCATCAGCTGGCCGGTCCGCCCGCCGTGGTGGCCGGGGAGGAAGGCCCGGTTGTCCTGGGTGAACAAGACATTGACCTCCGCTCCCGGGGCGCGCACCCGGCTGAGCGGGTGGCTGCGCACCATGTGGATCAGGCCCATGAAGGCGGTGAACACGGTGGCGGCCGGCGGCGGCCCGAACCGGGATGGCCGCGCCGGCTTCTCCGGCGCCCGCGCCTCCTCGACGAGCTTCTCGACGGCTGCGGGGTCCTCCAGCACCTCCTCGTCCACTCCGTCGATGTCGATGAGGTTCGCGAGCTCCGAGATCTTCAGCGCCGCCATGAACTCCGCCCCGCGCTCGGGGTCGAGGCGCCCCCAGATGCGGACCTCTCCGGTGTCGGGGTCGGTGACGACGGAGATCCGGTTGGCTGTAGGCCTGGCGTCGGGCTGATCCCGGCCGGCGAGCAGCAGGACCAGCTCGGCGAACGGGTGGGTGCGCGCCAGCTCGAGGAGCTCCTCCTCGTTGTCCGGGGTCATGTAGCGCAGCAGGAGGCGGACGAGGGAGTAGGAGAGGGCAGCGTCGAGAAACGCCTGCGCCAGCAGCGGAAATTTCTTCAGCCGCGCGCCGACGCCGAGGTATTCGTAGGCGGTGCGCCGGGCGATGCCGTGTGTGCGTTGCAGCCATACGGCCGTGTTGGGTGCGCCGTGTGCACTGGCGAGTTCCCGGGCGTGAAACTCGGCGAGGGTGACGATGAAGCGTGCCTTGTAGCGGGTGAGCTGTCGGTGTGCATCGGTGATGTCGGCGGTGAGGTCGGTGTCGGACTGGTCGGTCAGAGTAGCGATGGTTGCGAGCATCCTGTTGTCCCCGAGTAGTCGAATTAGCGTTCGATCATCCGCACCGTAACATGGGCCTCCGACATGACCTTCCTCGAAGAATAAGGCCAGCGCATGGCGTTGCGGAGTGCGCCGTTGCGCACTCCCGCGGACTGCGTCGCACGCGTCCTTCCGCGCCGCGACCGGGGTGAAAATCACGAGAAATAGGAAGTCGGTTCCGACTGCAGCCCCGGAAGTTAACGTCCTGCCCCTTCGTCGGCCTAGACTCTGCAGTTGATATGGCGAACCTGATCAATCTCGAGAATGTCTCCAAGTCCTGGGGTCTCAAGACCCTGCTCGACGGCGTGAGCCTCGGCGTCCAGACCGGCGAACGCATCGGCGTCGTCGGTCTCAACGGCGGCGGCAAGACCACCCTCCTGGAGGTCCTCACCGGCGTTGAGGAACCCGACTCCGGCCGTGTGTCCCACAACTCCGACCTGCGGATGGCGGTGGTCACGCAGCGGGCGAACCTCAGGGACGAGGACACCGTCGCGGACGTCGTCCTCGCGCCGCTGGGCCTGCAGACCTTCGAATGGGCGTCCAACGCGCTGGTCCGCGAGGTGCTCGGCGGCCTGGGCGTGGCGGACCTCGGTCTGGACACGAAGGTCGGGGGGCTCTCCGGCGGAGAGCGCCGCCGGGTGAACCTCGCGGCGGCGCTGGTGCGCGATCTCGACCTCGTCGTCCTCGACGAGCCGACCAACCACCTCGACGTCGAGGGCGTGCAGTGGCTGGCGGAGCATCTGCTCAACCGGAAGATCGCGATCGTCGTGGTCACGCACGACCGCTGGTTCCTCGACATCGTCGCAACCGTGACGTGGGAGGTGCACGACGGCCGCGTCGACATCTACGAGGGCGGCTACAACGACTGGATCTTCGCCCGCGCGGAACGCGCCCGGCAGGCCGACGCCATCGAACAGCGCCGCCAGAACCTCGCCCGCAAGGAGCTGGCCTGGCTGCGCCGTGGCGCACCCGCGCGAACCTCCAAGCCCCGCTACCGCATCGAGTCGGCCGAGGCGCTCATCGCCGACGTTCCTTCCCCGCGCGACTCCGTCGAGCTCACGGCCTTCTCGCGCCAACGGCAGGGCAAGGTCGTCATCGAACTTGAGGACGCCCGCGTGGAGGCCCCGGACGGGCGCATGCTCGTCGACCATCTGACCTGGCGGCTGTCGCCCGGCGAGCGCATCGGCCTCGTCGGTGTCAACGGTTCCGGAAAGACCACGCTCCTGCGCACGCTCGCCGGCGAGCATCCCCTCGCCGAGGGCAGGCGCATCCAGGGGCAGACCGTCCGGCTGGGCTGGTTGCGTCAGGAGCTCGACGATCTTGATCCCACTATGCGGCTCATCGACGCCGTGGAGGATGTCGCCTCCTACGTCCAGCTGGGCAAGAAGGAGCTTTCCGCGTCCCAGCTCGCCGAACGGCTCGGATTCTCCGCGAAGCGTCAGCGCACCCCGGTCGGGGACCTCTCCGGCGGCGAGCGCCGCCGGCTGCAGCTCACCCGGGTGCTCATGGCGGAACCGAATGTCCTGCTTCTCGACGAGCCCACCAACGACCTCGACATCGACACCCTCCAGGAGCTGGAGTCCCTCCTCGATTCCTGGCCGGGCACCCTCGTGGTCATCTCCCACGACCGCTATCTCATCGAGCGCGTCGCAGACTCCACGTGGGCTCTGTTCGGGGACGGAAACCTCACCAACCTGCCCCGCGGGATCGAGCAGTACCTGGAGATCCGGCGCGACATGGCCGCGGCGGCCGGTTCCGGTCCGCTGGATCTCGGCGAGAAGGACCGGGCGGTCGTCGAAAAGCAGGACGGTCTGAGCTCGCAGGAAGAGCGTGACCTGCGTAAGCAGTTCAACGCTCTGGAACGGAAGATCGGGAAACTCGACCCGAAGATAGAGAAGATCCACGCGGACATGGCTGCCGCGGCTGAGACGATGGACACGGGCACACTGGCTGACCTGGACGGAAAGCTCAAGGCCCTCGAGTCCGAGCGGGAGGAGCTGGAGATGGAGTGGCTCGAGCTGGGGGAGCAGCTGGAGGCCTAAGTCTCCGTCAGCAGCGTTCCCAGCCACACGCCGAGCACCAGGTCGTCGAGCTTTCCGAACCAGGTCTGTCGGACTCGGCCCCGCCGGTCGACGAGCATGGTGGCGGGCGTGCCCTCGAGCCGCCAGCGTTTCATCGTCAGCGGCAGGATGTCCCCGGGCCGGTCGACGCCGACGGGGAAGGTCACGCCGAACTCGGCGAGGAACACCGCGAGGGCGGCCGGCGTCATGACGTCGTGGTGTTCGAAGACGCTGTGGATTCCGATGACCGCCACCTGATCGGCCTTCACCAGACGGTGGACCCGCTGCGCCTGGGGGATCCCGTTGTTGACGCAGCCCGGGCAGAGCATCTGGAAGAACTCGACGAGCACCACCCGCCCGTGCAGGTCCTCCGGAGTCAACGCTTCTGAGTTGAACCACTCGACGACATCGAAGTCGAAGAGCTCTGCGTTGGCGGGTGGAGCCATGACAACCTCCCCATATGGTGGCTTGGGTCACATTCTACGTGTCTGCCGGATCAGGGGCGCATGCTCCGTGGGATCAGGCCCAGCCTTCAGGGACCACCCCGGTCAGGGACATGATCGAATAGATGAAGGCGGCGACATAGACGCTGATGATCGTCCACTGGATCACCGGATGAGAAACCACCCCGGCCGCCCAGCCGGGAGTTCGGTCGCCGTAGGAGCGGGCTGCCCGGAGCAGGAGCACCGGGACCACTGACATGATCGCGCCGGCGAAACCGCCTGCGTAGGACAAGGCGGAGACGAAACCTCCCAGACCTGCGAGCACGATAGACATCGGCGGGATGACCGTGAGCAGGAGAGCCGCGAGACGCGTCCGACCCAATTCCCCCCAGTGGAAGATGTTCATGACGTTGCGCATCATGGTGAAGCCGATGGCGAGGAATGAGGTCAGCATCGCCGCCAGGGCGAAGATATTCGCCAGGTAGTACGCCACCGGGCCGAGGCGGTCGCCCCACGCCACGGTGACCACTTCGGTGACTTCAGTACCCAGAAGACCCAGGGCGGCGAACGGCACGAGTGTGAGGGTGAACCCGGTTGCCGCCATCCCCGCGATGATGGCCTTCGGAAGAAGATCAGGAGTCTCCTCCATGCCGCGGGCCATTTCGGGGACCACGTACTGGGCGAGGAAGGTGAAGACAGCCAGGTTCATGATGGGGATGATGAAGTAGGGGTGGAACACCGCCAGGTTATCCAGGCTCATTCCCGGGCCCAGAACCGTCCACCCCACAAGGATCAGGACAATGGCGGCCATGCCCACTGTGATTGTCGCTTCCGCGATGCCAGTGGCGTGAAGCCCCTTCCACATGACGAGTGATCCGACCGCATAGAACACCAACGTGCCGATGGCCGGAGGGATGCCGAAAATGTTGTTGATGAGCATGCCCGAACCGGCTGCGTAGGCGATGAGTGCACCGACACCGTTGACGATGATCGCCGCAAACACCAACCACCGGCCGAACTGGCCGAGGTATTTCTCAGCGAGACCGGACAACTGCAACGGTTCTTTGGTCCGCATAGACACTTCGGCCACGTAGAGCATTGAGATGGTGGTCAGGGTGCCGGCGATGAGCAGCGCCACAACCAGCGCGAGGAATCCGCCGTTGCGGGCAGCGAACGGGAGACTGAGGATGCCGGCACCGATGTTGGTGCCGTAGATCAGCGCGACGCCCTGCCAGAAGGACAGGCCATGGGTCTGCGCTGGAGCGTCGTTCGGTGCCTGGGACACGGTAGAGGAGGTCATGTCCGGCCTTTCTGTCATAGGGGAGTTAATCAGGGGGTGGCGAGATACTTGATGTCGAGGTATTCCTCGATGCCTTCCACGCCGCCTTCGCGTCCGAAGCCGGACTGGCCGATTCCGCCGAAGGGTGCGGCGGGGTCGGAGATCGCCGCGCGGTTGATGCCGATCATTCCCGCCCGCAGGTTCTGCGCCAGGAACGATGCGCCTTCCACGGATTCGCTGAATCCGTAGGCGGCGAGACCGAACTCGGTGTTGTTGGCGAGACGAACCCCTTCTGCCAGGGTGTCGAAGGGTGTGACGGTGATGACCGGGCCGAAGATCTCCTGGGTGAGGATGTCCTGTCCGGGAGGCACGTCGGTGAGGACGGTCGGCTCGAAGAAGTAGCCTGGTCCGTCGACAGCGTGGCCGCCGGTGACCACCGTCGCCCCGGCCTGGACAGCGGAGTCGACGAGCCGGGCGATGCGGTTGCGCTGGGCGGCGGTGATGATCGGACCCAGGGTGGAGCCTTCCTGGAGCCCGTGGCCGGTCCGGTAGGAGGACATCCGTTCCACGAGGCGGGAGGTGAAGTCCTCCACGACCGAACGGTGCACGAGGATCCGGTTGGCTGCCGTGCAGGCTTCACCGCCGTTGCGCATCTTGGCGAAGATTGCGCCGTCCACGGCCTTGTCCAGGTCAGCGTCTTCGGCGACCACGAAGGGGGCGTTCCCGCCGAGTTCCATGGAGGTGCGCAGAAGACCATCGGCCGACTGCCGGACGAGCTGCCGCCCCACCGGCGTGGAGCCGGTGAAGGTGACCTTCCGCAGCCGTGGGTCGGACATGAGCTCGGTGGACAACTCGGCTGCGCGGGTGGTGGGGATGATGGAGACGAGACCGTCGGGGGCGTCGTAACGACCGAATACCTCGGCGAGCACCTCACCGAACAGCAACATTGTCAGGGGGGTCTCAGCAGCGGGTTTGACCAGGACGGGACATCCTGCGGCCAGCGCCGGGGCGATCTTCCGTGCGGCCATGGCCAGAGGGAAGTTCCAGGGGGTGATGGCCAGGACCGGGCCGACCGGCGTGCGGGTGACGGTCATGCGGCCGAGCCCGGTGGGTGACAGGCCGTGGCGGCCGGGGATTCGGACCGCCTCTTCCGCGAACCAGCGGAAGTACTCTGCTCCGTAGGCCACCTCGCCCCGGGCTTCTGCGAGGGGCTTGCCCATCTCGAGGGTCATGACGGTGGCGAATTGCTCGGCCCGCTCGGACAGCGCGGCGAATACTGCGGTGAGAATCTCGGAGCGGCGACGCGGAGTGACCGCTGCCCACTGTTGCTGCGCGGTGACGGCGGCGTCGAGAGCGGCGTTCCAGTCCGGCGAATCCGCGTCTGCGACCCGGGCGATCACTCGGCCGGTAGCGGGGTCCTCGACCTCGAAGGTGGCGCCGGAGGTCGCCGGACGGTTGCTCAGGCCGAGCCACAATCCGAGGGGCACGTTGAACGGGAGGGATGGTGCGGAACTCACTGGTTCTCCTCGGACTCGGTGGTGATGGCGTCGGCCAGAATGCGCAGTCCCTCGCGGAGCAGATCCTCGCTGATCACCAGCGGGGGGAGTAGACGTATGACATTGCCGTCCATCCCGCAGGTGAGGATAAGGACGCCCGCCGCCTTGCAGGAGGCGGCGACGGCGGCGGTCAGAGTCGGGTCGGGGCGGCCGGCGGCGTCCACGATCTCGAGGGCTACCATGCCCCCGCGCCCCCGGACCTCGGCGACAGTTCCCTGCTCCGCAAGGGGATCGAGGATCTCCCGGATGATGGTCTCGATCTGCCGGGCGCGGCCCGGGAGGTCATGGGTCTCCATCTCGGTAATGGAGGCAAGTGCGGCGGCGCACGCGACGGGGTTGCCGCCGTAGGTCCCTCCCAGACCGCCCGTGACCGGGGCGTCCATGATCTCGGCGCGGCCGGTGACGGCGGAGAGCGGCATTCCACCGGCAATTCCCTTGGCCAGTGTGATCAGGTCAGGGACAACACCTTCGTCGTCGCACGCGAACCAGGAACCTGTCCGGCACATACCCGACTGGATTTCGTCTGCCACGAAGACCACGTCGTTCTCGGTGCACCATGCGGACAGGGCCGGAAGGAAGCCCTTGGCGGGTTCGATGAAACCACCCTCACCCTGGATCGGCTCGATGACCACGCAGGCGAGGTTTTCTGCTCCCACCTGCAGTTCGATGGCGCGGATCGCCCGTTCGGCGGCTTCCGCCCCGGCAAGGCCGTCACGCAGCGGGTAGGACATCGGTACCCGGTAGACCTCGCCCGCGAGCGGGCCGAAACCGGTCTTGTACGGCTTGTTCTTGGCGGTCATGGCCATGGTCAGGTTGGTTCGGCCGTGGTAGGCGTTGTCGAAGACGACCACGGCGTTACGGCCCGTGTACGCGCGGGAAATCTTGATGGCGTTCTCCACCGCCTCTGCGCCGGAGTTCAGGAGCACCGTCTTCTTCCGGTGATGTCCCGGGGTGATCTCGTTCAGCTTCTCGGCAACCGCCACGTAGGACTCATAGGGTGAGACCATGAAACATGTGTGGGTGAAATGCGCGGCTGCGTCCGCGACAGCTTCAACCACTTTCCTGTTCGAGGCTCCGACGCTGGTGACGGCAATGCCGGAGGCGAAGTCGATGAAGGAGTTTCCGTCGGCGTCGACGAGAACACCGCCATCTGCATCCACCACCCAGCCGGGGAGACCCGGGGTGACGGCGGCGGTGACCGCTGCCTCGCGGCGCCGGGTCAGTTCGAGGCTGTTCGGGCCCGGGTAGTCGGTGGACACCTGCCGTTGCTGCGGCAGCCGGTAGAAGAGGTCGTCCATTGGAACTCCTTCACATGAGGTGGATCGGGTGATGTCCTGAGTATGTTCGCTGTGATGTGTCCGGAGCCATATACAATCAGGCGAAAATTCTCTCTCGGATTAGACGGAATGGACAAATGGACGGGCTACTTCTCAGCTGGCTGTACCGGCAGCAGGAACTCGGGCTCGAGCGGGTGCTCGGCGCAGACCCCTGTTTCTCGGTGGTGCAGCCCAGCGAACTCGTGGACACGGCGGAGTTCGTTCAGACCGGTTCGGTGATTCTCACGGTGGGCGTGGCTCTGCCTTCTGGCGGGGACGAGGTGGAGGCCTACGTCCGGAGGTTGACGGCGGCCGGTGCGGTGGCCATCGGTTTCGGCACCGGGCTCCGGTTCAACGAGGTTCCGGCGGCCCTGGTGGAAGCCGTGCAACGAGTCGGTATCGCCCTGTTCGTGGTTCCCCGCGAGGTCCCCTTCACGGCGATTCTCTCCACCGTCGAGGATGAGCGGGCACGCCGGCGGATGCGGGAGCGGCAACGGCTCCTCGATTTCCAGGAGGTCCTCAACGACATCGCCGTACAGCGCGGAATGGGGGACCTGGTGGATACAACGGCGAGGCACCTGGGGGCGGCGATGCTCATCGTGGACAACGACCGGCGGGTTGTCGCCGCCTCGGATGAGGAGGATTCCCGGGCTACGCTGCTCCGCGCCGTGGACCGTGAGCTGGACCGGGGAGGGAGGAGCTCCGCGGCCCAGCTCAACGGCAGCCACGTCATCATCCACCGCATGAACGGGGAGGGGGAACGGTACCACCTGTTGGCGGCAGCCTCACCCGAGCCCTTCAGCACCGAGGACCGGAGCGTGATCAAGCACTGCGCAGGACTGGCCGACATCATCCTCCAACGACCGGAATCGCTCCGGCGGGCCAACCGGGAACTGAACACCCTGGCACTGTCGCTCCTTCTCGGTGCCGACGAGGGCGAACAGGTGATGGGGAGCATTTTCTCACCTGCCGCGGACTCAACAGGAAGGGTGCGGCCGGTGGTCATCCACGCTGATGACGTCCAGCAACTGCAGCGGGCGCTGACCCTGCTCGATCGCAGACTGTCTCAGCTAGGGCGGCACATGTTTGTCCTGGGCCTGGGCAAGACTGCGTCGTTGGTGATCTTCCGGGGTTCCCGTTCCGTGCCGGAGATCAGGGAATTGTTCGGAGCGGGTGCGAACCTGGTGCGCCTGGTGTCCGGCGCCCCGGTCCCCTGGCAGGACCTGACCATGAGAATGGTGAAGGAGCTCTCCGATGTCGCGGTGACCCTGCAGCCCGGCGGCCACGCAGGTCCGGAGTCCCGCACGTTCCGGTGGTTGGGCGACCCGGCGGTCCAGGGGGCCCTGGACATGCGCTACAAGGAGACCTTCATGCGGTTGGTCGACCACGATGCGCAGCTCGGCACCGACCTGACCCGGACACTGGTGCAGTATCTGCGGGAGGGGAGCAGAGTGGCCGCGACGTCACAGGCCCTCGGCGTGCACCGGCACACGGTACGTGGCCGGATTGAGGCGATCGGGCGCATATGCGAAGTCGACCTCGGCGATCCGCAGGTATGCGCGGAACTGCTCGTGCTGGCGCTGGCCCGGGGAGAGGTCTGACCGGGCGGAGCCCGGACCGGTATCCTGGCACTCATGATTCTCATCAACGTCCGATTCCGCCCCCTGCCCGAGTACGTCGAAACCTTCCGCCGGGAGGTCGAGGAGTTCACCGCCGCCACCCGCGCGGAGGAGGGCTGCATCTTCTTCGACTGGTCGCGCAACACCGACGACCCGTCCGAGTACATCCTCATCGAGGCCTTCCGGGACGGCGCCGCCGAGGCGCACGTGAACTCGCCGCACTTCAAGGCAGCCACAGAGATGTTCCCGCGGATTCTGTCGGAGACGCCGCAGATCATCAACACCCTCATCGAGGGGAAGACGGAGTGGGACCGCATGGCCGAGTTCCAGGTCGGCTGAAGGTACGCTGAGAAGCATGGGCAAAAAGGGCAAGGGCGACACGGAAAAGCACGTCACGCCGGAAAAGCTGAATAAGAAGGCCTACGAGAAGGAACTCAAACGCCTTCAGGCTGAGCTGGTGGACATGCAGCAGTGGGTCGTGGAGACCGGTGCCCGCGTCGTCATCATCATGGAGGGCCGCGACGCGGCGGGCAAGGGCTCCGCCATCAAGCGGATCACCCAGTACCTCAACCCCCGCAGCGCGCGTATCGAGGCCCTGCCCGCCCCGAGCTCCCGCGAACAGGGGCAGTGGTACTTCCAGCGTTACGTGGAAAAGCTGCCCACCGCCGGCGAGATCGTCATCTTCGACCGCTCCTGGTACAACCGCGCCGGCGTGGAACGGGTGATGGGTTTCTGCACCTCGCAGGAGTACCGCCGTTTCCTGCACCAGGCCCCGATCTTCGAGCGTCTGCTGGTGGAGGACGGCATCCTGCTGCGCAAGTACTGGTTCTCCGTCTCCGACGAGGAGCAGGTCGCGCGGTTCCGCTCCCGCCTGGATGACCCGCTGCGCCGATGGAAGCTCTCCCCGATGGACCTGCAGTCGATCACCCGCTGGGAGGACTACTCGCGGGCGAAGGACGAGATGTTCATCCACACCGACATTCCCTCGGCACCCTGGTACACGGTGGAGAGCGAGGACAAGAAGCGTTCGCGCATCAACGTCATCAACCACCTGCTCTCGACCATCCCCTACGAGAAGATCGACCGGCCGCTGCCGGAGATCCCCGAGCGCCCCTCCTCCGACAACGGCTACGAGCGACCGCCCCGCGCCGAGTTCCGGTACGTCCCCGACGTCGCGGCCAAGCTGGTCGGAGGCCGCCCCGCCACGGCGAAGAAGTCCCCGAAGAAGAGCGGCGGGAAGTAGCTCACATACCCAGCAGGTCGCGCAGGACGGTCACCACGCCGGCCTCCGTGTTCGGCGGGGCGATGTGGTGCGCGATGGCCTTGATGTCCGGGTGCGCGTTCTCCATGGCGTACGCCGTGCCCGCGGCCTGGAGCAGCTCGTAGTCGTTGAGGTAGTCGCCGAAGGCGAGGATCTCGTGCTTGCCGACACCCATCTCCTCCGCGAGCGCGGCCATCGCCCGGCCCTTGCCGGCCGTGGCCGCCATGATGTCGACCCAGTTGGCGCCCGACACCACGACGTTGGCCTCCGGCGCCGCCTCACGCAGGGGCGGGTAGGCGAGTTCCTCGGCATTCCCGCTGGTGTAGACGGCCAGTTTGATCACGTCCGTTCCCGCGACCTCCCGCAGATCCCGAACCTGTTCCCGGGAGACGTAGTATTTCTGCAGCTCAGTCATGGTCGCATCGGAGACGGTGGGCAGGTGGTAGGCCACGTCGGGCGTGCAGACCACCAGGTCGAGGCCGGCCGCGTCCGCGGCGGCGATGACGGAACGGACGGTCGATTCCCCCAGGAGAGTGGTGGACACGACTTTTTCCCCGTGGAAGACGCACGTGCCGTTCTCTGCGATGAAGGTGCCCGGGTCGCGGTCGCCGGTGAACATCGAGCGCAGCGTCGCCAGCTGACGGCCGGAGGCGGGGGCGACGGCGATGCCGCGGGAGCGGGCTTCCGCGAGGACCTCCCAGAAGGAGTCGGGGACGCGGCCGGCGGCGTCGAGAAGCGTGCCGTCCATGTCCAGGGCGATGAGGCGAAACTCCATTGCGGTGATCCGTTCCGTCAGTAGGCTGTGAGCATGACCACACAGACTGACTCGCCCGTGCTCGTCTCCGTCCGCCACCATACCGGCGTCCTGGAACTCAACCGTCCCAGGGCTCTCAACAGCCTCAACCCCGAGATGATCGGCATCATCACCCGGGCTCTGGAACAGTGGCGGGACGACGATTCAGTCGCCCAGGTGCTCATCACTTCCGTCTCACCGAAGGCCTTCTGCGCCGGCGGCGACGTCCGCCACGTCCGCGACGGCATCCTCGCGGGGAAAGAGGAGGAGATGGACCGGTTCTTCTCCGACGAGTACTCGATGAACCACATGATCGCCTCCTACCCGAAGCCCTACGTGGCGGTCCTCGACGGCATCGTCATGGGCGGCGGGCTCGGCGTCTCCGCCCACGGCTCCCACCGGGTGATCACGGAACGCGCGTGGGCCTCGATGCCGGAGATGGCCATCGGCTACATCACGGACGTCGGCATCTCCTACGCCTCCCAGCGCTGGCCGGGCTCCTCGCCCGCCATGGGTGCCTTCATCGGGCTCACCGGTTACCGGCTCACGGAGGCCGACATGATGGAGGTCGGCCTGGCCACCCACCTGATCGACGACGCCGGTGACTTCATCGAGGACCTCGTCGGGCTCGGGGTCGACAACGCCCTGGACGAGCACACCATCGAGGTGGAGGAGGATGCCCGGCTGGCGGGGTGGCGCGACGACATCGAGGCGACCTTCTCGCACGGCTCCTGGGCGGATATCGACGCCGCCCTCGACGCGCACGGCAACCAGGAATTCGTCCAGGAGGTCCGGGCTCTCATGGCGAAGGGATCCCCCTCGGCGACCGTCGCCACCGCCGAGCTCTACGCCGCCAACCGGTCGGCCGCGGACCTGCGCGCCGGACTGGACAACGAGGAGCGCCTCGGTGAACTGCTCCGCCGTCAGCCGGACTTCCTCGAAGGGGTGCGCGCGGTGCTGATCGACAAGACCCAGGACGCGGAGTTCACTCCCGCCCACGAACCGGCGGTGTACCGGGAAGTTCTCCGGTGATCCCACGCCGCTGCGCATAAGCGGACCGGGCGCGAACCTGGTCCAACGCTGGGTCGAGGGGTGCCTGCAGGGTCGCCGCCACCGCGGCGCGCGTGGTGGGGGCGGCGGGGCCGGGGAGGCGGAGTGCGGGGGCGTCGAGAAGCACGACGCCGGTGGTCTCCTGGTTCAGTGCGGTGAAGGCGTGGGTCCACAGGCCGAGAATCGGCTTGACGGCATCCACCAGCCCCAGCCGCTGCGCCCGCTCCCGCGGAATGCGGGGGCGGACGAAGTCGATGATGCCGTTGTCCATGCCGAACCGGCGCAGGTTCGCCGCCGGGGAGGGCGGAAGATTCGGGTCGGCCCACGCCCACGTCCATATGTCCCCCGTGACCGTGGCGACGGGCAGCGCGGTGGCCTCCAGGCGATCGCTGAGCAGAGCGCGCCCCCGGCCGATGTCCAGGCGGAGCTGCAGGCCGGGAAAGGTGCCTGCGAGCAGGAGCTGGTGTTCGGCGGCGAAGTAGTGGGCGTCGGCGCGCACGTCGTCGAGGGTCATTCCGCCGGACACGTCGACCGGCAGATCCCCGTCGAAAGCGACCGTCGTGCCGTCCGAGAAACTGACGTTGCCTGCATCTGTCCGGACACCTAGACCGCGGGCGGCGGCGAAGGCGAGGAGGGCGCGGCGGGCGTCGAGAAGCGGGTCCAGGCCGGCCAGGCCCAGCGTGAGCGCGCTGCGGGCGGGGCCGGGCACGGGGCGGAAATCCACGGCGAGGACCCGTGTCCCGTCAGCGGAAGGCGCCAGGAGGACGGGCACGTTCCCGTGCAGGGTCCGGGCGGCGTCGATGAGTTCGTCGGAGGCGGGCTGGGGGGAGTGCAGCTCGGGGATATCCCGGTCGTAGCGCCGACTCCACTCCCACCGGCCGTCGACGATCCGGGCCACCTCGGTCGCCGGCAGGTCCCGGGTGCCGGCGCGGCGGTGGACGCGTGCGGTGTCCCCGGTGAACTCCACTCCGGTCACGGTGTCCATCGTGCTGTGCCAGGTGGCGTCGACGTCGGCCTGGAGGAGGGCGCCGTCGGTGCGCAGGTCGGCGAGGGACGTGGGGGAGGGGAGATCCATGGGGTCGAGGATATCCGGTGCGGACGGGGAAGTCCCGGCCGCCTGGGCAGGCGGCCGGGACTCCGGGCGGGGATCAGCGGGGAACTACTTGATGCCCTGACGATCCTTGAACTCGCGGCGCTTGGCGTGCAGGATCGGCTCGGTGTATCCGGACGGGGACTCGGTGCCCTTGAGGATCAGGTCCTTGGCCGCCTGGAAGGCGATGGAGTAGTCGAAGTCGACGGCCATCGGCAGGTACGCCGGGTCGCTCTCGTTCTGGCGGTCGACGACGGCTGCCATGCGCTCGAGGGACTCGACGATCTCTTCCTCGGTGACGACGCCGTGGACCAGCCAGTTGCACAGCAGCTGGGAGGAGATACGCAGGGTGGCGCGGTCCTCCATGAGGGCGGTGTCGTGGATGTCCGGGACCTTGGAGCAGCCGACGCCCTGCTCGACCCAGCGGACGACGTAGCCCAGGATGGACTGGCAGTTGTTGTCCAGCTCCTCCTTCTTCTCCTCCTCCGACCAGCCGGTGGAGGGGGCGACCGGGACGGTCAGCAGGCCGTGGAAGGTGTCGCGGCGGCCCTTCTTCTTCAGCTCGTCCTGGACGGCGAAGACGTCGACCTCGTGGTAGTGGGTCGCGTGCAGGACGGCACCGGTCGGGGAGGGGACCCAGGCCGTGTTCGCGCCCTCGCGCGGCTGGCCGATCTTGGCCTCGAGCATCTCGCCCATCAGCTCGGTCATGGCCCACATGCCCTTGCCGATCTGGGACTTGCCCGACAGGCCGCGGGCCAGGCCGGCGTCGACGTTGGAGTCCTCGTAGGACTGCTTCCACGGCGCCTTCTGCATGTCAGCCTTGCGCACCATGGCGCCGGCCTGCATGGAGGTGTGGATCTCGTCGCCGGTGCGGTCGAGGAAGCCGGTGTTGATGAACGCCAGACGGTCGGCGACGTTCATGATGCAGGCGTCCAGGTTGACGGAGGTGCGGCGCTCCTCGTCCATGACGCCGACCTTGAGGGTGTAGCGGGGCAGCCCCAGCAGGTCCTCGACGCGGGCGAACAGGTCATTGGTGAAGGCGACCTCGTCCGGGCCGTGCTGCTTCGGCTTGACGATGTAGATGGAACCCGTGCGGGAGTTGCGCAGCTGGTTACGGACGTCCAGTCCCGGGATGGCACAGACGGTGGTGACGACCGCGTCCATGAGGCCCTCGAAGATCTCCTCGCCCTCGACCAGGATGGCCGGATTCTGCATCAGGTGGCCGACGTTGCGGACGAAGAGCAGGGAACGGCCGTGGAGGCGGATGTCGGTGCCGTTGCGGCCGATGAAGTTGCGGTCGCGGTTGAGGGTGCGGGTGATGACCCGGTCGCCCTTGGCGACCTCCTCCTTCAGCTCGCCGGTGTTGAGACCGTACCAGTTGCGGTAACCGAGGGTCTTGTCCTCGCCGTCGACGGCCGCGACGGAATCCTCGAAGTCCATGATGGTGGAGATCGCGGCCTCGAGGACGATGTCCTTGATACCGGCCGCGTCGTCCTTGCCCACCGGGGTGGTCGGGTCGATCTGGATCTCGATGTGGAGGCCGTTGTTGCGCAGCAGGATGGAGGACGGGTCCTCCAGGAAGCCGGAGAAGCCGCGGTAGGCGGCCTTATCCTGCAGGCGGTACTCGCGGTCGCCCACATGGGCGGCGAGGTAGCCGTCGGTGATGGAGTAACGGTCGACTTCGGCATGGGAGGCGCCGTCGAGCGGGACCGCCTTGTCCAGGAAGTCCCGGCCCCAGGCGATGACCTTCTTGCCGCGGACAGGGTTGTATCCCTTGCCCTTCTCGGCGCCGTCCTCCTCGGAGATGGCGTTGGTGCCGTAGAGGGCGTCGTACAGGGAGCCCCAGCGGGCGTTCGCGGCGTTCAGCGCGAAGCGGGCGTTGAGGATGGGGACGACCAGCTGCGGGCCCGCGGTGGTGGCGATCTCGTCGTCGATGCCGCGGGTGCGGATCTCGCCCTCCTCCGGGGTGTCGACGAGGTAGCCGATCTCGCGGAGGAATGCCTCGTGCTCGGCGGGGTCAGGCTGGCCCGGGTTGGCCTTGAAGTGCTCGTCGAGCTTTGCCTGCAGCTCGTCGCGGCGTGCGAGCAGCTCCTTGTTGCGGGGAGTGAACTCCTTGACGATCTCGGCGAAACCGTTCCAGAACTCGTCGGCGTTGACGCCCACGGTCGGGAGGACCTCATTGGCGAGGAAGTCGTGCAGGACCTTGGCAACCTGAAGTCCGGCGACCTCGATACGCTCGGTGGTGTCCTTCGGCTCGGTCTGAGTCATCTGATGCTCCTTGAATTGTCTTGGAGGGTTAAGGAAAGCGGAGTTAGTCGCATAGTAGGCGATGGCTCCAGCCTAAGTGATTAGAGTCACGGGGTAAACGGTTTCGCCGATTTAGCCCGGCGCCACCCCTGCTATGACATGAGTCTCAGTCGTGGATTCGGGTGCAGATGCGGCGTCCGTGTCCCGTACCAGCAGTTTTGTTTTTGATTCGTTTGCGCAGGCCATGGGGGTCGGAGTCAACCGGGCACGAAAGGTTCACATGCTGTGGTGTTAGCAAGCTTTGCAAAAACCCCCGTTACCCCCGCACACAATTTAGAATGCCATACCCATTGACGGCGGGCACGTTAGAGGGCACTCTGTGAGTCACGCCACCAAGGATGGATGTTACATCCAGCAGGTGGATCTTCCCTTCATTCCCCAGCCGGGGAGCCCCATGGGCTGGCCCGGCGACAAAGACAGGAAAGTGAGTCCTCAATGACCACTACCGGCCAGGCACGTACCGCAGCTGAAATCCAGAAGGACTGGGACGAGAACCCGCGCTGGGAAGGCATCACGCGCGATTACACCGCTGAGCAGGTGGAGCAGCTCCAGGGCAACGTCATCGAGGAGAACACCCTCGCACGACGCGGCGCTGAGATCCTGTGGGACAAGGTCTCCAAGCGCGACGGCTCCTACATCAACTCCCTCGGCGCCCTCACCGGCAACATGGCCGTGCAGCAGGTCCGCGCCGGCCTCCAGGCTGTCTACCTCTCCGGCTGGCAGGTCGCAGGTGACGCCAACCTCTCCGGCCACACCTACCCGGACCAGTCCCTGTACCCGGCCAACTCCGTGCCGAGCGTCGTCCGCCGCATCAACAACGCTCTGCTGCGCGCCGACGAGATCTCCCGCGTCGAGGGCGACGACTCCGTCGACAACTGGCTCGTCCCGATCGTCGCTGACGGCGAGGCCGGCTTCGGTGGCGCCCTGAACGTCTACGAGCTCCAGAAGGCCATGATCACCGCTGGTGCCGCCGGCACCCACTGGGAGGATCAGCTCGCTTCGGAGAAGAAGTGCGGCCACCTCGGCGGCAAGGTCCTCATCCCGACCCAGCAGCACATCCGCACCCTGACCTCCGCTCGCCTGGCCGCTGACGTCGCCGACACCCCGACCGTCGTCATCGCCCGCACCGACGCCGAGGCCGCCACCCTGATCACCTCCGACGTTGACGAGCGCGACAAGCCGTTCATCACCGGCGAGCGCACCGCTGAGGGCTACTACCACGTGAAGAACGGCCTCGAGCCCTGCATCGCACGTGCGAAGTCCTACGCTCCCTACGCAGACATGATCTGGATGGAGACCGGTACCCCGGACCTCGAGCTGGCCAAGAAGTTCGCCGACGGCGTCCACGAGGAGTTCCCGGACCAGCTGCTGTCCTACAACTGCTCCCCGTCCTTCAACTGGTCCGCGCACCTCGACGCAGACGAGATCGCCAAGTTCCAGAAGGAACTGGGCGCGATGGGCTTCACCTTCCAGTTCATCACCCTGGCAGGCTTCCACTCCCTGAACTACGGCATGTTCGACCTGGCCTACGGCTACGCCCGCGAGGGCATGCCCGCCTTCGTCGACCTGCAGAACCGCGAGTTCAAGGCAGCCGAGGAGCGCGGCTTCACCGCCGTCAAGCACCAGCGTGAGGTTGGCGCCGGCTACTTCGACACCATCGCCACCACCGTCGACCCGCTGTCCTCCACCACTGCGCTGAAGGGCTCCACCGAGGAAGGCCAGTTCCACTAGGAACCAGCTTCCAGATCGACACCGGTAGCGGCGTGCATCGTGAGTTTTTCACGGGCACGCCGCTTCGTGCTTTCCAGACATAGCCTCCACACCTCCAGAAAGGCAGTCCCGCATATGACCACCTTCATCGCCACCGCAGACCTGGTCGACATCATCGGCGAAGACGTCCGTTCCTGCGACACCCAGTTCCAGAACTTCGGTGGGGTCACCGACTTCTCCGGCCCGATCACCACCATCAAGTGCTTCCAGGACAACGGCCTGGTCAAGCAGACCCTCAACACCCCGAACCCGGGCGGCGTGCTGGTCGTCGACGGGGACTCCTCCCTCCACACCGCCCTCATGGGCGACATGATCGCCGCCGCCGGCGTGGACAACGGCTGGGCGGGCGTGGTCATCCTGGGCGCCATCCGCGACTCCGCCGTGGTGGGCACCATGAAGTTCGGTACCAAGGCCCTGGGGACCAACCCCCGCAAGTCCGCCAAGGACGCCGCAGGCGAGAAGGACGTCACCGTCTCCTTCGGCGGCGTCGACTTCGTGCCCGGCCACATCCTCTACGCCGACGCCGACGGCATCGTCGTCACCGAGCAGCCGGTCGAAGCCCCGGCGGCCTAACCCGCGCGAAGCAGTGTCGGGGGTGGGGGAGGGGCCTGCGTAGAATCGGCCCGGACCCCCACACCCCACCCGTCACCCCGGAAAGGGCGGCACCTTTGTTCCACGCTGTGTCCTATGCGTTGCTGGATTCCCTCAACGCACTGCTCATCGGTGTCATCGTCGCCCTCGGAGTGATGCTGCCGCGCACCGGCCGTTACCGGCGCATCGTCACCCTGCTCATCGCCGGCGACTGGTTGGGGGTGTTCCTCCTCGCGCTGGTGACGCTGCTCATTTTCGACGGCATCAGCGATCTCGTGCAGGAGGCCCTCGAATCGCCCGTGTTCGGCATCCTGCTCATCGCGGTCGGCCTGCTCACTCTCGTGATGACCGTCCGCGGCGCCGGGGACGGGGACTCCACTCTGGTGCGCAGACTACTCAAGCCGTTGCAGGAGCCGTCCGCGAAGACCTTTGCCGTGGGTCTCCTCCTCGGCCTGGTGCAGTCGGCGACTTCAGTCCCCTTCTTCGCCGGTCTGGCCTATCTCTCCACCAGCGGCTTCGGGCCGGAGGTCCGCTACGTCGGGCTCTTCTTCTACGCCAGCCTGGCGCTCAGCCTGCCCGCGCTTTCAGCCGTCTTCGTCGGGATGGTGAGGGCCCACCCCTACAGTCCCTTCGGGCTCGCCTTCGAACAGATGCGGACCCGCCGGGAGTTCGTGGTCAAGCTCGCCGGGTATCTCGTCGCCGTGGCGCTCACGCTCTTCGGCATCGGGGCCCTGATCTGACCGGCGGCTATTCGACGATGAACGCCACGTTGAGGTCGTCGATCTCGTAGCCGCCGGGTTCCGCGGGAACCGTCGACCGGACGGCGGCCGCCACGGCCCGCGTCACCGGGATGACCCACCCGAGCTTCGGGTCGTGCGCGGGCACGAGGCGGGAGTCCTTCACCGGGACGAAGATCACCCGTGTCCCGGTGCAGGAGAGGGCGGTGGGGGAGGAGAGGGCGTCGACGAGCGCGGGCACGTCCGCCACCCCCAGGGTGACGATGACCAACGACTCCGCCGTGTGCACCTGCAGGCGGCCGACTTCGACCTTCGCGGGGGCGGCGGGGACGTCGACAAGCTCCTTGCGGCGGAAGAGCGCCATTACCCGTCCGCCACCATCGGGTCCATCGTCAGCTCCGGGTGCTCGCGCTCGATGAAGGCCAGCTTCCACTTGTCGCCGAACAGGGCGATGAGCTCGCCGTCGCCGCGGGTGAAGATCTCCACCCCGCGCTGGCGGCCCAGCTCGGCGGCGGACTCCGCGTCGGTGCGGCGGGCCACGGAGTAGGGCACCGGCTCGGTGATCGTCTCGACGTTGTACTCGACCTCCATGCGGGCCTGCATGACCTCGAACTGCATGGGGCCGACGGCGGCCATGACCGGGTTTGCCTCGCCGCGGGCGTCGTTGCGCAGGATCTGCACCACGCCCTCGGATGCCAGCTGCTCGAGGGCCTTGCGGAACTGCTTGTACTTGCCCAGGGACTTCGCGCGCAGCGTGCGGAAATGCTCGGGTGCGAACTGCGGCATCGGCGGGAACTGCACCTTGCGGCCCGCGTAGATCGTGTCGCCCGGCGCCAGCGAACCGGCGTTGACCAGTCCCACGATGTCGCCCGGGAAGGCGGACTCGACGGTCTCGCGGGTGCGGCCGAACACCGTCAGCGCATATTTCGTGGAGAAGCTGCGGCCGGACTGCGCGTGCGTGACCTGCATCCCGCGGTGGAACTCGCCGGAGACGACGCGCATGAACGCCAGGCTGTCGCGGTGGTTGCGGTCCATGCCCGCCTGTACCTTGAACACCACGCCGGCGAAGTCGTCGTCGAGTTCGCGCACCTCGTCGATCGCGGTTGCCGACGCCTCCACCGCCGCCGGATCGCTGGCCCGCTCGTGCGGGGCGGGCGCGATGGTGCACAGGGTGTCCAGGATCTGGTGGACGCCGAAGTTGAGCATGGCGGACGCGAAGATCAGCGGGGAGGTCACGCACTTCTCGAAGAGTTCCTGGTTGTGGACCGCACCGTCGGCGGCCAGCAGCTCAGCCTCCTCGACGGCCGTCTCCCACACGTCCTCTTCCCGGGCCGCCGCCTCCTCGGGGGAGTAGAACTCCTCCGGGGCGATGGTGGAGCCGCCGGCGGTGCGGGTGAAGTGGATGTACTCCTCGACCTCGCCGTCCTCGTCGACCCGGGCCAGGCCGCGGAAGTCCCCGGCGTCGCCGACCGGCCAGAACAGCGGCGTGGGCTGCAGCTCGATCTCCTTGACGATCTCGTCGACCAGCTCCAGCGGCTCCCGGCCCACACGGTCCCACTTGTTGATCACGGTGATGATCGGCAGTCCGCGGGCCTTGCACACGCGGAAGAGCTTGAGGGTCTGCGGCTCGAGGCCCTTGGCGGCGTCGATCAGCATGACCGCCGCGTCCACGGCCGTGAGCACGCGGTAGGTGTCCTCGGAGAAGTCCGCGTGGCCGGGGGTGTCGACCAGGTTGATCATGTAGGGCTCGCCCACGTGGCCTTCGGGAGCGTATTCGAACTGCAGGGCGGAGGAGGCGATGGAGATGCCCCTGTCCTTCTCCATCTCCATCCAGTCGGAGACGGTGGCCTTGCGGCCGGCCTTGCCGTGGGTGGCGCCCGCCTCGGAGATGATGTGGGCGTGCAGCGCCAGCGCCTCAGTCAGGGTGGACTTACCGGCGTCGGGGTGGGCGATGACGGCGAAAGTGCGGCGGCGGGAGGCTTCGGCGGTGGTGGTGCTCATAATTATCAGAGCGTAGTCGCTGGACTACCCCCAGGTCACACCGAGGGGATCCTCGCGTAGCCGTTCGACCGGGTCCCGGGTCGCACGGGAGCCTGTTTGGCCCGGAACGTGCCGCGTTTCAGGGAAATCAGGGAACCCGGGGAGGGGCTGAGTGCGCAACGGCGCACTCCTCAGCGGGTGTGGATCTCGTTCTGCGCCTTGTTCAGCCCCTGCTCGACGATCAGCCGGGCGGCGTCGGCTGCCGTGGCGATCGCGGTGTCCAGCTCCGGGCCGCCTTCGACGGAGCCGAGGACGTAGTCCGGGACCGGCATGCCCTTGGGCGGGCGGGAGATGCCGATGCGGACCCGCAGGTAGTCACGCGTCCCCAGCAGCGCGGTGCAGGACTTCAGCCCGTTGTGGCCGTTCTCGTTGCCGCCCAGCTTCACGCGGACCTTGCTGGCGGGCAGGTCGAGTTCATCGTGGATGACGATGATCCGTTCCGCCGGCACCCCGAGCTTCTCCGCGAGCGGGGCGACTGCTTGGCCGGAGACGTTCATGTAGGTGGTTGAACGCAGCACCAGCACATCCTGCCCGCCGATGCGCAGCTGCGCGGCGAGGGCCTTCGTGCCGGGCACCGGTTCCAGCAGGTCACCGGTCTCGGCGAGCAGGTCGTCGACGGCCATGTAGCCGACGTTGTGGCGCGTCGAGGAGTATCTCGGGCCGGGGTTGCCCAGGCCGAGGATGATCCAGTCGGCGGTCAGTTCCCTCTGGCGGGCGGGGGAATGGGGCTTTCTGCGGAACAGGTCGAGGAGCTTGAACACGCCCGCTAGTATCCCACATATGGTTATTCCGCAGATCATCGTCGCCCCCATGGCGGGCGGTCCCTCCTCGCCGGAGCTGGTCAACGCAGCAGCAGCCGCCGGTTCCTTCGGGTTCCTGGCCACCGGGGCGGCGCCCGCCGTCGTGCTCGAGTCCCAGATGGCCCAGATGACGGGCCGGTACGGCGTCAACCTCTTCACCCGTCAGGCGCCGTTCGATTCGCTTGACGACGCCGCCGCCGTCGCCGCGGCGCTCACCGGCAGCGGCGAGGTCCCCGAGGTTGACCTGAGCAACGACTTCGACGCCAAGTTCGACGCCGTGTTGCGCGCGGATACCCCGCCCACGGTGGCCTCCGCCACGTTCGGCCCCTTCACCCGTGCGCAGATCGACGCTCTCCACGGGCGCGGGATCGCCGCCTGGGTCACTGTGACCAACCCCGCCGACGCGGCGGAGGCGGCGGAACTGGGTGCCGACGCCCTCGTCGTCCAGGGCCCCGAGGCGGGCGGGCACCGTTCCACCTGGACAGTGGAGGAAACACCCGACGAGCGCCCTCTGCCCGAACTTGTCCGGTCCGTGGCGGCCGCGGTCTCTCTACCGTTGGTGGCAGCCGGAGGAATCCGCGACCGCGCCGATGTGGTGGAGAGTCTCGCGTTGCCCGGCGTGATCGCGGTGTCCTGCGGTTCCGCTTTCCTGCTCGCCCATGAGGCGGGCACCTCCGCCTTCAACCGTGGTCTCCTGGTCGAAGGTGGGCGTTCTGTCGCCAGCCGCGCCTTCAGCGGCCGGGTCGCCCGCGGGTTGGAAACGGACTTCACCCGGAATAATGCGGACATGCCGCCGATCTACCCCTATCTTTCGCCGCTCCAGGCGCCTCTGCGGGAGCGGGCGCCGCGCGAGCACGCCTACTGCCTGGTGGGGGTGGGCGTCGATAAGCTCCGGGCCCGCCCCACGGCGGAAATCGTGCGTGAGCTGGCCACTGAACAGGCGGTTTCAGGCTAGAGTCGTGGAGAAGTATCCCTATCAATTTCGGAGGTAGAACAGCAGTGACCGCCAACGCGCAGCCAGAGCAGAACCAACAGAGCGACTGGAACGACAAGGTCGCCCTGGCTCAGGAGATGCTGCCGCTGATCAGCCAGCTGCACCGCAACAACGACGTGGTCGTATCCATCTTCGGACGCCTGCTCGTCGGCGTGAAGGACACCGACATCATCAAGTCGCACCGGTACGCCCGCCGGGTCACCGACCGGGAACTCCCGCTCTCGCAGACCCTCCCCATTCTCCGGGAACTGGTCGACATGAACCTGGGCACCGCATCCCTCGACATCGGACGCCTGGCCACCGGATTCGAGAAGTCCGGCGAGACCGACCTCCGGGCGTACCTCGACCGCGAGCTCGCGGAGGTCGTCGGCAAGCACTCCGAGAACGAGCCCACCGACGTCGTCCTCTACGGCTTCGGCCGTATCGGCCGCCTCCTGGCACGTATCCTCATCGCCCGCGAAGCCACCTACGGCGGCGTCCGCCTACGGGCCGTCGTGGTGCGCAAGAACGGCGACAACGACCTGGTCAAGCGCGCCTCCCTGCTGCGCCGCGACTCCGTCCACGGCGCCTTCGACGGCACCATCACCGTCGACGAGGAGAACGACGTCATCTGGGCCAACGGCACCAAGATCCAGGTGATCTACTCCAACTCCCCGGCCGAGGTCGACTACACCGCCTACGGGATCAACGATGCCATCGTCGTGGACAACACCGGCCGCTGGCGCGACCGCGAAGGCCTGTCCCAGCACCTGGAATCGAAGGGTGTGGCCCGGGTCGTACTCACCGCGCCGGGCAAGGGGGACCTGATCAACGTCGTCTACGGCATCAACCACGACCAGATCGACGACGAGAAGATCATCACCGCCGCCTCCTGCACCACCAACGGCATCACCCCGGTGCTCAAGGTGATCAACGACCGCTACGGCGTCGAGCACGGCCACGTCGAGACGGTCCACTCCTTCACCAACGATCAGAACCTCATCGACAACTTCCACAAGGGTTCCCGCCGCGGCCGCGCCGCCGGCCTGAACATGGTGCTCACCGAAACCGGTGCAGCCAAGGCCGTTTCGAAGGCCCTGCCGGAGTTCGAGGGCAAGCTCACCGGCAACGCCATCCGCGTCCCCACCCCGGACGTCTCCATGGCGGTGCTCAACCTGACCCTGGAGACCGAGGTCGACCGCGACGAAGTGAACAACTTCCTGCGCAAGGTCTCCCTGCACTCCAATCTGCGCCAGCAGATCAGCTACATCCACTCCCCGGAGATCGTGTCCTCCGACTTCGTCGGCACCACCCACGCCGGCATCGTCGACGGCCTGGCCACCATCGCCCAGGGCAAGCACCTGGTCCTCTACGTCTGGTACGACAACGAGTTCGGCTACTCCAACCAGGTCATCCGCATCGTGGAGGAGGTCGCCGGCGCCCGCCCGGAGATCTACCCGCGCCGCCTCGAGGCCGCCGAGCTGAAGTAGGTTCCGGGCGAGACAGCTTTTCGTCGACGCCGCCGCAGGGCCGGTTCCCGCACGGGGGCCGGCCCTCGGCGTTCTCAGGTGGCACACCCGCTGGGAGAGTGCGGGAGGGGTCCGTGCATTAATGATGGTGTGCGCCGTTGCGCACTCGGTGAGGTGATGGTGGAAGATCACGGCCCGGTGAAGAATCCCCGGTGGGAATCCCGCTGTCGATTACCGGCATTAGTCTTGGAACATGGGCAAGAAAAAGTCGGCGAAGAAGCACAAGGTGGTCAGCGCCGAGGGGTGGAAGACCAAGAAGAAGTGCTGCCGATCCAATCCTCGCTGCAAGAAGTGCCCGGTTGTCCTCTCCCGGCTCATCAAGGCGCGGGCTTTCGAGGGGGATGCGGCTGAACTGAAGAAGCAGCTCAAGCTCGCACGCCGCTGGTAGCGGCCCCGCCTGGTGACAGGAACAGGTCCGGCCCACTTCCTCGGAGGCGGGCCGGACCTGTTCTGATTGTGCGGGTGGAACCTACAGCCAGCGCGGCGGGGTCGGGACCTCGCCCTGCGGGCTGGTGACACCGCGGTCGCCGCGGCCGGCGGCCCAACGGGTCAGACCCGCCAGTGAACCGTGGATCTCCACGTTGTTTTCGCCGGGGGAGACCTCGATGCGCTCACCGGAGCCGGTGTTGACCAGGACCAGACCCTCGCCCAGGCCTGCGCCACGCCACTTGCCGGCGATTTCCGGCAGGAGGGTGGCCAGGATGACCTCGGGGATGTCGCCGAAATCGGCGTTGACTCCGAGGTCGACGGCGTGCAGCCAGACTTCGCGGGTGCGCATCCACAGGGTCTCGGACGCCGGGACCGTGCGGCCCTGGGCGGTCTTGACCTCTGCATTCCACGCCTCGTCGCTGGCGTCGCGCCAGGCGACGTCGAGACGCACGAGGGTGTGGTCGTGCAGGTTGCGGATGGCGTCCGGGAGGAGGGTGGCGCCGTAGGCGATCTCCTCGTTGCGGGCCTGCGGGGAGGAGTACATCGGGGTTTCCACACCCGTCTCGGCCCACTCCATGAGGTTGCACAGGGCAGCGGCGTTGTACGCGACGTGCGCGGCCAGGTGCGCCACGGTCCAGTCCGGCAGCAGAGTGTCGCGGCCGAAATCGGCGTTGTCGATGAGCGCCAGCTGACCCGAGTAGTGGGCGGTGCCACGGCGGGTCAGGTTGAGACGCTCCTCAACGGACAGATCGTGGAAGGAGCTCATTACTCGAACACCGTCTTGTTGGCGACGTAGCCCAGGCCGTCGATCTCGACCTTGACGACGTCGCCGTCGCCGATGTAGCGCTTCGGGTTGCGGGCGTGGCCGACGCCGCCCGGGGTGCCGGTGACGATGACGTCGCCGGCGTCCAGCGGGTAGATGTGGGAGATGTACTCGACCAGCTGGGCCGGGTTGAACACCAGGTCGTCGGTCGGGGTGGTCTGCATCTTCTCGTCGCCGAGGTAGGTGGCCAGCTCGCCGCCGAACTCGAAGGAGTCCGGGGTGGTCAGCCACGGGCCGAAACCGGCGGACTTCTCGAAGGACTTGCCTTGGTGCCACTGCAGGGTGCGGTACTGGTAGTCGCGCATGGTGTAGTCGTTCATGACGGCGTAGCCGGCGATGTAGTCGGCGGCGTCGGCCTCCTTGACGCGGCGTGCACGCTTGCCGATGACGACAGCCAGCTCACCCTCCCAGTCCAACTCAGCATTGGCGTACTCGGGAACGAGAACGTCGTCGAACGGGCCGGTCAGGGCATCCGGGTACTTCACGAACAGGGTCGGGTGGGTGGGCAGGTCGCGGCCCATCTCCTTGATGTGGTTGGCGTAGTTCAGGCCGACGCACACGATCTTCTTCGGGGCCGGGACGACAGCCTCGAGGTCGGTCTGCTCGAAGGTGACCTCTTCGCCGGCGGCCTTCTCTGCCACCTGGCGCCAGTTGTCCTCCTGCAGCAGGTCGCCGACGTTGGCGTAACCGTCGATCTTCACGGCGGTGGTGTCGGACTCGACGCGGGCGGCGAAGGTTCCCTGGGTGGAGCGGATGGTTGCGAGACGCATATTTTTTCTAGATTCCTTCCGGAGTGTAGGTACGGGAGAGGTTCAGCTTCTCAAAGATCGGGTGATCGGAGAAACCGAAGAGGTCGACGCCGTCGACGCCGGCCTCGATGGACCAGAGTTTCCAGGACGGGACGTTGACGACGTCGCCGTGGTTCATCTCGAAGGTTTCGTCGCCGACCTTGATGGTGGCGGAGCCCTCGAAGACCTGGAAGACGCGGTTGCCGACCTCCTTGACCGGGGTGGTGGTGGCACCCGGGCGCAGACGGTGGAACTCGGCGCGGATGGTCGACATGACGTCGCCGCCGGTGGTCGGGTTGGTGTAGCGGATGGCCGCGTGGCCCGGTCCGACGACGCCGGGGAAGCCGGCGTCCTCGAGGGCGAGCTGGTCGTTCAGTGCGGCGTCGGTGTGCTCCCACGCGTATCGGCCGATGGTGGAGGAGCTGGTGGCGCCCGGGAAGGCGACGGGGCGCAGGCCCGGGTGGGCCCAGAGACGCTCGGAGCGGGAGTAGTCCGGGGTGGACTCGTCGGTGAGCTTCTCGGAGCCGTACTCGAAGAAGCCGGTGTCCATCTGGTACGCGAACGGGATGTCCAGGCCGTCCAGCCAGGCCATCGGCTCGGTGGCGATGTTGTGGTGGCCGTGGAAGTTCCAGCCCGGGGTGAGCAGGAAGTCGCCGCGCTTCATCGGGACGGCGTCGCCGTTGACGACGGTCCAGACGCCCTCGCCCTCGATGACGAAGCGGAAGGCGTTCTGGGAATGGCGGTGCTCCGGTGCGTTCTCGCCCGGTGCGAGGTACTGGATGGCCGCCCACAGGGTGGGGGCGATGTAGGTCGGGCCACCCAGGCCCGGGTTGGCCAGGCCGATGGCGCGGCGCTCGCCGCCGCGGCCGACGGGGACGAGTTCGCCGGAGCGGCGGGCGAGCTTGATCAGCTCGGACCAGTCCCAGCGATGGGCGACGGCCTGCGGGTCCGGCTCGTTCGGCATGAGGCCGCCGATCTGGTTCCAGAGCGGCTTCATGTGGAGATCGTCCATCTTGCCGTACATCTCGTTGAGCTCGGCCTGCTCCTCGGGCGTCGGCTGGGGGGCCACGAATTCAACGTGTTTGTTCGAGTAGTCGGTGCTCTCGCTCATGCTTAAACCTCCTGCATTGTGAGGTGCGCGCAGCCATTCTGCCTGGCGCAAGGGTGGTTGTGACCTCAAACATATGCGCCCGAAAAGTGTGACTCAAAGGTTTTCCGTTTAGCGGAAAATGTACGCGGGGGTGATTTTTCTTACCCCTTGAGGAATGGCGGGGCCATCCTGGTGGACTCCAGGCGGACGTTGAGATCCCGGGAATGTTTCACCAGAACCTCCGCGCACCGGCGGTGGACGGCCCGGAAGCGGCTGGTCGGAGTGGCCACCGTGAGGGCGCCGAGAGTGTCGCCGAGATCGTTGCGCAGGCACACTCCCACGGCGGACACGTCATGTTCGTACAGGCCGTTGTTGAGGGAGAATCCGCGGCTGCGGGTGCGGTGCAGTTGGCGGCGGAGGCTCTCGAAATCGGCGTCGGGAAGCGAGGGGTAGAGGGCGCGCAGCTCCGCGGGGGAGCGTTCGGCCAGCATGGCCAGGCCTCCCGCGTTCTGTTCGGCGGGCATGACCTGGCCACGGCGGAAGCCGACGCGCACGGGGTGGGTGCCTTCCACGGAGTGGAGGAAGTGCACCTTGTTGCCCACCAGGATGAGCAGGTGGGTGGTCTCGCCGGTCTCCGTGGCGATCGCCGTCATGTGCGAGACGCAGGCGGCGATGAGCTCGCTGCCGACGCCCGGTTGCAGGCTCGAGGAGGAGAGCGCTGGCCCGGGCAGGTACGTGCGGGACTCGCTGCGGGTGGCGAAGCCGCGGTACACCAGCATCGCCATGGAACGGTGCACTGTGGAGGGGCTGACGCCCAGCTCTTCCGCCGCCCCGGAGATGGATAAGGTGCCCTGGTCCCGGAGCATGAGGATGAGGGTCAGGGACAGGTCGACCGACTGGAGAAACTCCCGCGGGGGTGAGCCGTGGGTGGGGGTTTTGCTGGGCATGATAATACCTTCCGCTGTGTGGAATAACTTTGATTGTAACCCCCATCACCCCGAAGATGGGCCTATGGCTCCAATCTCCCATTCCCCGCAGGGCGGGGACGCCACCGTTGGAACGGTCGGTGACAAGAAACTTCCCGGAACGGGTGAGAACAGCGGTTTCACGATCCTGGGTATCGGCGGGCGACGTCTCGCGGCTGTCCTGATCGGCTGGTTCTTCGTTATTTTCGACGGCTACGACCTCATCGTCTACGGCACGGTCCAGTCCGCGCTGATGGAGGAGTGGAACCTCAACTCGGCGCAGGCCGGCACCATCGGTTCCACCGCCTTCCTCGGCATGGTCATCGGCGCGGTCTGGGTGGGCCGGCTCTCCGACCGCCGCGGCCGCAAATTCGCCGTCATCGGCTCCGTTATTGTCCTGTCCATCTTCACGCTGCTGTGCGCCTTCGCCCTCAACCCGTGGATGTTCGGCGCCTTCCGTCTCCTCGCGGGCATCGGCCTGGGCGGTCTCGTGCCGTCCGTCAACGCCATGACCTCTGACCTCGTCCCGCGCCGCACCATGTCCGCGTGGGCGACCGTCATGATGTCCGGCGTCCCGCTCGGCGGCTCCATCGCCGCCGTCCTGGCACAGTTCGTCGTCCCCTCCCACCCGGAGTGGGGCTGGCGCTTCATGTTCCTCTTCGCGCTCATCCCGCTGGTGGTCGGCCTGCCGATCGCCATGAAGGTCATCCCTTCCGACCAGGCCATCCGCGATGATCACGCCGCCCGGGAGGGCGCCGACGAACCGGCCGGCTTCAAAGAGCTGCTCACCGGCAAGTACATGGTCATCTCCATCTGGTTCGCCGTCGCCACCTTCGTCACCCTGCTGGCGTGGTACGGCCTGGGGACCTGGCTCCCGCGTCTCATGCAGACCGCGGGCTACGACTTCGGCGCCGCGCTCAACTTCACCCTGGCGCTCAACCTCGGAGCGATCCTCGGCTCGGTGGTCACGGCCTGGGCGGGCGACCGTTTCGGCCCGCTGAAGTCCGGTGCCGTCGCCGCGGGTATGGCGGGTGTCGCCCTGCTCACCCTGCTGACGGAGCCTCCCATCGCCGCCGTGTATCTCATCCTGGTGCTCGCCGGTGTGGGTACCCACGGCACCCAGATCCTCATCATCGCCGCCGTGGCGAATTTCTACCCGCACAACCTGCGGGGCACCGCTCTCGGCTGGGCGCTGGGCGTCGGGCGTATCGGCGCGGTCGTGGCACCGCAGCTGGCTGGCCTGCTGCTGAGCTGGAACCTGGGCGTGGGCTCCAACTACCTGCTCTTCGGTTCCTCGGCACTGCTGTCTTCCCTGTCGCTGGTCGTCCTGTTTTTCATCCACCGCCGGATGCCGAACCCGACCACCAGGGTCCTCAGCTCGTCCACCGACCCCCGATAATTTCTTCCCCGCATCTTCACCGAAAGGAAGTTCTGCACCATGTCCTCTCCCATCCTGACTCCCTCCGCCGATCTGAAGGGCCAGAAGATCATCATCACCGGCGGAGGAATCGGCGGCGCCGCCGGCGCCCTCGCCCTCTCGCTGCGTGGTGCCGACGTCACCCTCTACGAGCGTGCCCCCGAATTCAAGGAGGTCGGTGCCGGCCTGCAGATCGGCCCGCACGGCGTCAAGATGCTGGAGAAGTGGGGCCTGAAGGAGCGCGTCATCGACGCGGGCTATCTCCCGGAGCGCATGCAGTTCCGTGACGCCATCACCACCGAGCCGATCCTGACCATGGACTTCGGCGAGGATTTCCAGCAGCATTACGGCGGCCAGTACCTGGTCATCCACCGCTCGGATCTCCTGTCGATCCTCGTGGAGGCAGCCCAGAAAGCCGGTGCAACCCTGCACAACGGTGTGAAGGTGCTGGGCGCCGATACCCGCGAAGACGGTGTCACCGTCCACATCGAGAAGACCGCCGACGGCGTCCGGGAGGACGTCGAGGGCGACCTCCTCGTCGGCTTCGACGGCACCCACTCGGTGTTCCGCAAGGAGATCGCCCAGGACGAGCCGGTTCCGTCCGCCTACGTGGCCTACCGCGGCACCTCCGAGCTGCCGCAGGACCCGGACATGAAGGACCTGAAGGACGTCGTCGGCTACATCGGCCCGCGCTGCCACTTCATCCAGTACCCGCTCCGCGGCGGCGAGCTGCTCAACCAGGTCGCCGTGTTCCAGTCCCCGCGCTACCTCGAGGCGCTGACCGAGGGCACCGAGGTTCCCGAGGACTGGGGAAACAACGAGGAGTTCAAGGACGCCTTCAACCACACCAACGAGTTCATCCAGGGCCGTCTCGGCTCGATGTGGCTGAACACCTGGTGGCAGATGGCCGACCGCGAGCCGCTGGACAACTGGGTCGTCTCCGACCGCATCATCGTCATGGGCGACGCCGCCCACCCGCCGCTGCAGTACCTGGCTTCCGGTGCCGTCATGGCCATGGAAGACGCCGAGTGCCTCGCCCTCTACGCTTCCCAGGCCGCTGAACAGGGCGAACTCAACTGGGGCGAGGTCCTCGCCGAGGTGTCCGGCGAGCGCGCACCCCGCTGCGCACGCATCCAGACCACCGGCCGTTTCTGGGGCGAGCTGTGGCACGTCGACGGCGTGTCCCGCCTCATCCGCAACGAGACCTTCCGCCAGGCCGAGCGCGGCGGCTGGTACCGCTACGCCGACTGGCTGTGGGACTACGACGCCGAGCGCCGCGAGTACCTCAAGGACCCGTCCAAGGGCGAACTCCCCGAGGCGCTCAAGGAGTGGGAGTACAACATCCACAAGGTCGTCGCCCAGCGCGAGGAAGGCCGTCCCGCAGAGGAGCTGACCATCTAGACGTCCTTATCGACGCCCCGTTCACTCCCCGTGAACGGGGCGTCTTCCGTTGTCAGAGGTGCTTTTCCAGTTCGTCGGCGGCGTCGGAGCAGAGGAAGGGGAGCTCCGCGGCCTCCTGCCGGGTGAAAGGTTTGAGGACGAAGCTGGCCGGGTCCATGCGGCCGGGCGGGCGTCCGATGCCGATCGCCAGCCTCTGGTACTCCTTCGTCCCGAGCGACTTGGTCAGGGACTTGAGACCGTTGTGCCCGTGGTCGCCGCCGCCGGTGCGGAGGCTGAACTGGCCGAAGTCGAGCTCCAGTTCGTCGTGGGCCGCGACGATGTCCTCCGGGCCCACCTTGAAGAAGGTGGCCAGCGCCTTGACCGGGCCGCCGGAGACGTTCATGTAGCTGCGGGGCTTCGCCAGGATGAGGCGGCGCCCGCGGTGGCGGACCTCCGCGATCTCGGTGTTGGTGCGTTTGTGCACGGCGAAGGTTGCGGGGACGGGGGTGATGCGGGAGGCGAGCTCGTCGACAAGCATCCGGCCGATGTTGTGGCGGGTGTCTTCGTACTGCGCGCCCGGGTTGCCTAACCCGACGATGAGGAGAGGGGAATCGGTCACGGCTCCCAGTCTCCCACAGAAAACGGGAGAAGCCCCCGACCAGCAGGTCGGGGGCGTCTCGGGCGGGGAGGGGGAGAGGTCTACTCCTGGTTCTCGGCCGAAGCTTCCTCGTCCTCGGTCTCCTCCGGGACGTCGGAGTCCTCTTCGAAGCTGACGTTGAAGACGAGCAGCTCGGCGTCGTCGACCAGGGTGAGACCCTCCGGCAGGGTGATGTCGCCGGCGTGGATGGCGGTGCCGGCCTCGAGGCCCTCGACGGACACGGTGATCTCTTCCGGAATCTCAAGGACATCCGCCTCGACGCGCAGGGCGTCGAGCTCCTGGACGAGCATGGCGCCCGGGAAGACGTCGCCCTCGTGGATGACGGGGACGTCGACCTCGACGCGCTCACCGCGGGTGATGGCCAGCAGGTCGACGTGGTCGATGTTCAGGGTCAGGACGTTCTGGTCGATGTGCTTGACCATGGTGAGGTGCTTCTCGCCGTCGATGTCGAGCTCGACGATGGCGTTGACGCCCTGGTTACGGATGACGGCGGTGAACTGGATGCGGTCCACGGAGAAGTGGACGTTCTCGGTGGTGCCGGAGTAGACGACGCCCGGGATGCGGCCCGCGGTGCGCAGACGGCGGGCGAAGCCCTTGCCGAATTCGTCGCGGGGGGTGGCGGTGAGGGTGAGGTACTGAGCCATGTGGCGGATCTCCTGTTGTGTTTCCGGCCGCTACCTGAAAAAAATGGCCTGCGACCGACTCTGAAAAGTGAGGGAAAACGTCCTCGTCGAGTCATCGCAGGCTAAATAAACCTTATGATCGCGTCGATAACGGCCCTGGTGCGGGCCCTCGCCGAGACGGAGGCAACCTTATCACGCGTTTTCCGAGGGCCCCAAAACCGGTGCGGGAAAGATCGAGCCCAGGCACGAGGTCACCCCGTCGAGCCTGGTTTCGAAGAGCTCGATCGTCATCGACCGAGACCGGTCCCAGTAGAAGCGGTCTTCCCCCGCGAGCGTGATCGTCAGCAGTAGACCGTCCGACTCCCACCGGACGTCTTCCGCGTGGAAGCCGTGCCCGGGGTCGTCGGGCTGGATCCACACCGTGCCCGGCGGATCCTCCGGTCCGCGCGAGAGCAGCAGCGAACGCGGCGGGGTGTTCCCCGAGAAACTGAAGGTGAACACCATGGTGAAAACGTCCGGTCGACCGGTTTCGTTGTCCAGGTAAATGTCCAACGGCGAGTAGATGCGGGGCATGACCGGTTCAACGCCGCGGGCGTCAGAGGTATTTCGAACCCTCCCGCCGCGTCAGCGCCGACACCTCGTGCTCCGTCAGGAATCCGCGCACCCACCCCGGGTCCGTCTTCGAGTACTCGCGCAGGGCCCAGCCGATGGCCTTGTCGATGAAGAAATCGCCCGACCCGAGGTTCACCAGGATGATCCCGGCCAGCAGCCCCGTGTCCGTTGCTTCTCGACGCCCCAGCTGGTGCAGGATCGCCGCCCGGCGCACCCACATATCCCCGTCGTCCGCCCATGCCCGCATCTGCGCGGCGGTCGCGGCACGGCCGACGGGTTTGGCCAGCGCATCGACGGTGTCCCACCAGGATTTGCGCACGACGAGCGAACGCAGCCACGGGACATCGCCCTCGCGCAGCGGCGCGTCGCGGAGATGGTCGCAGGCCACGTACTGGAACTCGCGTTCCGCGGCGGCCCAGCACGCCTCGACGAGTTCGCGGTCCACCGCTTTGCGGCGCCCCCGCAGCACCTCCTTCACGGCCGCCCGCCGGGCGGGCGCCGGCACGCCCAGGAAGGGGAACCGGCCCCGCTGGTAGGCGGACATGCCCGCGGCGCGGGCAGGGTCGGCGAGGGGGCGCAGGGCGGCGTCGATAAGCGGGAAGTCGGCTGACACACAGGTAAGGTAACAGCATCATGAAGCGGAAACTGCAGCTGGGAGCGATTCTCCTGGGAGGATTCATCGGCCCGTACACGGGGCAGGCGCTGGCTGTGGTCATCCCGGAGTTCGCCGGGACATTCGACGTGAGCGTGGCGCGGGCGGCGTCGACGATGACCGTCTACCTCTTCCCGTTCGCGGCGATGATGCTCATCTCGGGCCGGCTCGTGCGCAGATTCCCGCCCCACCGCGTGATTCTCGCGGCCTATGCGGTGACCCTGCCGATGGCGCTGCTGCTCCTGGTCACACCCTCGTGGGGGATGTTCGCGGCGGCGTACGCGACGATCGGCGTCGCCAACGCCTTCACCACCCCGGTGCTGCAGAATCTGCTCCGCGCGATCTACCCGCCGGAGAGGCTGGGGCAGGCGCTGGGCACCTACGCGGCGATGCAGTCCCTGGGTATGCTCTCCGCGCCGCTCGTGTCGGGCGTGTCGAGCCTGCTCACCTGGCGGCTGACGTTCCTGGTCACGGCGGCTGCGGCCGCGTTCATCCTCATCGTCCGCCTGCCGGTGGTGCCGCCGCCCGCGCAGTCCGACAACGTCGCCGCCGGGCGGGTCCGCGTCGTGCCGACGCTCACGCACATGGCGACCAGCTTCGTCGTCGGGTGCGGCGTCATCGGCCTGGGGTTCATGACGTCGCTGCACGTCGGCGAGGTCTTCGGCCTCGGACCGGTCGGCCGCGGCCTGGTCATCATGGCCGGCGGCACGGCGGCGTTCCTGGCGTCGCGGCGCATCGGCGCGATGGCGGACCGCTACGGCATCCCCAACGTCCTGGTGCTCAGCGGCGTGCTGGCGGCGTCGGCCCTGTTCATCCTGCCCGTCGCGCCGTGGGTGGTGCTGGTCGCGCTGGTGTGGGCGGCCGCAGTCATGGCGGCGCAGGGAATGCAGGCCACGATCAACCTGGCCGTGATCCGGGGGCCTGCCGGGTCCTCGCTGATCTCCACCGTGCAGGCGTTCCGCTTCTTCGGTTCGGCGGCGGCGCCCGTGCTCTTCCTGCCGGTCTACGTCGGCATCGGAGGGGCCGCGTTCTGGGTCGCCGCGGCGGCGCTTGCCTCGGTGGCCGCCGCGCAGTGGGGCCTGGGGCGGGCGGAACTGCGGCGTGCCGCCTGACCAGGAATGTCTCGATAGGCGCACAGTTGCCGCGGACCGTGGACAGGCGCCGCGCAACGGTCCTACGCTGACCACATGACGCAGCGACTGAACCACCCGCAGATCTACATCAACCTGCCCGTGTCCGACCTGGCGGCGGCGAAGGCCTTCTACACCGCCCTCGGCTGGGACATCATCCCCGAGTACACCGACGACAATGCCAGCGCGGTGCAGGCCAGCGACGCGGTGGTGGTCATGCTGCTCAAGCGGGAGTTCTTCGCCACCTTCCACCGGAGGGAGACCGCCGCCGCCGACTCTCCCCGGGAGATGCTCAACGCTCTGGCAGTGGACACCCGGGCCGACGTCGACGAGATGATCCGCCGGGGACGCGAAGCCGGCGCGAACGTCTACAACGAGCCGAAGGAGGGACAGGAAATGTACTACGGTTCTTTCGAGGACCCCGACGGGCACGGCTGGGAGTTCGTCGCCAACGGCTGACTCACGGCGGATGCCCCGGGCCCGCCGTGTGGCGGACCCGGGGCATCGGTCGGTGCGCGGTTAGACGGCGGTGTAGCCGCCGTCGACCAGGTGGTAGGAACCGGTGATGAAGGAGGCTTCCTCGGAGAGGAGGAAGTTGACGAGGGCGACGACCTCGGGGGTCTCGCCGAGGCGGCCGAGGGAGTGCTTGGCGGCCAGCGCGTCGTAGTGCTCCTTGGGCAGGTTCTCCAGCAGCGGGGTGTTGATGTAGCCCGGGCCGACGGCGTTGAGGCGGATGCCCTTGTCGCCGTACTCGGCGGCGGCGTTCTTGGTCAGGCCGACCACGCCGTGCTTGGCGGCGGTGTAAGCGGAGTTGCCCGGGGCGGCTACGGTGCCGTGGATGGACGCCATGTTGACGACGGCGCACTTGGCGGTGTCGTCCTGCTTGAGGAACTGCTCGATCTGGTAGCGGTTGCCGTACGCGACGCCGGAGAGGTTGATGGCGATGACGCGGTCCCAGTCGTCGAGATCCATCTCGCCGACCTTGTTGGCCTTGCCGCCGATGCCGGCGTTGTTGACGGCCAGGTGCAGGGCGCCGAACTTCTCGACGGCGAACTGCACGGCCTTCTGGTTGTCCTCGCGGGAAGCGGAATCCATCTTGAGTGCGGCGGCCTCACCCCCGGCCTGCTCGATCGCGGCGACGACCTTCTCCGCGCCCTCGAGGTTAATGTCGGTGACGACCACCTTCGCGCCGCGTGCGGCGAGATCCTTGGCGATGCCCTCGCCGAGGCCGGAGGCTGCTCCGGTCACCAGGGCTACTTTTCCTGCGAAATCATTCTTGACTGTCATGATGTCCTTTCTCTGCCGCGGCTAAAGGTCCGCGGGACGGGTTGACGCTGTCGGGCGTCCACGACCAGTGTACGCGAAATCTTTGGTGACACGTCTACTAAGGCTGGTCCGGGCAGAGAAAAGCTCCCCGGGGAGACGGAACCTGATTTCTCGGTCCGTCCTCCGGGGAGCAGCTCGGGGAACTCTAGGCCTGGCCCTCGAAGAGGGTGGTCACGGAGCCGTTCTCGAAGATCTCGCTGATCGTCTTGGCCAGCAGCGGGGCGATGGAGAGGACCGTGAGGTTCTTCCAGCCCTCGGTGCTCTGCGGCAGAGTGTCGGTGGTGATGATCTCCTCCGCGCCGCAGTCGCTGAGGCGCTCGCGGGCAGGGTCGGAGAACACGCCGTGGGTGCAGGCGATGACGACGTCCTTGGCACCTGCCTCCTTGAGCACGCGGACGGCGCCGGCGATGGTGCCGCCGGTGTCGATCATGTCGTCGAGCAGGATGCAGTTCTTGCCCTCGACCTCACCGACGACGCGGTTGGAGACGACCTCGTTGGCCACCTCGGTGGAGCGGGTCTTGTGGACGAACGCCAGGGGGGCGTCGCCCAGCGTGTTGGCCCACTTCTCGGCGACCTTCACGCGGCCGGCATCCGGGGAGACGACGACCAGGTTCTCCAGGGAATACTTGTTCTTGATGTAGTCCGTGAGGATCGGCATCGCGTGCATATGGTCGACCGGGCCGTCGAAGAAGCCCTGGATCTGATCGGTGTGCAGGTCCACCGACACGATCCGGTCCGCGCCGGCGGCGGCGAGCAGATCAGCGACCAGGCGGGCGGAGATCGGCTCGCGGCCGCGGTGCTTCTTGTCCTGGCGGGCGTAGGGGTAGAACGGCAGAATGGCGGTGATGCGCTTCGCGGAACCACGCTTGAGGGCGTCGATCATGATCAGCTGCTCCATCAGCCACTTGTTCAGCGGCTGGGTGTGCGACTGGATGACGAAACAGTCTGCACCACGCACGGACTCCTCGAAACGGATGAAGATCTCGCCGTTGGCGAAGTCCTGTGCGGTGGTGGGGGTGAGCTCGTAACCGAGCTCGTTGGCCACAGCTTCGCCGAGCTCCGGGTGCGCGCGCCCGGAGAACAGCATCATGTTCTTGTGGCTTTCAGTCCAGTGGGCAGTCATGATGTGCCGCTTAACCTTCCTGGTCGTTTGCGTTATCGGTCTCCCGGGCTTTCCGCGCCGCTTCCGCGGCCGGTGTGTCCGGACGCTTCCGCTCGACCCAGCCTTCGATGTTGCGCTGCTGGCCGCCGGACACGACGAGGGCCCCCGGGGGAACGTCTTCGCGGATAACTGTACCTGCCCCGGAATAGGCGCCGTCACCCACGGTCACCGGAGCGATGAACATGGTGTCCGAGCCGGTCCGGACGTGGGAACCGATGGTCGTGTGGTGCTTGGTGACGCCGTCGTAGTTGACGAAGACGCTGGAGGCTCCGATGTTGGATTCCTCGCCCACGGTGGCGTCGCCGATGTAGGAGAGGTGGGGGACCTTGGACCCTCGTCCGATCACGGCGTTCTTCGCCTCGACGAAGCCGCCGAGCTTGCCGCCCTCGCCGAGCACTGTGCCCGGGCGGATGTAGGTGAAGGGGCCGACGGTGGCGTTCTCGCCGATGGCGGAACGCTCGCCGTGGGTGCGCACGACGGAGGCGCCGCGGCCGACTGTCACGTCGGTGAGCGTCGTGTCCGGGCCGATGACCGCGTCGTCGCCGATCGAGGTCGCGCCCCACAGCTGGGTGCCCGGGTGGATGGTCACATCCTTCCCGACGGTCACGTTCACGCCGATGAAGGTGGAGTCCGGGTCGATGACCGTGGCGCCCGCGCGCATGGCCGCCTCGACGGTGCGCCGGTTGAGCTCGCGGCCGGCCCCGGCCAGCTGCACCCGGTCGTTGACGCCGGCCAGCTCCCGGGCGTCGGCGGCGACGTGCGCACGGACCGGGTGACCGGCGGCGCGGGCGATGCCCAGCACATCGGTCAGGTAGAGCTCGCCCTGCGCGTTGTCGGAGTCGAGGCGGGTCAGCGAGTCGCGGAGAATCGCGGCGTCGAAGGCGAAGACGCCCGAGTTCACCTCGTCGATGGCGCGCTCCTCGTCGGAGGCGTCCTTCTGCTCGACGATGGCGGTCACCTCGCCGTCGGCGTTGCGGACGATCCGGCCGTAACCGGTCGGGTCCTCCATGCGCATGGTCAAGACGGTGACGGCGGTGGGGGAGGCCGTGTGGGCGTCGAGAAGCGAGCGCAGCGTCCCGGCGGTGAGCAGGGGGACATCGCCGTTGGTGACGATCACCGTGCCCTCGAAGTCCGGGATCGGCCCGAGCCCGCACTGCACAGCGTGGCCGGTGCCGTTCTGCTCCTCCTGGACGGCCTGCAGCACCTCGCGGTCCAACTCGGCCGCGACCGATTCAACGGCGGGCGAGACCTGGTCGCGCTGATGGCCGACGACCGCCACGATGTGCCGCGGGCTGATCCCGGCCGCCGCGTGCAGGGCGTGGGAGAGCAGGCTGCGGCCGCCGATCTCGTGGAGGGTCTTCTGCTTGGCGGACTTCATGCGGGTGCCGGCGCCGGCGGCCAGAACCACCACGGCGCAGTCGGTGAATGTGTGCACGATCTTCGGTCTCCTCGGGGCAATCGCGGTGCGCGTACCGGTTCAGCATATAGCCCGGGCACGGTGCCGGCGGGTAGATGCCGCGCTTCAGGCGGAGACGTCGGGCAGCCGGCGGGCGGCGGCGACGCCGACCAGGCCCACGGCCGCCAGGAAGAGCAGTGCCGCGGAGGGTCCCAGCAGGGCGACGGCGCCCGAGACCGCTCCCACTAGCAGGAGAATGACCCCCATGAGGGTGTTGGCGGCGCCGACGTAGCGGGTGCGCTCGTCGCCCTCGGCCATGTCGACGATGTAGGTCTTGCGGGCGACCCGGATGGCGGTGTGCGCCAGGTTGACCAGGAAGAACCCGGCGGGGAACACCCAGTCGTTGACCGTGGCGGACGCCCAGTGGGCGGAGGCGACGAGCGCCACGATGACGATTGACCCGGCCAGTGCCCCGTAGCTCATGACGTTGCGCGAGGAGGTGTCGGACCAGATGCCGGAGATCCGCCCGCCGAGAACGGAGGCCAGTCCGGAGGCGATGAGGAAGGCGCCGAGACCGGTCAGGCCCGAACCGGTCTCCTGGCTGAGGGTGACGATGAACGCCGTCGACAACGCGGTGACCAGCAGCAGGGAACGCACCACGACGAATTGCCGGAACTTCCGGTCCCCGGTGAACAACCCCCAGGTGTCCGCCCACCAGCCCCGCCCCATACCCCGGGGGTCGACCTCGGATTCGGGCTCCCGGATCGTCCGGAACACCACCGCGGCCAGGGCCCACGCGGCGGCGGAGGCGAAGATGAGCGCGGCGAGCAGCCAGGTGGGGGCGTCGCCGCCGAGAACTTCGAGGCCCAGGCCCACGGCCAGCGCGATGGCGCCGCCGACGGCGGCGGCCCGGCCGGTGATCACGCCGCGGCGCCCCTTGGAGATCGTCCGCCCCTGCACGTCCTTCGACGCGATGGAGCACAGGGAGCGGAAGACGGCGAGGACCGCGAGCAGGAGGGTGACCGCGATTCCGAGGGGGGCGGCGTCGAGCAGCAGGGCCGCCACGCCGATCAGCGCGGCGGCGAGGGCCTGCCCGAGGGAACCGATGACCCAGATCCGCTTGCGGGAACGCTGCGTGGTCACCCACGGCGTGAAGGCGGCCTGGGGGAGCATGGAGCCGGACTCCCGGATGGGCACGAGCAGGGCGATGAAAAATCCCGGGGTGCCCGCGGCCTGCAGCAGCCACGGCAAGACGGTCTTGGCCGCGACGATCTGGTCGCCCATGCCCTGGAGGCCGTTCGCCCAGATGAAGCGGCGCGCCGCGTGTTCCTCGTGCCCGCGGTCAGGTTTCGGGGGTGTGCTCACGCGCAACACTGTAGTGCGTCGGCGGTCGACCGAGGATGAATGAAAAAATCGCGGCGCCCCACTCCATGTCCTATCATTCCCAGACAAAGCTGTCTGTTAATTTTCAGGTGAGGAACCATGACCCCCGCGAACCCGTCCCTGCCCATCATCTCCCTGCGCAAGCTCGTTCACGGCCCCGGCCGCGAGGAGGAGATCGCCCGCCTGCGCCAGGTGACCCACGAGATCGGCTTCTTCTATCTCGCCGACCACGGCGTCCCGCTGTCCTTCCAGCACGAGATGATCGACGTGGCCAAGGAGTTCTTCGCGCTGCCCAAGGAGCAGAAGTACGAGATCTCCAACCTGGAGAACCCGCACTACCGGGGTTACGCGGAACTCGGCGACGAACGGACCCAGGGACTGGTGGACTGGCGCGAGCAGATCGACTACGGCGCCGACCTCCCCGCCGCCACCGAGGGACTGGACACCCACCCGTGGCGCCTCCTGCAGGGCCCGAACCCCTGGCCGAGCGCCATCCCGCGCATGAAGGACCTGGTGACCCGCTGGCAGGAGGACCTGGGCGAGGTGGGCATGACCCTGCTGCGCGCCTGGGCGGAGTCGCTGGGGCAGGAACGCACGTTCTTCGACGCCGCCTTCGAAGATTCCTACCCGACGATGAAGCTGGCGCACTACCCGGGCCACGACGGCTCCGAATCCGGCCAGGGCGTCGGCGCGCACCACGATTCCGGCGTACTTACCCTGCTGCTGCTCGAGGACGGCTCCTCCGGGCTGCAGGTCCAGACCGCCGGGGGCTGGATCGACGCGGACCCGATCACGGACCATTTCGTGGTCAACATCGGCGAGCTGCTGGAGGCCGCCACCAACGGCTACCTCAAGGCGACCCCGCACCGGGTGCTGCCGCCCGCGCCGGGCACGTCGCGTTTCTCGGTGCCCTACTTCCTGGCCCCGGGCCTGGACGCACGCTTCCCGCGGGTCACCCTGCCCCCGGAACTCGCCGCCGACGCCCCCGGCACCGGCGCCGACCTGTCCGACCAGGAGATCTTCGACCTGTGCGGCCGCAACACCATCAAGTCGCGCTTCCGCGCCCACCCCGAGACCACCGCGCGCTACCACGCGGAGCTCGCCGCCTCGTTGGCCTGAACGGCTTCCCCGCCAGGACTCGAACCTGGAAAGCTGGTACCAAAAACCAGAGTGTTGCCAATTACACCACGGGGAAATGCGTCCCAGAGACGCACGATCAGAGTACCCGACACTCGGCTGGGGACTAAAACCCGGCACGGGATAGGCTGGGGACCATGGTTCGACAGCGGATGACGGGCAAAGAGCGCCGGGAACAGCTCATTTCGATCGGTCGCACGGTGTTCGCCGAGCGCGGCTTCGAGGGCACGAGCGTGGAGGAGATCGCCGCGCGCGCCGCGGTGTCCAAGCCCGTGGTCTACGAACACTTCGGCGGGAAGGAAGGCCTCTACGCCGTGGTGGTCGACCGGGAGATGATCCGCCTCGAGCAGATCATCACCGACGCTCTGTCGAAGGGCCGGTCCCGGGTGCGGGTGGAGCAGGCGGTCCTCGCGCTGCTGACGTACGTGGAGGAGGAGACCGACGGATTTCTCATCCTCGTGCGCGACCTCGTGCCGGGCAAGGACCAGTCCTACGCCACCCTGCTCAACACCGCCGTGGGCCAGGTGTCGCACATCCTGGGCAACTCTTTCGAGCGGCAGGGACTCGATCCGCACGTGGCGATCCTCTACGGCCAGGCCCTGGTGGGCATGGTCTCGATGACCGCCCAGTGGTGGCTGGATGAGCGGGAGCCGGCGAAAGAGGTCGTGGCGGCGCACATCGTCAACCTGTGCTGGAACGGCCTGGCGGGAATGAGCTCCACGCCGACGCTCTCGGACGAGGTCCAGGAACAGCTCCGTCTGGCAGGGGAGAAGTAGATGGCCGGCACGACCCCCGTGAAAAATCCGGCGATGCTGGCCGGCCTGCTCAAGGTCGCCGCGACTGACCCGAAGCTCAAGGGCATGACCGCCAACGTCGGCGCGGGCAGGCTCCACCTGACAGGCATCGACCAGGTGCGCCCCTGGGCGGTGGGCGTGCTGGCGCACCACGCGCCGGTGCTGCTGGTCACCGCCACCGGCCGCGAGGCCGAGGACCTCACCGCCGAGCTGCGCGCCATGCTGGGGGAGAAGGTCGTGTGGTTCCCCTCCTGGGAGACGCTCCCGCACGAGCGCCTGAGCCCCGGCGTGGACACCATCGGTCAGCGGGCCCGCGTCCTCGATCTGATTGCCGGGGGTTCGGTGTCGGTCGTCGTCACCGCCGCCCGCGGTTTCTGCCAGCCCCTGCTCGAGACGGCCGAGGGGCGCGAGCCCATCCGTCTACGGGAGGGGGCGGAGCACGACTTCGCCGGGCTGACCGAGCAGCTGGTGTTCCGGGCCTACAACAACGTGGACATGGTGGCCCGGCGCGGCGAGTTCGCCACCCGCGGCGGCATCCTCGACGTCTTTCCCACCACCGCCGACCATCCGGTGCGCGTGGAGTTCTGGGGCGACGAGGTCACCGAGATCCGGCAGTTCTCCGTCGCCGACCAGCGCACGGACCCGGACATCGAGGTCGGGTCCCTGGAGATCTACCCGGCCCGCGAACTGCCCATCACGGGGGACATCGCGCAGCGGGCAGGCGAGCTGGCGCTCAAGCACCCCGGCAACGCGACCCTCGTGGAGCTGCTGACGAAGATCTCCGACCGCATCCCGGCGGACGGGATGGAGGCGCTGATCCCTGCGCTCGTCGACACGCGGATGGTCACGTTGCCGGAGCTGATGCCCGCGGACACCCACCTCGTGCTGGTGGGCCCGGAGAAGATCCGCACCCGCATCGCGGACCTGGCGGCCACCGACGCGGAGTTCCTCGCCGCCGGCTGGGAGGCCGCCGCCATGGGTGCGTCCGGTCCCGTCGCCGCGGAGGGCCTCGACCTGGCGGCCTCCGCCTACCGCTCCTATGAATCGCTCCAGGTCACCGCGCAGAAATCCGGGCTGCCGTGGTGGACCTTCTCCCCACCCGGCATGTTCGAGGCCGACGAGGCGGAGGTCCTGCCGCTGGACTTCGAACCCGGCCCGACCCCGCGTGGCGACGCCGCCCAGATCGCCGAAATGATGTCGCTGCTGCTCGCGCACACCACCGCGGGCGGCCGTGCCGCCTTCATCGCCCCCGCCCAGGGCGCGATCAAGCGCATGGTGGAGCGTTTCGCCGAGGCAGGCATCCCGGCGAAGACGGCCACCCCGGGCTGGGAGCCCAGCCCCGGCGAGGTCACGCTCTACCAGGCGCTCAGCCACGGCGGCGTGGTGTTCCCCAAGGTGCGCAAACACCGGGACGCAGAGGCCCTGCCGCTGGTGGTCATCACCGAAACGGACCTGACCGGCAACCGCGTCGGCGACATCGCGGGCGCCAAGCGGCGCCCCGCGCGCAAGCGCAACCGCGTCGATCCCCTGGCACTGAAGACCGGCGACTTCGTCGTCCACGAGACCCACGGCATCGGCCGGTTCCTCAAGATGGCGGAGCGGACGATCCACGCGGGCGACGAGACGTCGAGACGCGAGTACATCGTCCTCGAGTACGCCCCAGCCAAGCGCGGCCAGCCCGCAGACCAGCTGTGGGTCCCCATGGATTCGCTGGAGCTGCTGAGCAAGTACTCCGGCGGAGAGTCGCCGACCCTGTCGAAGATGGGCGGCTCCGACTGGAAGAACACGAAGAAGAAGGCCCGGGCCGCCGTCCGCGAGATCGCCGGCGAACTCGTCGAGCTCTACGCCAAGCGCCAGTCCGCCCCCGGGCACCCCTTCGCCCCGGACACCCCGTGGCAGAAGGAGATGGAGGACAACTTCCCCTTCGTCGAGACCGAGGACCAGATGCTCGCCATCGACGCCGTCAAGTCGGACATGGAGGCGCACGCCCCCATGGACCGCGTCATCGTCGGCGACGTCGGCTACGGCAAGACGGAGGTCGCCGTGCGCGCCGCCTTCAAGGCCGTCCAGGACGGCCGGCAGGTGGCGGTCCTCGTCCCCACGACGCTGCTCGCCCAGCAGCACCAGTCCACCTTCGAGGAGCGCATGGCGGGTTTCCCCGTGACCATCCGCGGGCTCTCCCGTTTCACCTCCACCGCGGAGTCGAAGGAAGTCCTCGCGGGGCTCGCCGACGGGTCGGTGGACATCGTCATCGGCACCCACCGCATCCTGCAGACCGGCGTCCGCTGGAAGAACCTCGGCCTCATCATCGTCGACGAGGAGCAACGCTTCGGCGTCGAGCACAAGGAGCACATCAAAGCCCTGCGGACGAACGTCGACGTGCTCACCATGTCCGCCACCCCCATCCCGCGCACCCTGGAGATGTCGATGGCCGGCATCCGCGAGATGACCACCATCCTCACCCCGCCGGAGGACCGCCACCCGGTCCTCACCTACGTCGGCGCGCAGGAGGACAAGCAGATCGCCGCGTCCATCCGCCGCGAGCTGCTCCGCGACGGCCAGGTCTTCTTCATCCACAACAAGGTCGCCGACATCGAGAAGAAGGCCCGTGAACTGCGCGACCTGGTGCCCGAGGCGCGCGTCGTCGTCGCCCACGGCCAGATGAGCGAGGAACAGCTGGAGAAAACCGTCCAGGGGTTCTGGGACCGCGAATACGACGTCCTCGTGTGCACCACCATCGTGGAGACCGGCCTGGACATCGCCAACGCCAACACCCTCATCGTGGAGAACGCCCATCACATGGGCCTCTCGCAGCTCCACCAGCTCCGCGGCCGCGTCGGCCGATCCCGCGAGCGCGGCTACGCCTACTTCCTCTACCCCAAGGGCGCGACGCTCACCGAGAACTCCTACGACCGCCTGGCCACCATCGCCCAGCACAACGACCTCGGAGCCGGCATGGCCGTGGCGATGAAGGACCTGGAGATGCGCGGGGCGGGCAACGTCCTCGGCGCGCAGCAGTCCGGCCACATCGCAGGCGTCGGCTTCGACCTCTACGTCCGGCTCGTCGGCGAAGCCGTCGAGGCGTACAAGGCGCTGGCCCGGGGCGAGGCGCTCGACGCCACCGACCAGGGTCCGAAGGAGATCCGCATCGACCTTCCCGTCGACGCGCACATCCCCGAGTCCTACATCAACTCCGAGCGGCTGCGCCTCGAGGTCTACCGCAAGCTCGCCGCCTCCCACAATGACACGGACCTGCAGCTGGCGGTCGAGGAGATGGAGGACCGTTTCGGTCCCGTCCCCGAGGTCGTCTCCCGGCTGCTCTCCGTCGCCCGCCTGCGCCACCAGGCCCGGCGCGCCGGGGTCTCCGAGATCATCGTGCAGGGCACCCGCATCAAGGTCGGTGCCGTCGAGCTGCCGGACTCGAAGCAGGTGCGGCTCAAGCGGCTCTACCCGGGTTCGTCCTACCGGGCCGCCGCGAAGGCGATCCAGCTGTCCTTCCCCAAGGCCGGCCGCGGCGCCGGACAGCCCAACCTCCGCGACGTCGAGCTCATCCAGTGGATGGCGGACTTCCTCTCCGCCATGTTCGACGTCGCCGAGGTCGACGTCTCCGGCGGGGTCGTCGCCCCGGAGGCACCGGCTAAAAAGCAGGTCTTCAGCGTCACGGAAGTCAAGCGCTAGGCAATTCGGGTCACCCGTGCCTGTGGATGACCCCGGGTAGTCCACAGGCACCGCCCTCAGCTTATCGACGCCCTCTTCCCCGCCCCCTACTCTCCGGGGCATGGATGTCGTGACCGCACTGGAAGCCCTCGGGGGCCAGGGAGTCGCGCTGCTCGATGCGATCCACTCCGGGCAGCTCGACCGCCGCCGCCTCATCGACCTCGGACACCCCTTATCGACTGCGGCCAAATGGACCAACCTGGCTGCCATCTTCTTCGGTCCGACCCGTTCCCGCCGCCGCCAGGCGGCGGCCGTTGCGGCGGCGCGCGAGGGGCGCCTGTCGATTGACGCGATGGTGGTCGTCGATAAGCATGCGCGGAAACTACTCAAGGATGCGCCCGTCGACGTATGGGAGCTGCGCGCCGAGCTGTGCGCGCTGACCGGCACAGTCGACGAGATCGACCGGGCCGCCGCGGCGCGGGTGCGTGATCTCAACCGTAGGGTCACCGACGCCGAGAAGAAGGCCTTCGGCCGGCGTTCGCTCAAGGGCGGCAAGAACTCCGACGCCCAGGGGCTGCGCACCGTCACCGTGACCCTGCCCGAGCGCATGATGGCCGATATGCTGGCGCCACTGCGGGATACCGCCGGGCGGCTGCGTAGCGATAACCCGCTACTCAGCTACGAGCAGGCCATGGCCGATGCCGTGGTGGCGCACGTCTCGGGCGGTGCGGGACCGGCGGCGCCGGGGAAGTTCACCCCGCTGGTGGTCATCGGCCTGCCCGACTGGGCGAAGCTGCAGCACAACGAGGGCGACGAGACCGTCTTCGCGCTCACCGACGGGACCACCATCACCGGCGCCGAGCTCGTTCGCGGCCGGATGGCGGAGCACCACCTCGTCGGCGTCTACGACCCTGTCGAAGGCCCCGTCAACCTCTACCGGGAGAGCCGCCTGGCGAACACCAAACAGCGCACCCTGCTCTCAGCGGAGACGATCCTCTGCCCCAACCCCGGGTGCACGACCTCAGCCGCCGAATGCCAGGTCCACCACCTGGCGGCCTGGAAGTTCGGTGGCGACACCAACCTGGGCAACCTGTCCATGGCGTGCAAGGTGCACAACGCCCGCAACGACGACGATCCGGACGACCCGCCCCGCAACGGGCGACTGGCCCGCGCCCCCGGCAGGATCGTGTTCCACCCGCCAGACGGGAGACCGGCCGAAACCAACCGGCACCCCATCCGGGAACTCTCCGCGGCCGGCCTGGTAGCCGTCGGCCGTTGCTGACCTACTCCCCGAGGCCCGGCTGCCCCACGGCGATCATGCGCTCGAGCGAGGCGCGGGCCGCGTCGGCGGTGTCGGCGGGCACGTCGACCTCGTCTGCGCCTAAGGCGAGGGCGCGCAGGAGCGCGGCGGGGGTGATCATCTTCATGTAGGAGCAGGAGGCGCGGTCGTTGACTGCCCGGAAGTCGATGTCCGGGGCGGTCTTGCGCAGCTGGTGGAGCATGCCGATCTCGGTGGCGACGAGGACGGTGCCCGAACCCTGGCGGTCGGCGGCGTCGAGCATCTGGCCGGTGGAGAGCATGTGGACGCGTTCCGGCTCGACGATGCCCTCGCCGGCGAGGTAGATCGCGGAGTTCGCGCAGCCGCACTCCGGGTGGATGTAAAGGTCCGCCTCGGGGTTTTCCGCGGCGCGGCGGGCCAGCTCGGGGCCGCTGATGCCCGCGTGGACGTGGCATTCGCCGGCCCAGATGTGCATGTTCTCTCGGCCGGTCTCGCGCTTGACGTGGGCGCCGAGGAACTGGTCCGGATTGAACAGGATCTCCTTGTCGGCGGGCAGGGAGTCGACGACGTCGACCGCGTTGGACGAGGTGCAGCAGACGTCGGTGAGCGCCTTCACGTCGGCGGTGGTGTTGACGTAGGAGACCACCAGGGCGTCGGGGTGCTCTGCCTTCCACTCGGCGAGCTGCTCCGCGGTGATGGAGTCGGCCAGGGAGCAGCCGGCGCGCTCATCCGGGATGAGGACGGTCTTCTCGGGGGAGAGGATCTTGGCGGATTCGGCCATGAAGTGGACGCCGCAGAAGACGATGACGTCGGCGTCGGTCTCCGCGGCGATGCGGGAGAGGCCGAGGGAGTCACCGGTGTGGTGGGCGATGTCCTGGATTTCGGGGATCTGGTAGTTGTGGGCCAGGATCACGGCGTTGCGTTCCGCGGCGAGGCGCCTGACCTCGGCCGCCCACTCCTCATCGGCCTCGAGGCCGGTCCAGCCTTCAGGGCCGTCGACGACCCTGTCGAGCAGCGGGGATGCGAGCGGGGACAGTTTCTGAGCCACGATTTCTCCTTCTAGCCCGGGTTGGACGGAACAAGTATCCCAGACGAACACGTCGCGGACGAAATACCTCCGCTCCAGCTTCGGCCGCGCCGGGGTGTCTACAGGCTGAGCGTGCCCTGCGACAGCCCCCACACCGCGCCGCCCGCCGCCGCGAGGAGCAGCGCCACGACGGCCCATTCGAAGGTGTTGAACAGACGCTCGCTGGCCTGCAGCCTCGTCCATACGTAGGGGACCAGTCCGGGGAGGACGGCCAGGGCCCCGAAGAGCAGGTAGGTGAGGTCGGCGGCATAGAAGAGCCAGCAGGCGTAGAGGAGGGCGACGACGCCGACGACCAGATGCCGCCGGTTGTCCCCGCGGGAGACGGTGGGGCCGCTGTCGTCGAAGAGCTCGCCGGCGTGGGGGTGGGAGAATCCCCGCCCGCGTGCCGCGAGGAGCACCAGATACAGGGCGGAGAAGAGGTAGGGAACGAGGTAGAGGACCGTCGCCAACTGCACCATGGAGATGTAGGCGGTCTCATTGAGGAAGAAGATCACCACAGTGATCTGGATGACCACGCTGGATGCGAGCTGGGCGGCCCAGGGTGCACCGGCGATGTTCACGGCCCCGAGGCGGCGGGGCAGCAGGCCGTCGAACGCCATCATCGCCACCGGTTCCGCGCAGAGCATCTGCCAGGAGACGTAGGCGCCGAGGACGGACAGGCACAGCCCCAGCGAGATCAGCGCCGCGCCCCAGGGGCCGACGACTACCTCGAGGACGGAGGCCATGGAGTTGTCGGGGAGCGCGGCCAGCTCCTCCTGGGTGAGTACCCCGTAGGAGAGGGTGGACACGCTGACCAGGAGTGCCAGGACGGTGAGGAAGCCGATGATGGTGGCCCGGCCGACGTCGCGACGCGACCGCGCCTGTTTGGAATACACGGAGGCGCCCTCGATGCCGATGAACACCCACACGGTGAAGAGCATGATCCCCTGGACCTGATCGAAGACGGAGCCGGTCGACCCGCCGGTCGACCAGAGGTCCAGGGTGAAGCGCTCCCAGCTGAAGCCGAGGAAGGCCACCAGGACGATGAAAGCGCCGATGGGCACCAGCTTGGCCACGGTGGTCACGGCGTTCATGAACGCGGCCTGTTTCACGCCCCGGGAGAGCACCGCGAAGATGGTCCACGTCAGGGCGGAGACGGCCACGGCCGTCGCGACGGGGTGGTCGGGTCCGAAGACCGGGACATAATGGCCGATCGTGTTGAAGAACAGGGTGGCGTAGCCGACCTGGGCGATCACTGAGCCGAGCCAGTAGCCCCAGCCGGAGGCGAAGCCGATGTAGTCGCCCAGGCCGGCACGGACATAGGAGTACACGCCCGCGTCGAGGTGAGGCCTGCGCACCGCGAGAACCTGGAAGACGAAGGCGATGGCGAGCATGCCCACGCCGGAGAGCACCCAGCCGATGAGCATCGCGCCAGGCCCGGCCGCTGAGGCAACGTTCTGGGGGAGGGAGAATATTCCGGAGCCGATGGTGGAGCCGATGATCAGGGCCACCAGGCTCCACATAGTCACGGTGTGCGTTCGGTTGGTCGTCACGGGTTCACAGTAGTGCGCCGCCGGGGATTTAGGATGGGCACATGACTGTGCTTCTTCTCGACGACCGCTGGCCCTCCCTCATCCCCCTCGAGGCGCACGGAAGGCTCGGCGGGCCGGTGGAGTTCACGGAGGAGGTGCCCGTCCGGGTCCGCTGGAACTTCCAGGATCTGGTCGCGGCGCAGGGTCCCGGGGTGCTGGTGAGCACCAACGAGGCGGATCCCCGGGTCCGTTCGCGCGTCCGTGCCGGGGAGCCCCTCATCGTCGCCGAGTCCCGCCGCGAACCGGTGCACCAGGCGGTGCGGGCGATGACGCGGGCCTGCTCGATGGGGGAGTGGGAGGCGGCGCAGACGCACCGCTCGCTGCTGCCCTACCTGGCGGAGGAGGCGCAGGAGTTCGCGGACCAGGTGGTCGCCTGGGAACAGGACGGCGATGAACGCGCCCTGCTCGGGGAGTTGGGCGACGTCCTGCTGCAGGTGCTGTTCCACGCGGAGATCGCCGCGCGCCGGGGCGCCTTCGATTTCCAGGCGGTGGCGGAGAGCTTCGTCGACAAGCTCCGGTCGCGCTCGCCCTACCTCTTCGACGGGAGCACGGGAGTGGTGCCGGCGCAGGAGCAGGAGAGGTTGTGGGCGAAGGGGAAGGCCCGGGAGAGGCAGATTCCCCCGGGCCGTTAGTGGCCTCTACTGCTGGGGCACGAGGGTGCTGGACAGGTTCTCCAGGATGTCCTGGACGTCGTTGATGTTCGGGATGTTCTCCAGGCCCGGGATGGAGCTGCCCGGGAAGAGCTCCGGGTCCGGCTTGACGGTGCCGCACTCGACGGCCATGTCGGCGATCTGGCCGGCGTACTGGGCGCTGACCAGGTAGGTGCTGGGGTCGGTGATCGTCCAGGGCTTGGCCTCGTCGCGGATCTGCTTGGCCAGGTCGGAGCGGGTGGTGTTGTCGTCGATGTCGAAGAGCGTCTTGAGGGCAGGGCCGACGAGTCTGCAGTCGGCGGCGGCGATCGCGTTCGCCACCAGGTCGGTCTGGGCGGAGGCGGCCGGGGCGAGGCCCGCCACGGCGATGGCGGTGACGGCGGCGGTGGCGAGGGTACGGCGGAGCATGGGGGACACCTTTCAACGGGAGGAACTGTCACCGACACCCTATGTTCCCTGTGGGGCAGATGTGATGGAAGTGGCAACTTGGGGTGAGTCCCGGGGGTGCCCGGGGCGGGAGGGCGGCCAGTTTTCCGATGCCGTAGGATCGGCCCTCATGAGTGGCGGAGTCAGACGGGCGACCGGTTGCGGTCTTGGGGTGGTTCTGGCGATCATCATGGTCATTTCGCTGATCGGATGGCTGCTGTCCTTCCTGGACATTTCCGGCCCTGCCCGTCAGCTGCAGCCGGTCCCGGACAACGTCCCGCCCGCCGCCGGCGCGGAGGTGCCGGGCATCGATATCCAGGCTTCCGGCCGCACGAGCGACAAGCTGGCCTTCTGGTCGGAGCCGCTGGCGGAGTCCACCGGCGTTCCCGGCGCGGCGCTGCGCGCCTACGGCAACGCCGAGCTCATCGCGCAGGACGCCTGGCCGGGCTGCAACCTGAAGTGGAACACCCTCGCGGGGATCGGCTGGGTGGAGTCCCGCCACGGCACCTACTCAGGCAGTTATTTCGACCGCAGCAGCATCAACGATCTCGGCTTCGCGGAGCCGAAGATCATCGGTATCCCCCTGGACGGCGGTCCCGGCGTGGCGGAGATCCGCGACACCGACGGCGGCCTGCTCGACGGGGACACCGAGTTCGACCGCGCTGTCGGCCCCATGCAGTTCATCCCGGAGTCGTGGGGCCGCTACGGGCGCGACGCGAACGGGGACGGGGTGGCGGATCCCCACCAGATCGACGACGCCGCCCTCGGCGCCGCCAATCTGCTGTGCAACGGCGGGCGGGATCTGTCCACGCCGGAGGGCTGGAGCGCCGCCATCTACTCCTACAACCGCTCCGAGCAGTACCTGATCGACGTGCGCGACGCCGCCGCTTCCTATGCGCTGGGCCAGCCCGCGCGATAGGGGGTGCCCCGGTCAGCCCCGAATCGCGGGGGTTGGTGGCCCCTGGGCGTTGGTTTTCTGGAACAATCGGTACGGGCGCGTGGGTTTCGCGCGCAACGCTGACGATTGCACACCTCACGATGGCTATAGGAGGCCCCAAGTGGCTGACATCATTCACGTTTTTGCCCGAGAGATCATGGATTCCCGTGGTAACCCGACTGTCGAGGCAGGCGTCGTGCTCGACGACGGCACCCTCGCCACCGCAGGAGTCCCCTCCGGCGCCTCCACCGGCGTCCACGAGGCGCACGAGCTGCGTGACGGCGGCGACCGTTACCTGGGCAAGGGCGTGCTGAAGGCAGTCGACAACGTCAACGAGGAGATCGCGGACGAGCTCGCCGGCCTCGAGGCCGACGACCAGCGACTCATCGACATGGTCATGCTGGAGCTGGACGGCACGGAGAACAAGTCCCGCCTCGGCGCCAACGCCATCCTGGGTGTCTCCATGGCAGTGGCCCGCGCCGCCGCCGAGTCCGCCGGTCTGCCCCTGTACCGCTACATCGGCGGCCCGAACGCCCATGTCCTGCCGGTCCCGATGATGAACATCCTCAACGGTGGCGCACACGCTGACTCGGGCGTGGACGTCCAGGAGTTCATGATCGCACCGATCGGTGCGGAGACCTTCGCCGAGGCGCTGCGCGTCGGCGCCGAGGTGTACCACACCCTCAAGGGCGTCATCAAGGACAAGGGCCTGTCCACCGGCCTGGGCGACGAGGGTGGTTTCGCACCGTCCGTCGAGTCCACCAAGGCTGCCCTGGACCTGATCGTCGAGGCCGTCGAGAAGTCCGGTTACAAGCTGGGTGAGGACGTCGCCCTGGCGCTGGACGTCGCCTCCTCCGAGTTCTTCAAGGACGGCAAGTACCACTTCGAGGGCCGCGAGCTCTCCTCCGAGGAGATGTCCAAGGTCTACGAGGACCTGGTCAACGAGTACCCGATCGTCTCCATTGAGGACCCGCTGGATGAGGACGACTGGGAGGGCTACATCGCCCTGACCGCCGCCATCGGCGACAAGGTCCAGTTGGTCGGCGACGACTTCTTCGTCACCAACCCGACCCGCCTGCAGGAGGGCATCGACAAGAAGGCCGCCAACGCCCTGCTGGTCAAGGTCAACCAGATCGGCACCCTCACCGAGACCTTCGACGCCGTCGAGCTGGCCCACCGCAACGGCTACCGCACCATGATGTCCCACCGCTCCGGCGAGACCGAGGACACCACCATCGCCGACCTGGCCGTCGCCCTGAACTGCGGCCAGATCAAGACCGGCGCCCCGGCCCGTTCCGAGCGCGTGGCCAAGTACAACCAGCTCCTGCGCATCGAGCAGGAGCTCGGCGAGGCCGCGGTCTACGCCGGCCGCTCCGCTTTCCCGCGCTTCAAGTAGTTCCGCCCGCTTTTCGACGCCCCGGCTGCCCCGCGCAGCCGGGGCGTCGGCGGTGATGGCCTATTATCGGAAGAACTATGGCGTCAGAATCCCGCTCCCGTTCCAGGCACACTGTGCCGGTCGTCTCCCGTGCTGCCGACAACCAGCCGCGGCGGCCGAAGCGGCCGAAGGTCCGGCTGAGCACCGCCGAGATCGGCGTCCTCGTCCTGGTGACGATCCTCGTCCTGGTCACCATCGCCGTGCCGCTGCGCAACTACTTCCAGGGCCGTTCCGAGATCGCCCGCCTCAACGAATCCGTCGCGGCGAAGCAGATCGAGAAGGACCGCCTGCTGGGGGAGATCGAGAAATACGAGGACGAAGCCTACATCCGGGAACAGGCGCGGCGTCGATTAGGACTCATTGAACCCGGTGAGATCCCTTTCCGGGTCATCGACCCGGGCATGGAGGCGGACTCCAGCGTGACCACCTCCGCCGACGAGCTCGCGGCGGAGCTGAGCTGGTACGAGATGCTGTGGGATTCCATCGCAACCCCGCCCGCAGACGACCCCGGCGGCGTGCTCATGGAAGAATGATCGCCATGACTGTCAACAATGCAGACTTGGCGGCCGTCGAGAAGCAGCTGGGACGCGAGCCTCGAGGGGTGCTGGAAATTTCCTACCGCAGCCCCGACGGCGCTCCCGGCGTGGTGAAGACCTCACCGCGGCTCCCCGACGGAACCCCGTTCCCCACCCTCTACTACCTCACCGACCCGCGCCTGACCGCCGAGGCCTCACGGCTGGAGGTCGCCCACGTGATGAAGTGGATGGAGGAGCGGCTGGCTTCCGACGAGTCCCTCCAGGCCGACTACCGCGCCGCCCACGAGCACTTCCTCGCGGAGCGCAACGCCGTTGAAGACCTGGGCACCGACTTCTCCGGCGGCGGCATGCCCGACCGGGTGAAGTGCCTCCATGTCCTCATCGCCTACGCGCTGGCGGAGGGGCCGGAGCGGGTCCGCTTCGGCACCGAGGCGGTGGCCCTGGCCGCCGACCGGGGAGGACTGCGCGGCACGGCTGTCCCCGCCGACTGGCCGACCTGCGAGTCGCTGGGCTTCGACGCCCACCAGTTCGACGAGCTCTACCAGGAGGCTGCCAAATGACCCGTGTGGCGGCCGTCGACTGCGGCACCAACTCCATCCGCCTGCTCATCTGCGACGTCGTCGGGGGCACAACCCGCGAGATCACCCGCACGATGGAGATCGTCCGCCTCGGACAGGGCGTCGACGCCACCGGCGAGCTAGCTCCCGAAGCCATCGAACGGACCCGGCAGGCGCTGGAGCGTTTCGTCGGCATCATGGAGTTCGAGCAGGTCAAGGCCGTCCGCATGGTGGCCACCTCCGCGACCCGGGACGCCGCCAACCGCGACGACTTCTTCCGGATGACCGCCGAACTCCTCGGCCGCATCACCCCCGGCGCGCAGGCCGAGGTCATCTCCGGCGACGAGGAGGCAGCCCTCTCCTTCCGTGGCGCGATCACCGACCTTGACCCCGAATCCGGCCCGTTCTGCGTCATCGACCTCGGCGGCGGTTCCACCGAGTTCATCGTCGGCACCGCCGACGGCGAGATTCTCGGCGCCCACTCCTCGCAGATGGGGTGCGTCCGCCTCACCGAGCGCATCATGCGTTCCGACCCGCCCACCGACACCGAGACCGAGATCGCCGCCGAGTACGTCGCCGAGCGGCTCGCGGACGTGGTGAAGATCGTCCCCGTCGCCAAAGCGAAGACGATCGTCGGCGTCGCAGGAACCTTCACCACCCTCTCCGCGCTGGCACAGGGGTTGGAAACCTACGATCCCCGGGAAATCCACGGATCCGTCCTGCGCTTCTCCGCCCTGCGCGTGCTCACCCGCGAGGTGAGGAACCTCTCCGCCGAGACCCGCGCGCTCAACCCCGTCGTGCACCCCGGCCGCGCTGATGTCCTCGGCGGCGGCAGCATCGTCGTCGACGGCATCATGACCATGCTTGAGCGGGAGACCACCGCCGATAGCTTCGTGATCAGCGAGAAGGACATTCTCGACGGCATCGTCGCCAGCCTCGGGGACACGATCCGGGTCTGACCGCCGTGCCGCCGTCAACGTTCGTGCGCGCATCCTGGGTGAGCGCACTCTGCGGGGTGCTGGTCCTGGCGCATCTGCTGGCCACCCAGCCCCGCAGCGTGGCGGATCTCGGCCTGTTCTACTTCCTCGCCGGATACCTCGGGATCGTGGCCGCGGTAGTCGCCGCCGGCACCCTGGATCTCAGACCCGGGAAGATCGAGGCGGAGGGTCTCCGGCCCGCGGTCGTCGGGCACGCGATCAGCGGCGCCGCCGTTCTACTGGTGTTTATCCGGACGACGCTGCCCGGTGCCACCGGACTGGAACTCGTCTTCGTCCCGCTCGGGTTCGGCATCGGACAACTACCCGTGATGTGGGCACTGGTTGCCCGCCGCTCCGGGGGCATGCCCTAAACTTGTCCTGTCTCCGCTGACGCCCCCATAGCCCAATTGGCAGAGGCAGCTGACTTAAAATCAGCAGAGTGTCGGTTCGAGTCCGACTGGGGGCACCAAGTGAAGTCCCGCGACATCGTTCCTCCGGTGCCGCGGGACTTCTCATTGTCAGTGCCGCGGCGGGACCAGGCTCCCGAAGCGTGGGTGACTGGTGCCAGGCGACACACCGGACCTGTCTCAGACAGCGTGCCCCCTGTTTTGGTTGCGGAACAGGGACTTCACCCGCTCCGCCAGTTCGGGGTCCGGCCCCTCCACCCGGATGCCCGGGACGATGTCCTGGACCGGGATCCCGGCCACGGGCGATGCGGGGAGATCCAGCTCGGCGCGCCAGCCGGAGATCTGTGCGGCCGATGCCGCGTAGACGATCCGGCCCAGGCCGACCCAACCGTGGGCGGCCGCGCACATGGGGCAGTGTTCGCCGGAGGTGTAGACGACGGCCCGGGAGCGGCCTTCGGGGGTGAGGTTGCCCGCCGCCCAGCGGGCGAGTGCGAATTCCGGGTGGCGGGTGTCGTCACCGCCTGCCGTGCGGTTGTGGTCGGCGAAAAGTTCTGTTCCGTCGGCGGCGACGAGAACGGAGCCGTAGGGGTCATTTCCGGTTGTCAGGGCCTGTTCTGCCAGGTCAACGGCCCTGGCGAGCCACTGTTGATCGAGATCAGAGATGGTCATGCTGTCAGCCTAGGCGGGAGGCGTTCCTTACATGGGCGCATGCGCATTTTCGGATTCCGTTCCCACGGCGGCCCGGAACCGGGCAGTCTGCGCCGGGCCGCGGGCAAGGTGATGGTCACCCTCACTGAGTGCGGCCGAGCTCCCCGCCGATCTTCGGCCACAGCCGGCTGAGGATGTCCTCCCAGGTGATCACGCTGACGCCGTCGCTGTCGTCCACGACCACCGCGACCTGCTCGTTGTTGGCGCGCATACGGTCGAGGGCCTCGGAAAGCGTCATCGACTCCGCGAGGACGAGGGTGGGGCGGGAGTAACTCTCGGCGGGTTGCGCCGGGTCCACCAGGAGCGTGTCGCGGACGTGCACCAGGTGCGGGACGTCGGACTCCGCGTCGATGAGGGCGCGCATCGTTCCGGTGGAGTGGGCCCAGTGGTGGACGTCGGCGACGGTGGAGTCCGCGGGCAGAACTTTCCGCGGGGTGACGGCGTCGCCGAGGGTGAGCACGTCCAGGTTGATGACGCCGGAGATCTGGGTGGCGTCGGTGCTGTCGAGAGCGCCCTGCTCGTGGGAATGCTCGACGAGATTCTGCAGCGTCTCGACGTCGTAACCCTTCGCCGCGGCACGCTCGACCGGTTGCTCGCCGGCCCGGAGGACCAGCCGGTTGGCGATGGTGTTGATCCACAGCAGCAGCGGCCGGAAGACGGTGATGAAGCCGCGGGCGGGACGGGCGACGAGACGCAGCGCCTTCTCCGGGTGCGCGATGGCCCAGGATTTCGGCGCCATCTCGCCGACGACGAGGTGCAGGAATGTCGCGATGAACAGTGCCAGCGCGAAGGAGACCGCGTAGGACACGGCCGAGGGGAGCGGGGTCGCCTCGAAGAGGTCGACGAGCAGGTGGTGGATCCACGGCTCGGAGATGGAACCCAGGGCGAAGGTCGCCGCGGTGATGCCCAGCTGGGCGCCGGCGAGCATGACGGTCAGCTCGTTGAGGCTGCGCAGGCCGGCGCGCGCCGAGGCCGAGCTGTCCGCCGTCTCCTCGAGACGGTTGCGGCGGGCGGCGAGCAGAGAGAACTCGATGACCACGAAGAACGCGGAAACAATGATGATGAGGGCGGTCAGGGGGAGGGCGACATACCAGTGCATTAGGAGCGGTCCTCCTCGACCAGGTCGATACGTACTTCGGAGGGGACGTGGTGGTCCACCTTCTCCACCTTCACTTCCAGCAGGCGCACGGGGGTGTCGCCGCGCTCGACGTAGTCTTCCGGCTCGGCCGCGAGCTCGATCCGGTGGATCTCACCCTCCTCCACCAGACCGCCGGTATGGGCGATGAGCAGCCCGGAGATGGTCACGAAGTCGCCGCGGGGCAGGTCGTGGCCGATGACGCGCTCAATCTCGTCCAGGGGGGTGTCGCCGTCGACCAGCCACGTGCCCTCGCCGGCGGGGGTGATCTCCTCGGTTTCGTCGGCGTCGTGTTCATCGCGGACATCGCCCAGAATCTCCTCGGCCAGGTCCTCGATGGTGATGATGCCGACGAAGCCGCCGTACTCGTCGATGACGCACGCCAGCTGCTCGTGGGCCTCCTCGAGGGAGTCCACTGCGGAAGGCAGCGGCATGAGCTCGGGGACGACGAGAGCTTCGCGCATGATGCGGGTGACCGGGGTGGCGTGGGGCAGCTCGGTTCCGAGCACGTCCACGAGGTGGACGACGCCGACCGGGTCGTGATCGTCGCTGATCACGGGATACCGGGTGTGGGCCTTCGCCATGAGGGCGCGGACCTCGCCGATGGTGGTGGAGGTGTCCACCACATCCGTCCGGGAGCGCGGCACCATGGCGTGCTCGACGTCGTATTCGTGGAAGTCGAGGAGACGGTCGAGCACCAGCGACGTCCCGGTGTCCAGGTCGCCGCTCTCACGGGAGGCGGAGACGATGTGCTCGAGGTCCCTCCTCGTCGCGGTCGAATCGACGTCCTCGAGCGGCTCGATCCTGAACAGACGCAGCAGGGCGTTGGCGGAGGCGTCGAAAAGCGTGATCAGCCAGCCGAAAAGACGCATGTACCACCGGGTGGAGCCGGCCAGGGCCAGCGAGGACTTCAGCGGAGCGGCGAGCGTGTAATTCTTCGGGAAGAGCTCGCCGAAGATCATCTGGACGACGGTGGAGACGGCCAGAGCGAGGACGGTGCCGACGGCCACGGACACTCCCACCGGCACGCCCGCCCCGCCGAGCAGCACGCCGAGCTGCCGGCCGACCAGCGGTTCAGCGGCGAAGCCGACGAGGAGTCCGGTGACGGTGATGCCCAGCTGGGCGCCGGAGAGCATGAAGGAGGTCCGGTCCGTGACACCGAGGGCGGCCAGTGCCCGCTTGTCGCCCTCGTCCGCGCGCCGGCGCAGAACGGTGCGGTCCACCGACATGAAGGCGAATTCCTGGGCGACGAAATAGCCGTTGAACGTGATCAGGACGCCGATGACGAGGACGCCGATCAGGAGGGTGACAAGTGCAGTGATCATGCCGTCCCCCCTGGTTCCGTGGGGTCAGAGGGACGGTACGAACATTCAGGGGGCTCCATTTCGGAGAGGCCACCTTCACTTTCTGCTGATCGACTTGACGGGTGTGAGCGAATTCTACGGGAGGATCGCTCATCACGGGAACTAAGCGGACCTTTGTTACGTTGTACCGGGTAGAAAGCACTGTTGAAAAGAGAAAGGCTCGGGGCTTTATTTTGCGAAGCAGCAACCCTGTCATGAATTCACTCACCACGGCCAAGGGCGGTGTGCAGCGAGGTGTGTACCCGTCGGGTGCACCGCAGGGTTACGGCGACCCCTACGCCGGTTACGGCCAGGCACCCGCCGCCGCCGCCGGCGGCGACCGTCCGATGACGGTGGACGACGTCGTCGCCAAGACGGGTATGACCCTGGGCGTCATCGTCGCCTTCGCCGTGCTCAACTTCGGCATCGCCGTGTTCGTGAGCATGGGCCTCGCGCTCATCCTCACCGCGGTCGGCGCCATCGGCGGCCTCATCACCGTGCTGGTGGCCACCTTCGGCAAGAAGTACGGCTCCGCTGCGGTCACCCTCATCTACGCCGCTTTCGAGGGCCTGTTCGTCGGCGGCATCTCGCTGCTGTTCACGGGTATGACGGTCGGCGGTTCCGACGGTTTCGTCCTCATCGGCCAGGCCATCATCGGCACCGTGGGCGTGTTCCTCGGCATGCTCTTCGTCTACAAGACGGGCGCGGTCAAGGTCACCCCGAAGTTCAACCGCATCATGACCGGCGCGCTGGTCGGCGTCCTGGTCCTCGCGCTGGGCAACCTGCTGCTGGCCATGTTTACCGGCAGCAACCCGCTGCGTGACGGCGGCATGCTCGCCATCGTCTTCTCCCTGGTCTGCATCGGTCTGGCGGCCTTCAGCTTCCTGTCCGACTTCGACGCTGCCGACAAGATGATCCGCGCCGGAGCCCCCGCCAAGATGGCCTGGGGTGTCGCCCTCGGCCTGGCGGTGACCCTGGTCTGGCTCTACACGGAGATCCTGCGTCTGCTGTCGTACTTCCGCAGCAACTAGTTCCACCCGCGAAAATGGACCCGCCTCGGCGGGTCCATTTTTTTATCCGAGGTAGAAGGCGATGGTGCGGTCGGCCCGGGCCTGAGCTTCGGTGGGGTCGACGCCGACGTCGGCAAGCGCCTGCGACCAGGCCTGGGCAACCTCCCGGATGAAGGTCTCCTCCTCGCCCTCCTGCGAATCGGTCTCCATCGCCAGATGGAAATCGAGGGCGGCCAGGGAGCTGTCCCAGCCGATGCCGCCGGCAGCGGGGCCGTAGGTGTCCCAGTGCTCGTCCGCGGCACCGAGGTGGGTGACGGTGATGAGGGTGCCCGGGTCGGCGGGGGAGAGGGTGATCTCGACGGTGCCGAGGTCGCCCGTGTCGTCCCAGTTCAGAAGGAGACACTCTTCGGGGGTGCACGTCAGGATGGTGCCGGAGACGCCGCTGCCCGTGAGCTGGAAACGGCCGCCCTCGGAGAGCTCGCCGCCGACGGGCTCGAACCAGTGCTCCAGCCGGTGAGGGTCGGTGAGCGCGTCCCACAGGTCGGCTGCGGAGGCGGCGTAGCTGCGGGAGAGCTCGACCCCGACGCCGGCGCCCTCGCGGACCACTCGACGCTCGACGAGGGGGATCTGATCAACCAGGTTCATGGGTACCTCTCTCGGAAAATGGCGGTGAAAAACACGGAACCCGGGCTGGCGGCGCCGAAAACGGAGGCGCCGGTGACCCGGGTGCGACGTGAAAGATCTGCGTCGTGCTAGTTCTGGAGGGGTTCTTCCCCGACCACGACTGCATCGTTGCCGAAGGTGCCGTCGACCGGGGTGGTGGTCGTCGTGGCCGTGGACGACTCCTCGGAGTTCTCCTCCGCCGCCGGCGGAGCCTTGAACTCCGTGGCGGTGTCGACCTTCAGATCGGAGGGCTGCTCGTTCGGCGGGGAGCAGGCGGCGAGCGCGAGGGCGAGCGAAGCGGCGCCTGCGGCTGCGGCAGCCTTACGGGCGAAGGTGCGGGTCATGGTGGGGATCCTCCCTGTAGTCACTGATTCGGATAAGAGATTACTTGCCCGCGCGCGGAGTTGCGGCGAGTTGGGAATCGTACGGTGCCGCGGACTCGAGAGTCACGCTGAGGGTGGCCCCGTTCGGGGCTGTGTACTCGCGCGTCTCGCCCTCCTGGGCGCCCAGCAGTGCTGCGCCGAGAGGGGAGTGCTCGGAGTAGGTCTCCAGGTCCTCGTTGTCCGTCGCGGCGGCGCGGGTTCCGATGAGGAAGGTCTCCTTGTCGCCCTTGTCTCCGTTGTAGTAGACGTGGACGACGGAACCGACCAGGGCGACGCCCTCGACGACACCCTCGCGCTCCGTGGTGGAGTTGGCCAGGATCTCGGAGATCTGCTTGATGCGGGCCTCCTCCTGGTCCTGCATCTCGCGGGCGGCGTCGTAACCGGCGTTCTCCTTGAGGTCACCCTCTTCGCGACGCTCGTTGATCTCGGCGGCGACGGCCGGACGGTGATCAACCAGTGCCTGAAGCTCGTGCTCGAGCTTCGCCTTCATTTCCGGGGTGATGTACTGCTTCTGGTTTTCAGCCATGGCTACGTGACGTCCCTGCCTTCCCTATCCCTGGGTCCGGTGGGGCACATCCGACGGGGAGCCTCATGCCCCCAACAAGCGCGTCACCCACCGGTGTTAACAATTGTCAGGGATTTTAACACAGGTGGCCGCGGCCCGATCACTCGGAGGCGGCGCCGGGCCCGGTGGTCAGGTGATCGGGGATCAATGTCGAACAGCCGTACACGCTGCCGGAGACCGGCAGATCGCGCGACGGGATGTCCACCTGGAAGCGCTGGATGGGGTCACCGCCCGGCGCGATGAGCAGCTCACGGCGCCCCACCTCGGCCATCTCGTAGTTGATGGCGGTGACGATGCAGTAGGACTCCACGTCCGGATCCTCCCGGGTCACGTCGACCCACAGGCGCATGGTCTGGTCGTCGATCCGCTCGTGGGACACCATGGAGATGGTCACGTCGCCGCGTTCGTTGTCGGCGGCCAGATACCGGGCGACGGCGACGGCCAGGCCCACGATGAGGACGACAGCGACGATGGCGATCATCTTTCCGCCGAGGTTCCTCTCCGTTTTCGGAGTGCGGTCCGCCCCGTAACGGGTGGCCGAGCGGTTGGCGGGAGTGCTCATCGATCATCCTCTGGAGGTGTGAGGGAAAATGTATCGGCATCATCCTAATCGACGCTCCCGGGAGCACCTGCTTTCCCATGTCCGGGGCGGGCCACTAGGATGGGACAGGTTGACACCACCACGAGCAACCAAGAAAAGGAAGCGACACGTGAGCGGATTCCGGCTCCTGGCTATTCATGCCCACCCCGACGATGAGGCATCGAAGGGCGCGGCGACGACGGCGCGCTACGCCGCCGAAGGCAACCGGGTCATGGTGCTCACCTGCACCGGCGGCGAACGCGGCGACATCCTCAACCCGGCCATGGACCGGCCCGGCGTGCTGGAGAACATCATCGACATCCGCCGGCAGGAGATGGCCACGGCCGCGGAGGCGCTCGGCGTCGAACACGTGTGGCTGGGCCACGAAGACTCGGGCCTCCCCCAGGGCGATCCGTTGCCCCCGCTGCCGGAGGGCTGTTTCGCCCTCGAACCCGGACACAGTGTGGCCCGCGAATTCGTGGGGATCATCCGCGAGTTCCGGCCGCACGTCATCGTCACCTACGACGAGAACGGCGGCTACCCGCACCCGGACCATTTGAAGGTGCACGAGGCGTCGATGATCGCGTGGGAGAAGGCCGGCGACCCGGACTTCGCCCCGGAACTCGGCGATCCGTGGGCCCCGCTGAAGCTGTACTACACCCACGGTTTCGTCCATCAGCGCATGAAGATGTTCCACGACCTGCTCGCCGGGGAGGGGCGCACCAGCCCCTACGGCCCGATGCTGGAAAGATGGGAACGCAACCCGGCGGACATCATGGCGCGGGTGACCACCCAGGTCGAGTGCGCCGGATTCTTCCCCCACCGGGAGGCGGCGCTGCGGGCGCACGCCACCCAGATCGACCCGGCCGGGGCGTTCCTGGCCACCCCGGCCGAGGTGCAGCAGAAGCTGTGGCCGACCGAGGAGTTCGAGCTCGCGAAGACCCGCGTGGCCACGTCACTGCCGGAGGATGACCTGTTCGCCGGCATCACCCCGGACAAGAAGTAGGTAGGAATCACAGTCATGGGAACACTCTCCCTGAGCGCCACGAACCTCCTGATCCTCGCCCAGCAGCAGCAGGGCGGACCGCTCGGGCCGGAGTTCGGCAAGGCCTCGCCCATCGGCCTGCTCGTCCTCGCCGTCCTCGGCGTCGCGGTGATCTCCCTCGGCTGGGCCTTCCACCGCCGATTCAGCCGCTACAACCGCCGCCGCGCCTTCGCCGAGGCCAACGGCCTCGACGTGTTCGACCAGGAGGCGGTGGACCGCGCGATGGAGGAGGCCGGTCTGCTCGACCGGCGCAAGAAGAGTTGGTTCTAGTGCGCGCCCGGAGGGTGTGCTAGAGTATCCTGCATGTTCGTGAAGCGATTTTATTTTGGTGAGGCTCCGGGGCTGCATGACAGCCACCGCCGTCCCGCCGAGTCGCCTGCGCGCTAGTCGCCCGCGAACCGACGAACACCCCGGAGCCGAGCAGCACCTCCCCGATAAATCGGGTCGAGGGGCTGCTTTTTGTTTTGCCCGGGCACCCTCCCCAACGAAAGGTTCCCCCCCATGACCGTCGCCACCTACGCCTCCACCTCCAACCGCCGTGTCGTGGCCTTCCACGACCTGCCCAGCCCCGAGGACGTCCGCTCCCGCCTGCCGATGACGCCCGCGCAGGAACAGCGGGTGGAGAGGGACAGACAGCAGATCGCCCGCATCTTCAACGGCGAGGACGACCGCCTGGTCGTGGTCGTCGGCCCGTGCTCGATCCACGACCGTGAGGCCGCCCTCGACTACGCCAACCGTCTGGCGCCCCTGGCCGCCATGCTGGAGCAGGACCTGAAGGTGGTCATGCGGGTGTACTTCGAGAAGCCGCGCACCACCGTCGGCTGGAAGGGCCTGATCAACGACCCGCACCTCGACGGCTCCTACGACGTCAACCACGGCCTGGAGCTGGCGCGCCGGGTCCTGCTCGAGGTGGTCAACCTCAACCTGCCCACCGCCAGCGAGTTCCTCGAACCGAACTCCCCGCAGTACTACGCCGACCTGGTGTCCTGGGGCGCGATCGGCGCCCGGACCACCGAGTCGCAGGTGCACCGCCAGCTCGCCTCGGGCATGAGCATGCCTATCGGCTTCAAGAACGGCACCGACGGCAACATCCAGGTGGCGGTGGACGCGGTGGCGGCTGCCTCGAAGCCGCACTTCTTCTTCGGCACCTCGGACGGCGGTCGACCCGCCGTCGTGGAGACCGCCGGAAACGAGAACTGCCATGTCATCCTGCGCGGCGGAACGGCCGGCCCGAACGCGGACGCGGACTCGGTGGAAGGGGTCGTCGAGAAGCTCCGCGGGCAGACGGCAACCCCCCGGCTGATGATCGACGTCTCGCACGCGAACTCCGGCAAGGACCATGTCCGGCAGGCGGAGGTGGCCGGGGACGTCGCGGAGCAGATTGCCGCGGGCAACGATGCCATCGCCGGCATCATGATGGAATCCTTCCTCGTCGAGGGGGCGCAGTCCCTCGACACCGCCAAACTCCGCGTCAACGGCGGAGGAGGACTCGTCTACGGGCAGTCCGTCACCGACGCGTGCATGAACATCGACACCACCGTCGACCTGCTCGGTGAACTGGCCGCGGCAGTCCGCGAGCGCCGGACCCGGCGGCAGTAGGGTGCCGGGGCGGCGGGCCGGACGCACTACACTGGCACCTGTGAAATTGTCCCGCCTGCTCTACCCGCTGTATGAAGCCCGCCTCGTCCGTGAACTGAAGGGCGCCCGGCAGCCGAAACACATCGCGATCATGGCCGACGGCAACCGTCGGTGGGCCCGCGCGGAGGGGCATTCCGACGTCAGCCACGGCCACCGCGCCGGGGCGAAGAAGATCGGCGAGGTGGTGCGCTGGTGCGAGGAGACCGACGTCGAGGTCGTCACCGTGTACCTGCTGTCCACCGAGAATCTCGGGCGGGACGCACAGGAGCTGGAGATGCTCTTCGGCATCATCGGCGACGTGGTCGACGAGCTCTCCAGCGGCGACCACACCTGCTGCGTCCGGCTCGTCGGGCACCTCGACCTCCTGCCCAGGGACGTCGCCGAACGCTGGAGCGCCGCCGCGGACAGCACCTGCGGGAACACGGGCCTGACAGTCAACATCGCCGTCGGTTACGGCGGCCGGCAGGAGATCGTCGACGCCGTCCGCAACCTCATCGACGAGGAGGTCGCCGCCGGAACCACCGCCGGGGAGCTGTCGTCGAAAGTGACCGCGGACTCTCTGTCGCACCACCTCTACACCTCGGGGCAGCCCGACCCCGACCTGGTCATCCGCACCTCCGGCGAGCAGCGGCTCTCCGGATTCCTGTTGTGGCAGGCCGCCTACTCGGAGATCTGGTTCACCGACACCTACTGGCCGGCGTTCCGGCGCATCGATCTCCTCCGCGCACTCCGTGACTACTCCCACCGCAGCCGTCGATTCGGAAAGTGACCCCCTCCCATGACCAACGTTCTCTACGAGTCCGCCTACGGTTCCACCCGCCAGTACGCAGAGACGCTGGCCGCCCGGCTGGGGACCGTCGCGCAGCAGCTTTCCGACGCCGACCCGGCCGCCCTCCGCAGTTCACCGGAGCCGTTGGTGGTGCTCTCCTACGTCCACGGCCCGTCGATTCCGGCCGCGGGCTTCGTCGCCGACCACGACCTGGGAGCCCGGCCCGTCGCGGTGTGCGCCGTCGGAATGACCCTCCTGGAGGACGCCCGCGCCAAGGACCAGATGGCCGGCGCGCTGGGGAAGAAGGGGGAGGTCGCCCGCTTCTACCTGCCGGGACGGCTGAGCTATTCCACGATGGGGCGCAAGCACAGGATGATCATGTGGGGCATCATCAAGGCGCTGAAGGCGAAGCGGGAGGCCGACCGCAGCGCCAACGACCGGGCGATGATCGACTCCTACGACCGCGACACCGACCGGGTCGACCCGGCGGAGCTGGACCAGGTCGTGCAGTGGGCGGAGGCGCAGGGGCACCGCAGCTAGATCTTGCGCATCCGCACCCGCTCGACGAGGTGGTCGGCGCCTTTGCGCAGCACCAGGGAGGCGCGCACCCGGGTGGGCAGGATGTTCTCCACCAGGTTCGGCAGGTTGATGGACTGCCAGATCTCCCTCGCCGCGGCGCGGGCGCTGGCGTCGCCGTACTCGGCGTAGTGCCCGAAGTGGGCCCCCGGCTCGCGGAAGGCGGTGGAGCGCAGCTGGAGGAATCGCTCGATGTACCACCTCTCGATGTCCTCGGTGCGGGCGTCCACGTACACGGAGAAGTCGAAGAGGTCGGAGACCATGAGCGTGGGGCCGGTCTGCAGGACGTTGAGCCCCTCGACGATGAGGATGTCTGGCTGGGTGATGGTCTGCACCTCGCCGGGGACCCGGTCGTAGAGCTTGTGCGAGTACACCGGGGCGTCGACCGAGGCCCGGCCCGATTTCACGTCCGTGACAAATCTCAGCAGGGCGCGCTGGTCGTATGACTCGGGGAAACCCTTTCGGGCCATGAGCCGGCGTTCGTGGAGCTCCGCCGCCGGCAGGAGGAAACCGTCGGTGGTGACCAGATCGACGCGGGGGTGCGAATCCCAGCGCTGCAGGAGGACCTGCAGGAGGCGGGCGGTCGTCGATTTGCCGACGGCCACGGAGCCGGCGACGCCGATGATGAAGGGGACGTGTCCGGAGCCGGTGCCCAGGAAGGTCTCGGTGGCGGCGATGAGCTTCTGGCGCGCGGAAACCTGCAGGTGGATCAGTCGGGAGAGCGGCAGGTAGACTTCGGCCACCTCGGCCAGGTCGACGGATTCTCCGATGCCGCGCAGCTGCGCGAGGTCATCCTCGGTCAGGACCTGGGGCATGGACTTTCGCAGCCCCCGCCAGGTGGCGCGGTCAAAATCCACGTACGGGGTGTGGTCCTTGGGTCGGGACATGAACCCCATTGTGTCACCTGCCTCACCTCTACCCTGGGTTCGGGGGTACGCGGCCCAGGCCGGGCGGTAAGCTGTTGCAACGAATGCCGTGAACACGTAGAAAGGCTGGCTGCAACGCCATGACCGCTGAGTCTTCTTTCAACCAGGAACTGTCAGTTCTTGACCCCGAGGTCCACGCCGCCATCGGCGGCGAGATCACCCGTCAGCGCGACTTCCTCGAGATGATCGCCTCCGAGAACTTCGTTCCCCGTGCCGTCCTGCAGGCGCAGGGGTCGGTCTTCACCAACAAGTACGCAGAGGGCTACCCGGGCCGCCGTTACTACGGTGGCTGCGAGAACGCCGACATCGTCGAGGACCTGGCGCGCGACCGGGCGAAGGCCCTGTTCAACGCCGAGTTCGCCAACGTCCAGCCGCACTCCGGCGCCCAGGCCAACGCGGCGGTGCTGCACGCCCTGGCCGAGGCCGGCGACAAGATCATGGGCCTTTCCCTGGCGCACGGCGGTCACCTGACCCACGGCATGAAGCTCAACTTCTCGGGCAAGCTCTACCAGGTCGCCGCGTACGAGGTCGACCCGGTGACCCACCGCATCGACATGGACCGCGTCCGTGAGCAGGCCCTGGCCGAGCGTCCGAAGGTGCTCATCGCCGGCTGGTCCGCCTACCCGCGCACCCTCGACTTCGAGGCGTTCCGCTCCATCGCCGATGAGGTCGGTGCCCTGCTGTGGACCGACATGGCGCACTTTGCCGGCCTGGTCGCCGCCGGGCTGCACCCCTCGCCGGTGCCGCACGCCGACGTCGTCTCCACCACCGTCCACAAGACCCTGGGCGGCCCGCGCTCCGGCCTCATCCTGGCGAAGCAGGAGTGGGCCAAGAAGCTCAACTCCGCCGTCTTCCCGGGCCAGCAGGGCGGTCCGCTCATGCACGCGGTCGCCGCGAAGGCCGTCGCCCTCAAGGTCGCCGGCACCGAGGAGTTCCGCAACCGCCAGGCCCGCACCATCGAGGGCGCGAAGATCCTGGCCGAGCGTCTCACCGCCGCCGACGCCAAGGCCGCGGGCATCGATGTGCTCACCGGCGGCACCGATGTCCACCTGGTTCTGGCTGACCTGCGCAACTCGGAGATGGACGGCCAGCAGGCCGAGGACCTCCTCCACGAGGTCGGCATCACCGTCAACCGCAACGCCGTCCCGAACGACCCTCGCCCGCCGATGGTCACCTCCGGTCTGCGCATCGGCACCCCGGCCCTGGCCACCCGCGGTCTCGACGCCGCCGCCTTCACCGAGGTCGCCGACATCATCGGCACCGCGTTGGTGGACGGCAAGAACGCCGACGTCGAGAAGCTGCGCGGCCGCGTGAAGAAGCTGACCGACCAGTACCCGCTGTACGAGGGTCTGGAGGAGTGGAAGATCAACTAGATCTTTCCACCTCCGCCGTGCGCGTCCTCATCATCGACAACCTCGATTCCTTCACCTGGAATCTCGTCGCCTACGTCGAGGACGTCACGGGGGTCACCCCCGAGGTGATCACCAACGCCGAGCCCGGCTGGGATGCTGAACGCGTCGCGCAATACGACGCGGTCATCATCTCGCCGGGACCCGGCCGGCCGGAGCGCCCCCGGGACATCGGAATCTGCCTCGATGTCATCCGGCGGGCGCCCGTCCCGATTCTGGGGGTGTGCCTGGGGCACCAGGCGATCGCGCACGTCCACGGCGGCGAAGTGCGCCGGGCGCCGGAGCCGGTCCACGGGCGCGTCTGGGAGATCGGGCACACCGGGGACGGACTCTTCGCCGGGCTGCCCGAGCGTTTCGACGTCGTCCGTTACCACTCCCTGATGGTCGATGCGCTCCCCGATGTCCTCGAGGTCACCGCCCGCACCGACGACGGCCTCGTCATGGCGCTGCGCCACCGCGAGCTGCCTCAGTGGGGCGTGCAGTTCCACCCCGAGTCCATCGGCGGCCAGTACGGCCACAAGATCATCGGCAACTTCCTCTCCCTCGCCCGCGCCTGGCACCGCCGGTGGTCGCTGCACACCGTCACCGTGGACCGGGAGGTCGACGCGGCGGCCGTCCACCAGCTGCTTTTCGACGCCGCCGACCACTCCTTCTGGCTCGATTCCTCCGACCCCGCACGCCCCACCGGCCGCTTCAGCTACCTCGGGGATTCTTCCGGGCCGTTGGCGCGGGTGTGGCAGGGCCGTGTGGGGGAGAACCTCCTCGACCAGCTCGCCCTGGATCTGGACACCCACACCATCGACCCCGGCGGGATGGACTTCGACTTCACCCTCGGCTGGGTGGGCTACCTGGGTTACGAGCTCAAGGCCGAGTGCGGCGGGGACGCGGCACACACGTCGCGGCACCCGGATCTCTCGCTCATCTTCGCCGACCGGATGGTGGTCATCGACCACCACACCAAGCGCACCCACCTCGTGTCCCTCATCGGTTCCGAGCACGACGACGCCCAGCGCGAGTGGTGCGGGCGGACCGCGCGGCTGCTGACGGAGATGGGGGCGACAGGGACGCGGGAGGCGTCGATAAGCGCCGGCGGGGTTGGGCCGCTGACCCCGCGGCACGACCGCGCCGCCTACCTGCGGCGTATCGACGACTGTCTGGCCGACATCGGCGCCGGGGAGACCTACGAGGTCTGCCTGACCAATGAACTGAGCGCGCACGGAACCCTTGATCCGGCCGCCTACCTGCAGTTGCGCGCGGACAACCCCACCCCGTTCGGCGCACGGCTGCGCTTCGGGGAGCTGTCTGTGCTTTCGAGCACGCCGGAGCGGTTCCTCACCGTCGACCGCGGCGGACGGGTGGAGTCCCGGCCGATCAAAGGCACGCGCCCCCGTTCGGCGGACCCGGCCGAGGACGCCCGCCTGCGCGCCGACCTGGCGGACAACCCGAAGGACCGGGCGGAGAACCTCATGATCGTCGACCTGGTGCGCAACGACCTCACCCGCGTCGCCGCGCCGGGCAGTGTGCGTGCCGAGCCGCTCTTCCAGGTCGAGTCCTACGCCACCGTCCATCAGCTGGTGAGCACGGTCAGCTGCCGGCTCGCACCTGGCAAGACGGCCGTGGACGCGGTGCGGGCGGCGTTCCCCGGCGGTTCCATGACCGGGGCGCCGAAGATCCGCACGATGGAGATCATCGACCGGCTGGAACAGGGGCCGCGCGGGGTGTATTCGGGCGCGGTCGGGTACTTCTCCCTGGACGGCGCGATGGACCTGTCGATGGTGATCCGCACGATCGTCGCAGACGGCTCCGGACTCACGTACGGCGTCGGTGGGGCGATCATCGCGCTCTCGGATCCCGTGGCCGAGTACGAGGAGACCGTCACCAAATCCGCGCCTCTGCTGCGCCTGCTGGGCCAGGAGTTCCCGCAGTGACCGGGACGCTCTGGCGGTGGGACGGCACAGCGCTGGTCGCGGCGGCGGAACCGGACACCGCCGCCGACGTCGTCGATTCCTGGCTGGAGCACGACGGATACGCGGGCGGCTGGCACCTGCATCAGGAACGCTTCGCCACGAGCCTCCCGGGGCTGGAGGTCGCGGATTTCCTCGCCGCCGTTCGACCTGCTGTCCCGCATCAGGGCCAGTGGTTTCCCCGCGTCGAGGCGCACGGCAAGGAACTCTACCTGCGGATTCGTCCGTCACCTCCGCTGCGTACGGCGACCGTACTGCACGTCCCGTCGCTTCCCGACGCCCGTCGTTTCCCACGCACGAAGGGTCCTGACCTTGCGCTCCTCGCCGACCTGCGGACGCAGGCGCAGGCCCTGGGCGCGGACGACGCAGTGCTGTACTCCGCGGACGGGCTGGTCTCCGAAGGGGCGCACTGTGCGCTGGCCTGGTGGGAGGACGGTCGTCTGATGGTCCCGGAACACCCTGACCAGCTGCCTTCCGTCACGGTCGCCGCCACCGCGGGGATCCTGGGTGGGCTCGGCCGACGGCCGGTCACCGTGGAAGAACTCATGCGCCATCCGGTGTGGGCGGGTAGCGCCCTGCACGGCTGGACAGTCGTGACCGGGTGGGTCATGGCCGACGGAGATCACCTGGCCGCGGTGGCGGGGAAGACTCCGATGAGCAGCTCGGAGATGAACACCCTGCTGCGCTGGTCCTGAACCCTCCCGGCCCCTCGGGAAGTCAGACCGACCAGTCGCCGAGCGCCCCCTCGAGCGCGCCGAGCGCGGACTCGATGAGCGGCCACCGCTCATCCTCCGGGCAGCCGAGTTCGACCCACTGCCGACCGGCGTGGTCGAGGAATCCGACCCACCCCCGCAGGGCCCAGGCGTGGCGGGGGAAATCTTCGACGCCGATAATCCGGCGCAGCTGTTCGACCAGGTCCTCGTTGGCGGCCCGGCGGTGCTGCAGAGCGGCCTCGGGCTCTCCCGCGCCGGCGATCAGGGTGCGGTCCGCAGACAGAGCGTCAAGGTGGGCCGCCAGCAGAGTGGCGATCCGGTCGCGGGCCGGGTGGCCGGGGTCGAGCGAGGAGGTGGCCGCGAGGTGGGCCTCGAGGAGCCTGCGCAGCGAGTCCTCGACGACGGAGGCGTAGAGGCCCGCCTTGGAGGAGAAGTAGTGGAAGACCAGCGATTGCGAGCTCCCGGAAGCGGCCGCGATGTCGGTGACGGAGGCATCCGGATAATCGGTGGTGGCGAAGTGGTCGCGCGCGGCCTCCAGGATGTTGGCGCGTCGTTCGCTGATGCTCAGTCGTCTACGGGTGGTCACGGTTGACAACCCTACCTGTTGTTGAGTTAAGGTCAATAACAGTTACTGACTACGACTCAATAGGAGTGATCGTGCTCGACAACGCAATCTTCTGGCACGTGTACCCCCTCAGTGCGACCGGCGCACCCGTCCGGGACTGGGGGGAAAGCGACGAGGCCCACCGTCTTCCCCGCCTCATCGGTTGGCTCGACTACCTGATCGAGCTCGGCTGCAACGGACTGCTGCTCGCGCCCGTCTTCGCGTCGAGCACCCACGGTTACGACACGGTCGACCACTTCCGCATCGACCCCCGCCTGGGCGACGAATCCGATTTCGACCTCCTCATGGCGGCCTGCCGCGAACGGGGCATCGAGGTGCTTCTCGACGGTGTGTTCAACCACGTCGGTGCCCATCACCCGATGGTCGAGGAGGGCGGTCCCGTCAAGCGAGGGCCGGACGGCCGGCCCGTGGGCTGGGAGGGCCACGGAGACCTGGTGGAGCTGGACCATTCCGATCCCCGTACCGAGGACCTGGTGGTCGACGTGATGAAGTACTGGCTCGACCGGGGGATCAGCGGCTGGCGCCTGGACGTGGCCTATTCCGTCCCGGTCTGGTTCTGGGCGAAAGTGGTCGACCGGGTGCGGGAGGAGCATCCGGACGCCGTCTTCCTCGGCGAAATCATCCACGGCGACTACGCGGAGCTGATCCGCGACGGCCACCTGGACACCGTCACCCAGTATGAACTGTGGAAGGCGATCTGGAGCTCCATCAGGGACGTCAATTTCTGGGAGCTGGCCCACGCCCTCAAGCGGCACGAGGAGTTCATGGCGGCCGGGCCGATGCAGACCTTCGTGGGTAACCATGACGTCGACCGTATCGCCAGTACCGTAGGCGACGCCGGGTCAGCGCTCGCCGCGGTGCTACTTTTCACGGTGCCCGGTGTGCCCAGCGTGTACTACGGCGATGAGCAGGCCTTCCGCGGGGTGAAGGGGACCGGTTTTTCCGCCGATGACGCGGTGCGGCCAGCCCTCCCGGATGACCCGGCGGAGCTTTCTTCCCTCGGTCAGGAGATGTTCGAGCTTCACAGGAACCTCATCTCGCTGCGGCGCCGCCACTCCTGGTTGGGCGGCGGCCACGTCGAGGTCGTGGATACACAGAACGAGTCGATCCGTTACGCGGTCACCGCGGAGGGGCACCGGCTCGACGTGCACCTCACCCTCGCGCCCGATGTCGGCGCGGAGCTCATCTTCGATGACGGTGAGGAATTCTCCGTCCGCCGCTGACGTGCACATGTCTCCACCGCGGCGCCGGGAGCGGGGCGCGGAAAACCCCGGTCACCTTTCGGTGGCCGGGGCGCTGTCCGTCAGTGAGGGGCTGTGCCTATTTGATGGTGAGCTCCGGCGAACGGGTGACCGGCTCGGAGATCTCGATGATCTCGGCCTCGGCCGGGGAGCGCGGGATGAGGGCGGTGGCCACGCCACCGAGGATGGCCGCGCCGGCGAAGATCCAGAAGGAGACGGTCGGGCCGAAGCCGGCGCCGATGATCAGGCCGCCGATCAGCGGGCCGACGATGCCGCCCAGCCGGCCGAAGCCGGCGACCCAGGACACGCCGGCGGCGCGCGAGGCGGTGCCGAAGTAGTTCGAGGCCAGGCCGTAGGTGAGCACCTGGGTGCCGATGACGCCGATACCGGCCAGTGCGATGAGGGGGTACATCGGGGCGACGGTCTCGAACGTGGGCAGGATGGCCAGGGAAATGCCGCCCAGGATGAAGGTCGAGGTGATGACCGCCTTCGCGCCGAACCTGTCGGCGAAGGAGGCCGCGATCAGTCCGCCGACGACGGCGCCGCCGTTGAGGGCGAGCAGGGAGTACAGCGAGTCGTGGGAGGAGGCGCCGTTGGCCTGCATGATCTTCGGGAGCCAGGTGTTCAGGCCGTAGGTGGAGAGCAGGCCGATGAAGGACATGAGGCCGATCAGCAGGGTGCCGGGAAGGTAGGAGCGGGAGAAGATCCCCGCGAAGCCGGTCTTCTCCATGTCGCTCCGGCGGGCGGAAGCAGCGGCGGTGATGGTGTGGCCGGGTGCAGCGGGGCGGGGTGCGGGGTCCAGGATGAACCTGTCCTCGGGCAGGCCGTGGCGGGCGCAGATGGCGAGGGCGTCGGCCTTGCGGCCGCGGGAGACCAGCCAGCGGGGCGACTCGGGGAGGGCGAACCAGGCCAGCGGCAGGAGGAAGAGGATCGGGGTGGCACCGATCATGAACAGTCCGCGCCAGCTGAGGGTGTCCTCGAGAACGAGGGCGAACAGGGAGGCCATGACGCCGCCCATGGGGACACCGGAGTAGACGATGGCGTTGAAGAGGTTGCGGCGGTTCTTCGGTGCGAACTCGGCGATGATGGCGCCGCCGGTGGCGACAATCATGCCGACGCCCAGGCCGGTGAGGAAGCGCAGGAAGCCGAACATGACGATGGAGGTGGACAGCGCGGTCAGTGCCATGCCGGCTGAGAACCAGGCAATGGCGGTGAGCATGACCTTGCGGCGGCCGAGGCGGTCGCCGACGGCGCCGGCGGTCAGGGCTCCGATGAGGACGCCGATCATGGCGTAGGAGCCGAGGGTGCCCGCCACGGCGGGGGAGAGCTGTCCGATGTGGCTGGGGTCGTCCATGAGGGTGGACAGGACGGCGCCGTAGATGACGAGATCGTAGCCGTCGAAAAGGATCGAGATGCCGACGACGGCGAGGACGAGGTACACCGTCCGGCGGTGTGCCGGTGATGCCCAGGTTTCGGTGGATTTCACTGTGGTTCCTTCTGTGGTTCGATGCGGTTGCTCTGTGACGGAGAGGATGATCGAACTCTAGAAGTGTTACAGGCCACATGACACCGGGGGCGTCCCTAGTAACTGCCCGGGGGATCCTGTCCGGCCCTTAGCGTCCCCGGCAGGAGGGGGTCCGGGCGGGGTCTGGGCCGCTGCAGGTGGGTGGCGTTATCCGGGGCCCCGTCCGCGCCTGCCGGGGGGCCGCTTCCTCGGTGGCGGGTGCGGGGCGCCACCCCAATGCGGGGGTGAACAAAAGGGCGCTGAGTGAACACTTCGGTTCATTCGGCGCCCCTGGTGTGGGTGAGTGCGTTACTGGCTCTCGGTTTCCGTGTCTTCCCCGTCGGGTTCTTCGCCCGCCGTGTTCTCCCGGCCTTCAGCCAGGGCGGTGCGTGCGGCGCGCAGCCAGTCGGGCTGATCCTCCAGCAGGGCCTTGATCTCGGCGGTGGTCAAGGGCTTGTCCATGTCGTTGCGCTTGAGCGCCGTGACGGTGATGCCCAGCTTCTGTGCGACGACGGGGCGCGGGTGGGGGCCGGTGCGGCGCAGCTCTGCGAGCCACTCCGGCGGGGTCTCCAGCAGGGCTTTCAACTCTGCGTGGGTGACGGCGTTGTTCTGGAACTCCTCCGGAGTGGCAGGCAGGTAGATGCCCAGCTTCTTCGCCGCGGTCTGCGGCTTCATCGCTGTGCCGGACGGCTGACGTGCGGACTCTTCATTCACGCCTCCAACGGTAGCATTACCCCCATGCTGCGCCTGAGTTTCGTCACCGGCACCGAACCCGGTAAATGGTTCACCCGCTTCCGGGACCGCACTGCCCACGGCCGAATGGTCACGACGGATTCGGAGGATCCGATTGCCGATCTTCTCGACGCCCGCGCGGATCTCGCCCTCGCCCGTCTGCCGGATCCGCGCGTCACCGCCGATCACCACGTGGTGGAGCTCTACCGGGAGGCCCCCGGGATCGCGGTCCCCAAAGACAGTGAGCTGACCCTGCTCGACCGGGTGACACCCTCGGACATCGAGGGCGAGGCCGTCCACTGGCGCACGCCCGCCGACGGCGTCGTGGATGTTCCTGCGGTGCGGGCGGGACTGCAGGTGGTGGCGGCGAACGTGGGCGTGGTCATCGCGCCCCGCCCGCTGCTCAGGGTGTTGTCCCGCAAGCAGGTCGAGCACCGGGATTTTGCGGGGGACGGTCCGGACACGCGCATCGCGCTGGTGTGGGGCCGGTCCGGGGACTCGGAGGCGATCCAGGATTTCGTCGGCATCGCCAGGGGCCGCACCCCGAATTCCTCGCGGCAGGCAGTTCCGAAGCGTTCCGCCAGGGAGAAGTCGCTGGCGAAACAGAAGCGGCGGGCGGAGGCGGGCGGCGTCAAGAAGCAGACGAAGAGGCCGCGGCGGAAATAAAACGAAAAAATAGGCACTTTTGTGTCGCGGAACACATATAGGCTGGATGGCACACGTCACCGTAGAAAGGAAGATCACCATGAAATCCACCATCCTGACCCGCCGCATCCTGGCAGGCGCCGCCGCAGCCACCCTCGCTTTCGGCATGACCGCCTGCGCCGATGACGGCGACACCGCCGGCGAAGAGACCGTCACCACCACGGACGCCGCCGGCGAGGAGACCGAGGTCGACCGGGATGACGTCGAGGCGACCACTCCCTCCGTCGCCGAAGACGAGGAGGCCGCCGAGGAGGGCGAGGGCGTCGAACCTTCCGGCGACGAGGTCGAATACGAGACCGCGGAAGGCAACGTGGTGGTCCCGGCCGCCGCCGCAGCAGCCTTCGACGAGTTCGCCGCGGAGTGGGGCGCGCCGGAGACGGTGGAGACCAACAACATCGGCCAGGCGCTGGCCATCTTCCAGGGCGGCAACCTGGCGACCTTCTCCGAGGACCTCGGCGGTATCCCGATCGTCGGCGAGATCGCCAACAAGTGGCTCGAGGACGGCGGGCTGGAGAACACCCTCGGCCTCCCGACGGGGCCCGAGCAGACGGCTCCCGACGGGACCGGCTGGATCCAGGAGTTCGCCAACGGCACCATCTCCTGGATCGCGGACGAGGACGGCGAGTTCTCCGCCGAGGTTCAGGAGAACTGACCCGCACGTCCCGGACAGTCGGCGGCTCCACCTGCACGGGGGGAGCCGCCGGCTTTCTGTTGTGCAGGTCAGGGGCCGTTGGTTACCTGATATTCATGTAACAACCATGTGATTTACGTCGCGCGTCGGGGGCGTCAGGGTTAGCCTGATGGCAACCGGATGCACTGTCCGGCCCGCGTCCGTCCGAGAGCCGGTACCGGCTCGACGGCCGTGCCCCGAGATGATGTTGGACCGTGGCGGTGACGGGTACCCGGCCCGCCACACCAGGGGAGCCTGCGCCATGTTCGACTCGACCACCGACTACCTCACCGCCCGCGACCTGGACGGCCACTCGGCCGTCGACACACGAACCTACGTCATCGACACCTCCGTCCTGCTCAGCGACCCGTGGGCCCTGCGCAAGTTCTCAGAGCACGAGGTGGTGCTGCCGGTCGTGGTGATCACCGAGCTGGAGGGCAAGCGCCATCACCCGGAACTCGGCTGGTTCGCGCGTCAGGCGTTGCGGATGCTGGAGGATCTGCGCTCCACCTACGAGGGCCTCGATCAACCCGTGCCCGTCAACGCCGAGGGCGGCACCCTGCGGGTCGAGCTCAACCACCAGGACCAGTCGCAGCTTCCGGCGGCCTTCCGCGGGACGGAGGGGGACCACCGCATCCTCGCCTGCGCTCTCAACCTCCAGCGCGAGGGGCGGGACACCACGCTCGTCACCAAGGACGTGCCGCTGCGGGTGAAGGCCGGCGCGGTCGGTCTGCAGGCCGACGAGTACCACGCCCAGGATGTCGTGCTCACCGGCTACACCGGTATCGCGGACGCGCACACCGACGCAGAAACCATCGACACCCTCTACCGCGAGGGGGAGGCGCAGCTCGCCGACACCGCCATGACCGACTCAGGCGACTACGTCGCCGAGCTACCCGTCCACTGCGGTATCCGGTTGACCACGTCCACCCAGTCCGCGCTGGGGCGCATCACCCGCGACGGCGGCGTGCGTCTGGTGCGCGGCGACCAGCAGGCCTTCGGCCTTCAGGGGCGTTCGGCGGAGCAGCGCATCGCCCTCGACCTGCTGCTGGACAACCACGTCGGCATCATCTCCATCGGTGGGCGGGCCGGCACCGGGAAGTCGGCGCTGGCGCTGTGCGCCGGGCTGGAGGCGGTGCTCGAACGCAACGAGCACCGCCGCATCGTCGTCTTCCGTCCCCTCTACGCCGTGGGCGGGCAGAACCTGGGCTACCTGCCGGGTTCCGAGACCGAGAAGATGAACCCCTGGGCTCAGGCGGTCTTCGACACCTTGGACGGACTCGTCTCGGACAACGTCATGGAGGAGATCCAGGCGCGCGGTCTGATCGAGGTCCTCCCGCTGACCCACATCCGCGGCCGCTCCCTCCACGACTCCTTCGTCATCGTCGACGAGGCGCAGTCCCTGGAGCGCAACGTGCTGCTGACCGTCCTCTCCCGCCTCGGCCGGGGGTCGCGCGTCGTGCTCACACACGACGTCGCGCAGCGGGACAACCTGCGGGTGGGCCGCCACGACGGCGTCCAGGCGGTCATCGAGAAGCTGAAGGACCACGAGCTGTTCGCGCACATCACGCTGCAGCGTTCCGAGCGTTCGGCTATCGCGGAACTGGTCACCGATCTGCTCGAGGACGGGTCCTAGGGGCGGTCGCCGGGAGGGCCCGCGCACGCCCAGCGTTTGCGGGCCCTGCGACGGGTGGGCAACAATGTCGGCATGGCAGATGTGACCTTCACGCTCCGACCCATCCGTCCCGAGGACTATCCCCAGGTCCGCGCCATCTACGAGACTGGCCTGGAATCCGGCCACGCGACGTATGAGACGCAGGCGCCGACCTGGCAGCAGTTCTCCCGGTCGAAGATCCTGGAAACCGTGTTCGTCGCGGTGGACGTCGAAGACCCCGACAAGTTGCTGGGCTGGGTGGCCGCGGCACCCATATCCAGCCGTTCCGTCTTTCACGGCGTCGTCGAGAACTCCATCTACATCCACCCTGACGCACGCGGCCGGGGGGTGGCGGGCGCGCTCCTGGACAAGCTCATCGAGGTGTGCCAGGGCCTGCACAAGTGGGGCATCCACGCCTGGGTTTTCCCCGAGAACGAGGGCTCGGCGGCGCTGCACGTCTCCCGCGGCTTCGAGAAGGTGGGCACCTTCCGGCACCTGGCGAAGATGAACTACGGCGACATGGCCGGCCAGTGGCGCGACACCGTCGTCTACGAGAAGCTGCTGCCCAAGCCGGGGGAGTAGCGGGCGGGAATCCGCCTACTCCACCGTCTCCTTGAGCTTGTCCTGCCTGACAGGCAGGAGAATGAACATGGCGAAAAGCGTCAGCGGCACCATGAGCAGGAAGACCGGCGCGAGACCGTCGTTGTAGCTGCTCAGGATCACCTCCCGGATGGGGGCGGGCAGCTGGATCACGGCCTCCGGGGTCAGCGAATTCGCGGCACCGCCGCCCGCGGAGAACTGTTCCGCGTAGGCTTGCCCCTCCTCGCCCATCTGTGCGAAGGCGCCGGGCAGGCGGTCGGCGAGGTTGGCCTGCAGGTTGTGGATGAACATCGCGCCGACCAGGGAGGCGCCGAGGGCGGAGCCGATCTGCCGGAAGAAGTTGTTTGCGGCGGTGGCGGTGCCCACGATCTGGATCGGGAAAGAGTTCTGCACGATGAGCACCAGCACCTGCATCACCAGACCGAGGCCGAAGCCGAAGAGGAAGAAGATGATGCCCAGCTGGACCAGCGTGGTCTCCACCGTCAGCCGGGACATCAGCCACAGCGCGCCGGACATGACGCCCAAGCCGACGACGGGGTAGATCTTGTAGTTCCCGGACCTGGCGATGAGAAAGCCCACGCTCGTCGAGGTGCCGATCATGCCCACCATCATCGGGATCATCATCAGTCCCGCGTCGGTCGGGGTCAGGGAGTGGACCATCTGCAGGTACGTCGGCAGGTAGCCCAGCGCGCCCATCATGGCCAGGCCCATGACGGTGCCGGAGACGGTGGTCAGGGTCATGTTGCGGTTGCGGAACAGGTCCATCGGGATGAGCGGGTTCGTCGCCTTCAGCTCGACGAGAATGAACAGGATCGCGCCGATGACGGTGGTGGCGATCAGGCCCAGGATGACGGGGTCGCCCCACTCGTACTCGGTGCCGCCCCACGTGGCCAGCAGGATCAACGAGGCGGTGGTGACGGTCATCAGCGCGGTGCCCAGCCAGTCGTAGCGGAGGTTGTCCCGGCTGCCGGTGCGCAGGCGGAGGGCCAGCAGGGAGACGGTGAAGGCGAGGAGACCGAGGGGGACGTTGATCCACAGTCCCCAGCGCCAGCCGGGGCCGTCGGTGAACCAGCCGCCGAGGACCGGGCCGAGCACGGAACTCACGCCGAACATCGCGCCCATGATGCCCATGAACTTGCCGCGCTGGCGGGCCGGGACCACCTCGGCGACGATGGCCTGGGAGGTGACCATCATGCCGCCGGCGCCGAAGCCCTGGATGGCCCGGGCGACGACCAGCAACTCCATCGACTGTGCGAAGCCGCCCATGGTGGAGCCGACGACAAAAGTGCCGATGCCGAAGAGGTAGAGCCACTTGCGCCCCACCATGTCGCCCAGTTTTCCGAAGATCGGCATGGCGATGGTCATGGTGACCATGAAGCCGGAGATGACCCAGCTCATGTGGTTGACGCCGCCGAGCTCGCCGACGATGGTCGGCAGGGCGGTGGAGAAGATCATCTGGCCCAGCGAGCTCATGAGCATCGTGGTCAGGAGGGCGCCGAAGATGAGGCCGACGCGCTGGGCCGGCGCCTCGGGGCGGGTGGCGGTGGTTACCAAGACAGTTCCTTTGCGAAGTCGGAGATGAGCTGACCGGTCTCGGGCAGCATGCGTGCCCCGGCGGCGTGGTCGGAGTGGGGGGCGGACTGCCGGCTCAGGCGGGACATGTGGAGCCACACGCTCTCGCGGATGAGCGCGGCGATGATGGAGGCCTCGATCTCGGGGGGCTGGTCGCCGAGCCTGCGGTCGGCGGGGTGCCGCTCGAGGTGGTCGAGGATGAGCTGGTGGATCAGTTTCGCCTGTTCCCGGAAGCGGTTGACCGACATCATCGCCACGGAGGGTTCGGCGGCGATGATGCGGTGGCGCCGTTCCCGCAGGATGTTCAGGAACTCCTGGTCCGCACCGGCCTCGATGTCCTCGCTCTCGGCGTCCGACAGGGTGGCCACGACCTGTTCCAGCGCGGATTTCACGAGGTTGTCGGAGGGGGTCTCCACCAGCAGCTGACGCCGGTCCTCGGCGATCGACATGGGGGGAATGCCGAGGACGGCCTCGTCCTTGGACTCCATGTAGTTGAAGAAGGTGCGGCGTGAAATATCCGCGGCGCGGCAGATGTCCTCGACGGTGACGTCGGCGAAGCCGTGCTTTTCGACGAGATCCGTGGCCGCATCCTCAATTCGTCGGCGTGTGGCCTGGCGTTTCCTCTCCCGGAGTGGGGTCTCATCAATCATGAGATCATACCTTACACTCAGTGCACCTTTGCACTCAAGTGCACATTTTCGGGGGCGGTGTCGTCTGGTTGGGGGTAGTCTCGATCCTGATGATTCTGCGCCGTGTCCACGCGTTCCGTCAGCGGAACCTCCCCGACCACCACTTCCCCGGTCTCACGCGGGGCAGGGCAGGTGAGCTCCGCACGGCACTGCGCCGCACCCTCGCGGAGAAGGGCGCGACCGTGCGTTTCGACGGCCGCCACGCCATCATCGAGCACCCCCGGCGCGGCCGCGTTACCGTGAATCTGGAGAATCTCCTCGGCGACGTCGCCTCCTCCCAGCACCCCAGGGCGGCGCGCACCATGGCCCGGGCGTTCGTCACCACCGTCCTCGAGGACGAGCACGCGGAGGACCTCGGCACCGCCGACCTCTACGCGGGCCTGCGCCTGCGCCTCGCACCCACGAAGAACCTCGTTCCGGAGGAGGCCGACATCGTCGCTTCCGCCACGCTCAACGAGTTCACCGCCGACACCGCCGTCACCCTCGTCCTGGACACGGAACGCTCCATCCAGACCATGCCACTGGCGCGGCTCCGGGAGGTCGACAGCCTGGACACCCTCGTCCGCGCCGCCCGGAACAACCTGCGCGGGGAACTCCTCGGCGCGAGGGTGCACGCGCAGAACCACCCGGGTTCCGAGCAGCGCCCCGGGGCGCGTTTCCGCTCCTTCGAGTCGGGCAGCTATTACGTCGCGTCGGCGCCGATTCTCCTGGAAGAGGTGCTCCGCGCCTGGGCGCCGGATCTCGACCAGTCCCGTGGCGTCCTCTTCGCCGTCCCCTCCCGGCACATCCTGCTCGCCCGCGACATCAGCACCGGGGAGGACCTCCTCCAGGGGCTGGGCAGGCTCGCACCCGTCGCCGCGCAGCTCGCGGTCGACGGCCCGCACACCGTCTCGCCGCTGCTGCACATGTGGCACGAGGGCGAGGTGTCCACCCTGTCCTCCTTCGATCCGCAGGCGCGGGAGCTGAAGATCAGCCCCACGCCCTACCTCATGGACCTCATCGCCCGGGGCTGAGAATCACGGACGCCCCGCGGCGCCCGGGCCTGACGGCGGCGGGCGACGCGGGGCGTCAATAAGCGGGAGGACTAGTCGCGGTCGGTGTTGGCCATCGCGAGGACGTCGAGGCGCTTGTCCAGCTCCTCCTCGGTGAGGGTCTCGCCGTCGACGAAGCCCATGTCGATGACGGTCTGGCGGATGGTCTTGCCCTCTGCCAGAGCGGTCTTGGCCACCTTGGCGGCGTTCTCGTAGCCGATCGCGGAGTTCAGCGGGGTCACGATGGACGGCGAGGACTCCGCCAGGGTGCGCATGCGCTCCACGTTCGGCTCGATGCCGTCGACCAGGTTCTCCGCGAAAACGCGGGCCGTGTTGGCCAGCAGACGGGAGGACTCGAGGACGTTGCGTGCCATGACGGGGATGAACACGTTGAGCTCGAACTGGCCCTGGGTGCCGGCGAACGCGACGGCGGCGTCGTTGCCGATGACCTGGGCGGAGACCTGGGTGGCGGTCTCGCACAGGACCGGGTTGACCTTGCCCGGCATGATGGAGGAGCCCGGCTGCAGGTCCGGCAGGTGGATCTCCGCGAAACCGGTCAGCGGGCCGGAGCCCATGAGACGGATGTCGTTGGCGATCTTGTACAGGGAGACGGCCACGGTACGCATGGCGCCGGAGAACTCGACGAGCGCGTCGCGGTTGGCCTGCGCCTCGAAGTGGTTCTTCGCCTCGGAGAGCTCCGCCACGCCGGTGAGCTTCTTGAGCTCCTCGGTGACCTTCGCGCCGAAGTCGGCCGGGGTGTTGAGGCCGGTGCCCACGGCGGTGCCGCCGATCGGCAGCTCGCCCAGGCGCTCGACGGTGGACTCGATGCGCTCGATGCCCAGCTCGATCTGGCGGGCGTAGCCGCCGAACTCCTGGCCCAGGGTGACCGGGACAGCGTCCATGAGGTGGGTGCGGCCGGACTTGACGATGTCCTTCCACTCCACGGCCTTCTTCGCCAGGGACTCATGCAGGACCTTCAGGCCCGGGATGAGGTCGTTGACCGCTGCCTCGGTGGCCGCGACGTGGGTGGCGGTGGGGAAGGTGTCGTTGGAGGACTGGCCCATGTTGACGTGGTCGTTCGGGTGGACCTCGACGCCCTTGGCCTTCGCGATGGAGGCGATGACCTCGTTGGTGTTCATGTTGGACGAGGTGCCGGAACCGGTCTGGAACACATCGATGGGGAACTCGGCGTCGTGCGTCCCGTCGGCGATCTCGCGGGCGGCGGCGACGATGGCGTCGGCCTGCTCCGTCGGCAGGAGGCCACGCTCCTCGTTGACGATCGCGCAGGCGGCCTTGAGCAGGCCCATCGCGCGGATCTGAGCGGACTCGAGGCCGCGGCCGGAGATCGGGAAGTTCTCCACGGCACGCTGGGTCTGGGCACGCCACAGTGCGTTCACCGGGACCTTGACCTCACCCATGGTGTCGTGTTCGATGCGGAATTCCTGCTCGGTCATGGATAAACCACCTTTTGTCTGTAGAACGAACGTGTGAAAACTGCCCGGCAGGGGGGAGTGGAACGTCGTACGGGCCGCCGGGACATGGCCCGTACAAGTATGCCGGATGATACCGGTCTAGGCGGAAGGATCCTTGGAGTAGTCGATCACGGAGTACTCCTGCAGCTTGGCCAGCTGGTGGCGGGACTCGACGAAGCGGACGGTGCCGGACTTCGAGCGCATTACCAGGGACCGGGTGGTGGCGCCGTTGGCGCGGTAGGACACGCCGCGGAGCATGTCGCCGTTGGTCACGCCGGTGGCCGCGAAGTAGCAGTTGTCGGAGGATACGAGGTCGTTGATGCCCAGAACGGAGTCGAGATCAAGGCCCGCATCGCGTGCGCGGCCGGCCTCCTCGTCGGAGGTGGGCCAGAGCTTGCCCTGGATCTCGCCGCCCATGCACTTGAGGGCGCAGGCCGTGATGATGCCCTCGGGGGTGCCGCCGATGCCCATGGCCATGTCGATGGAGTTGGAGTCCTGTGCGGCGGCGATGGCGCCCGCGACGTCGCCGTCGGAGATGAGGCGAACCTTGGCACCCGCGCGGCGGATGTCGGTGATCAGCTCGAGGTGGCGGGGGCGGTCCAGCACGACGATGGTGACGTCGGCTGGCTTGATGCCCTTGGCCTTGGCGACGGCGTTGATGTTGTGGGCGACCGGCGCCTCGATGTCGATGGTGCCCGCGGCCTCCGGGCCCACGGCGATCTTGTCCATGTAGAACACGGCGGAGGGATCGTACATGGAGCCGCGCTCGGCGGCCGCGATGATCGAGATGGCGTTGGGGCGGCCCTCGGCCATCAGGGTGGTTCCGTCGACGGGATCGACGGCGATGTCCACCTCGGCGCCCTGGCCGTTGCCCACGCGCTCGCCGTTGTAGAGCATCGGGGCCTCGTCCTTCTCGCCCTCGCCGATCACTACGACGCCGTTCATGTTCACGGAGTTGATGAGCTGGCGCATCGCGTCCACTGCCGCGCCGTCACCCTCCTCCTTCATCCCCCGGCCGACCCAACGCCCCGATGCCAGTGCGGCCGCCTCGGTGACGCGAACCAACTCCATCGCGAGGTTACGATCGGGTGCTTCGGGGTGGGGTGCATTCATGTTTAACGGCCTCCTGCGGGCAAGGTATGTGCGTGTGACTGGCTCAGTGGAGGTTGTCCACCCGCCTCCCGGCTATTGTTCCACCTCTTCGGCCCGCCGGTGAGGGTTTCTCCACCCGAAAGAGGGGGGTGCGCCACATCTGGAGGAGGAATTCCTGAACTGGCGCCGTTCTGACATACTTGGGGCCGTGTCTGCAGCGGAAAAGCCCAGGATCTTCCAGAGCGGCCGGGATATGATCCTGTCGCTCCTCGTCGTCGTCGTTCTCATGGTCGTCAGCGTCGGTGCCACCGGCCTGTGCAGCTATGAACCGGGAACCCCGGAGAACGGGCCCGTGCGCGAGGTCGACGCCCGCACCTTCATGGGGATGGAGGCCCGCGCGGCGTCCTTCCCGCTGCGCCTGCCGGAGAGCCCCGAGGGGTGGACCACCAACTCGGCCCGCCGCAGCCAGGTGGAGCAGACTCCCTCGCCCGTCGTCGGCTGGGTGACCGCCGAGGGCGGTTTCATCCAGCTCACCCAGACTTCGCTGCCGCTCGCCGACGCCGTCCGCGGCATCGACTCCCACCGCCGCGACCTGGACCGCACCATCGACGTCGCCGGTTACCAGGTGGAGGTCTACCACTCCGAGGAATCGGACGTCCGTGACCTCTGGGCGGTGGACATGGGTGACGCCCGACTGTTGTTCGGCGGTGCCAGCAGGGAAGAGGATTTCCTCACCATCATCGAGGCCACCGTCACCTCTGAGCCGCTGCCGAGCTCCTGACGCGGGCGCCCGTCGCGAGAATCCTCCTGAGCCCGAGCCCGGTGAGGACCGCGACCGTGGTGGCCATGGCCACGCCCGTCCCCACGAAGGAGATCAACAGCACGGGGGCCGGGGTGGTGGCGTCCACGAAGGGGCCCGGCAGGAGGGTGCACACCAGTCCCGCCAGCCAGGCGACCATGGTCAGGGGAATTCACCGCCCTGCGCGCGGCACGGTCCGACGTAGCACGGTCCACTGGGCTACGGGAATGGCTGAGAGCAGAATGAAGGCCCCCGGCACCAGCACGGCCCACGTCCCCGCCTGTGTCATCTCCACATGTACGCCCGCCTCCGTCAACGTCGAGGGGAGCATGCCCAGCGACCACGCGAGTACCGCGCCCACCGTCGTTGCCGCCACCCACTGGAGCGGCGGCACATCGCCCCGAGTGCCAGCAGGAGCCCCTCGGCCGCTCCCAGTGCGATGAGGAGCGCGTAGGTGGCCACGGCCCCAGATCTGCGGTCGTGGCTACCGCGAAGTCCGCCGTCGGGGCCAGGAATCCGGGACTCTCTCCCGTCACCACGAAACCGGTCCACCGGCCCAGCGAGAAGGGGCGCGGTTCCGGGACCGCCCACTCTGTCCCGCTCACGCGGTCCGGGGTAATGGCATGGACGCCGGTCGACGGGTAGACAAAACCGCTAGTCTTCGGCCGGGCGTACGTTGCCCAGCGCCTCCTCCACGCGGCGGGCGGCGCCGTCGAGGTGCTCCTCGCAGCGCCGCGCGAGAGATTCTCCGCGTTCCCAGTACTTCAAGGACTCGTCGAGCCCCATCTGGCCGAGCTCGAGGATTTTCACGGTTTCGATGAGTTCGTCGCGCGCCTGCTCGTAGCTGAGGTCGGCCACGTCGGGGAAGGCGTTCTGGCCGGCTTGGCCGCTACCCACCACATTGTCGTTCATGCTCTGTCTCCTTGGAAGTTCTAGTCTGCCGGGACCGCGGACATGCCCGCGGCTGTGATGGATCCGTCCGCCACGCGGATGCGCAGCTGGCTGCCCGGGGGCGCCTGCCTGATGCTCATGACCACCTCGGGGGGAGTGCCGTCCCGGGGGACGACCTGCACCACCGAGTAGCCGCGGGACAACGTGGCCGCCGGACCGAGCGCCGAGACCTGCGCCCGCAACGCCTTGATCTGGGCGACTTCCGTCTGCAGCAGGTACTGCACGTCGCGGCGGATGAGGGCCACCGCCCGCTCGATCTCTTCCCGCCGCACCCGGATCGGCGTCATCGGATCCGCCAGCACCGGCCGCGAGCGCATCCCCGCCAGCCCGTGCCGTTCCCGCTGGACCCAGCCGCGCAGGGCGGCCGCCATCCGGGACCGCGCCTCGGCGAGGAAAGCCCGCTCCTCGGCCACGTCCGGGACGACACGCTTCGCGGCGTCAGTCGGGGTGGCCGCGCGCAGATCCGCCACGTTGTCCAGGACCGGGTTGTCCGGTTCGTGGCCGATGGCCGAGACCACGGGGGTCTCCGCCGCGGCCACCGCACGTTGGAGGGCCTCCTCCGAGAAGGGCAGCAGATCCTCCACGCTGCCGCCGCCGCGCGCGATGATGATGACGTCGACCAGGGGATCCCGGTCGAGCTCCTCCAGTGCCCGGATGATCTCCGGCACGGCCGTCGCGCCCTGCACGGCAGTGTTGATCACCCGGATGTCCACCTCGGGCCACCGGTCGCGGGCGACCGAGAGGACGTCGCGCTCCGCCGCCGAACCTCGGCCCGTGATCAGGCCCACGCGGACCGGCAGGTAGGGCAGGGGTTTCTTGCGTGCCGGGTCGAACAGGCCCTCCTGGGCCAGTTGCGCCCGCAGGCGCTCGATCCGGGCCAGCAGCTCGCCGATGCCCACAGGCCGGATCTCCGTCACCCACAGGGAGAAGCTGCCGCGGCCTTCATAGAAGGCGGGCCGGCCGTGGACGACGACGCGGTCGCCGTCGCGGAGCGGGGAAGGCATTGACTGGATGAGGTTCGTCGGCGCGGTCAGCTGGACCGACGTCTCGGATTCGGTGTCGCGCAGCGTCAGGTAGGACAGCTTCCATGAGGGTTTGACGTTGACCTGGGTGAGCTGGCCTTCGACCCACGCGGAACCCAGACGCTGGATCCAGCCCTTGACCTCGGCGTTGAGGCGCCGCACCGGCCACGGGGTCTCCGGTGAGGATGGCTGACCGGCCATGTGATGCTCCTGACAATCGGCTGGGGATTCGGTGACGCGTCCCAAGTCTAGGCTTAGCAGGCCGGGTTGGTTAGGGTGGGGGCATGAGTGAAGCAGTGAAGAAGGTCCTCCTCGCGGCCCCCCGCGGCTACTGTGCCGGCGTCGACCGGGCAGTGGAAACCGTGGAGAAGTCGCTGGAGAAGTACGGCGCCCCCGTGTACGTGCGAAAGGAGATCGTCCACAACCGTTACGTGGTGGACACCCTCGCTGAGCGGGGGGCCGTCTTCGTCGAGGAGACCGACGAGGTGCCCGAGGGTGCGCACCTCGTGTTCTCCGCCCACGGTGTCTCCCCGGCCGTCCACGCAGAGGCCGAGCGCCTCAGCCTGAACACCCTCGACGCCACCTGCCCGCTGGTGACCAAGGTCCACAACGAGGTCAAGCGTTTCGTGCGCGACGGTTACCAGATCCTCTTCGTCGGCCACGAGGGCCACGAGGAGGTGGAGGGCACCATGGGTGAGGCCCCCGGCCACACCCACCTGGTCGACGGGCTTGAGGGCGTCGGGAAGCTCCCGGATTTCCCCGCCGATCAGCCGCTGGTGTGGCTGTCCCAGACCACTCTCTCGGTGGATGAGACCATGGAGATCGTCCGGGCGCTGAAGGAGCGTTTCCCGGGCCTGCAGGATCCGCCGAGCGACGACATCTGTTACGCCACCCAGAACCGTCAGGTGGCCGTCAAGGCGATCGCGCCGCGGGCCGACCTGATGATCATCGTGGGCTCGCAGAACTCCTCGAACTCCAAGCGCATGGTCGAGGTCGCCCTCGACGCCGGGGCGAAGGCCGGTCACCTCGTCGACTACGCCCACCAGATCGAGGACTCCTGGCTCGAGGGCGTGGAGACCATCGGTCTGTCCTCCGGTGCGTCCGTGCCGGAGATCCTGGTGCAGGACGTTCTGGCGTTCCTCGCCGAGCGCGGCTTCGGGGACGTCGAGGAGGTCACCACCGCCTCCGAGAAGATCGTATTCTCGCTGCCGCGTGTGCTCCGCCACGCCCGCACCCGGTAGTCCCCGCCGGGGCCCGCTCCGCCGGTGCTTGTCGACGCCCCCTCAAAGCGTCGGTGCCCCGGGTGGGCGGAAGGAACAACAGCCGGGAGTGCGCCGTTGCGCACTCCCGGCTGTTGTTCAGCTGTAGAGGTCGTCGTCGAGTCGTCGGCGCCGCGGCGGCTTCGGCTGCTTCGGCGGCTGCCCGGGCGCCGGATCCCTGCGGGGTACCTCGGGTCGGCGGGCTCCGCCGCGGGTTTCGCCGGTCGCCTCGTTTCGTGCGCGGTTGCGGGCCAGCAACTCGTCCACGGTGACCTGGTTGGTGCGCTGACGTGCCCGGGAGGCGGTGTCGCGGTTGACGCGGTCGGCTTCGGCGGCGCGGCGGCGGTGCTCGATCGCCGCTCTTTCCCGGGCGCGGCCGGAGCGGCGGAGGAGCCACAGCCGGAGAACGGCGATGAGGCCCGCGGCCGCGGTGGCGCCGAAAAGAACGGGGAAGAACTGCGCCAGCGGGAACAACGCGGTGATCACCGTGGTGGTGGAGAAGGCTGCCGACCCCTCGGCCGCCAGCGAGCGGGTCACCGCCCACGCGGAGATCACCGTCATGATGCCGAACACCAGCGGCAGGGAGGCCACGACGAGGAAGAGCCCCCGAGCTTCAGTGAACAGGGCCACCACGACGGCGGCGACGCCGAAACATATCAGATACGGCGTGCCGATCGACTGCGCGTTGATGCTCAGCAGCAGGCCCGTTATCAGGGCCGCGATGACGATGGCGATACCGGACCAGGTCGGTAACCCGGCGTTCCGGGCATCCGGCCTGGCTCTGCTGCGGTGGGTGGGGGTGGACACGGAGGATCAGTCTAGTCCGGAGTCTTCGTCCGTAGGCGAAGACCTGTCCCGGGGGCGGGTGATGATCTGTTCCGGCCGGGTGGGGTGCCGGTCCGTCCGGGCGGGAACATCGAGGTCGGCCAGATGCCGGGCGGTAACCATCACCCTGGAATCGAGGGATGTCAGGGTCGAGTTGTAGGCCTCGATGGTATTCTCCAGTTGCCGGCCCACCCGGTTGTAGTGGTCGCCCATGGTGTTCAGGCGCTTGTAGAGCTCGCGGCCGAGGCGCTGGATGTCGCGCGCCTTCTCTGAGATGTCCTCCTGCCGCCAGCCGAGCGCCACCGTGCGCAGCAGCGCGAACAGGGTGGTGGGTGTGGCGATGACGATGTTGCGGGAAAAGGCGTACTCGAGCAGTTCGGGATCCACCCCGAGCGCGGCGTCCAGGAAGGGGTCAGCGGGGACGAACAGGACCACGAATTCCGGGGTCGGTGTGAAGGCGTCGATGTAGTCCTTCGCCGCGAGCTGGGTGACGTGGGTGCGCAGCAGATGGGCGTGCCGACGCAGGTAGGCGCCGTGTTCCTCGGGATCCTGCGAGTCCAGGGCATCGAGGTAGGAGACGAAGGGCACCTTGGCGTCGACAATGATGCGGCGCCCGCCGGCCAGCTCGACGACCCGCTCCAGCTGGATCTCGCCCCACCGGCCGCGGACCTGCGGGGCCCGCAGGGCGGTGACGAGCTGGTCCGTGCGGTCGGTCAGGCGGGTGGAGGTGCGCGTCATCGCCTGGACCTGGCTGGCCAGGGAGGCGTAGGAGACAGCGCGGTCCTGTTCCAGTTCACGGAGCTGCCCGCCGATGGTGCTCACGGCGGACTCCAGGCGGATGAGGCCGGGATCAACGGTGGGGATCGGCGGCGGGGAAGGTTCACAGGGTCGGCGATGCGCATGGGCGAGCCAGCCGAGCGCCGCGCCCAGAAGGACACCGACGAGCAGGACTGGCAGGGCGGAACTCATGCGCTCACCCTGTCACACGCCCCCGACACGACCAGCTCAGCGGCGGCCGAAGCGTTCGAACACCTTGTCGGCGACGGGGATCCGCAGGCGAAGCCTTCCCCGGCCGGAGGAGCGGGGTGCGGCGGGGGAGGGGGTCTCGGGAGCTGCCTGCTGCTTTGTCTTCTGCTGTGCGGAAGGTGCCTCGGAGCGGCGCGGCTCCTCGACGTAGGAGAGCGACTCGCGCCACTGGCGGCGCCGCACGCGGCCCTCCTCCTCGGAGAGCAGGCCGTTGAGTTCGCCCTCCGGGGTGGACCAGGTGATGTCGGCGGCGAGTTTCTCGCCGGCCCGCAGCGCGGTCATGTCCTGCAGGTAACGGAAACCCACCGCGATCATCGCGACGAAGGGGACCGCCAGGAAGGAACCGATGAGGCCGAACAGGCCGCCACCCACGGTGACGGAGACGAGCACGATGACGGGGTGGAGGTCCATCGCCTTGGACTGCAGCCAGGGGGACAGGACGTTGCCCTCGAGCTGCTGGACGGCCAGGACGATGCCCAACACGATCAGCGCTTCGGTGAAACCGAGGGAGACCAGGGCGACCAGCACCGACAACATGCCGGCGACGATTGCGCCGACGAAGGGGATGAAGCCCGCGATGAAGGTGATCACCGCGAGGGCCAGCGCCATGGGCACCCCGACGAGGACGAGCCCGAGGCCGATGAAAACCGCGTCGATGAAGGAGACTATCGCCTGCGCCCGGATGAAACCGCCGAGGGTGCTCCAGCCGCGGGTCAAAGATTCGGTGAGATGCCAGCCCGCGCGCCTGCCCGCGACCGCTCGGGCCCACGGGAGGAAACGGGGGCCGTCCTTGAGGAAGAAAAAGGTGAGCACCAGGACGATGAACAGGGTCACTATCACCGACGTCGCCGTCCCCACGCCGGTCATGATGCCGCCGGCGATGGTGCCCGCCTGATCCTGGATCCAGGAGGCGGCGTCGTTGATCAGCTCGGAGAGATCTTCCCCGTCGACGTTGAGCGGCGGGCCCTGCGCCCACAGTTGGAGCCGTTGCACCCCCTCCAGGGACTGGAGGTAGAGGATCTGCGACTGCCGCCCGATATCGGGTGCGATAAACCACACGATAGTGCCGAAGAAGCCGAAGAAACCCAGCATCGAGATCATCGCCGCAAGGGCGGAGGGCAGCCCTCGACGCCGCAGCCAGGTGGTGGGCGGGGCGAGAACGGTGCACACGATGATCGCGAAGACCACCGGCAGCACCCCGCGCCCGACCACCTTGAGCAGGAGCCAGGCGCCGTACGCGAACGCCACGATGATGATCATCCGCAGCGCCAGCATGGAGAAGGACTTCAGCCATTCGCCGATGACCACGGACCGGTCGATTTGGTCGACGTAGCGGCCGGACGCGTCCGGACCGGTGGGCTCCAACCCGACGAACCCCGCGGGGTTCTCCGCCGCGGCGGCAGCGGCTTCGGCCGCCTCCGCAGTTCCGGCGGAGGTCGGGGAGGGGTCGTTCGGTTCCGGTCGGGCGGTCGGCTGGTCTGTCACAGGCTCCATCTTGCCTGACATCCGCGCCCCGGGTCTCAGTAGTGGTGCTCCAACCCGGCGAGGCGGGAGTTGGTGGAATCCTCTGAGCGACCGAGCTCGCCGGAGGTGTCGTCGGGGTTCTTGATCAGGTGGATGGTGCTGACGACGAGTCCGCCCCAGATGACCACCATGAACAGGACCATCATCATGATCGCGATGCCGCTCATAGCGCCGCTCCCTTCTCGTTGTGCTGTTTGTCGGAGCCGTTGTATTTCCGCGGTTGGTGGAGGACCCGCCGGATCTCCGGGTCGACGCCGAAGTCGGATCCCGGTGGGCCGTCCAACGGATGGTTGCCGCGCCAGGGGACCAATGACAGGGCGAATGCGGCCACGACGATGAGGCCGATGACCCCCCAGCCGTAGAGCGCCACCTGGGCCGCGGTGTACCCGCCGTAGGGTTCCTGGATCAGGGTGATCAGCTCCTGGATGAGGGTGAAGCCCAGGACCAGCGTGGTCACGTTGATCACGCTGATACGCCAGAGAGTGCCCACCTTGAAGGATGAGACGGCGTTGATGTGGGAGGAGAACTCATCGATGCGGCGCAGGATCCAGTCCAGCACAATCACGGAGATCAGCGCGATGGCCACGATGCCCACGTTGTTGGTGAACTTGTCCATGATGTCCAGTGCCAGCAGGCCGGACGTGGTGGAAAACAGCGCCAGCGAGAGCAGCGCCATGACGGTGCCGATGGCGACGGCGACGGTCTTGCGCGGCAGGTTCAGTTTGTCCTTGAACGCCGAGACCACGACCTCCAGCAGGGAGAACAGCGACGTGAAACCGGCGATGGTCAGCGAGGAGAAGAAGAGGAAGCCGAAGATCGGGCCGAAGGCCATCTCGTTGATGATCGCGGGGAAGGCGACGAACGCCAGGCCGATGCCGGAGGTGGCGACCTCATCGACGGGGACCGCCTGCTGGACCGCCATGAAACCGAGGGCGGCGAACACACCGATACCGGCGAGGACCTCGAAGGAGGAGTTGGCGAAGGCGGTGGTCAGACCCGTACCGGTGAGGTTGGTGCGCGGGCGCAGGTAGGAGGAGTAGGTGAGCATGATGCCGAAGCTGACGGACAGGGAGAAGAAGATCTGTCCGTAGGCGGCGACCCACACGCCCGCATCCGCCAGTGCGCCCCAGTCCGGGGTGAACAGGGCGTCCAGGCCGGTGGCCGCGCCGGGCAGCAGGAGCGCCTGGATGACGACGATGACGAAGAGGACCGCGAGCAGGGGGATGAAGACCTTGGCCACCCGGCCGATGCCCTTGTCCACGCCGATCGCCAGGACGACGATCGCGGCGATCCACACCAGCGCGAGGGCTAGCGCGATCTGCGGCACGAAGTTCGTGGAGAAGGATGCGGTGTCGTCGAACTGGAGGAAATCGGAGAAGAAGTAGGTGTCCGGGTCGGCGCCCCATGCCTTGTTGAGCGACTTCACCGCGTAGAGGCCCGACCAGCCGATGATCGCGGCGTAGTACAAGGTGATGAAGAAGGAGATGCCGACCTGGATCCACCCGACGGGTTCGGCCCAGCTCTTGATGCGGCGGAAGACCAGCGGCGCGGAGCCGCGGTAGCGGTGACCCAGGGTGTAGTCGAGAAACAGCAGCGGGATGCCCGCGGTCAGCAGCGCCACGAGATAAGGGATGAGGAAGGCTCCGCCGCCGTTGTCGTAGGCGATGTAGGGGAAACGCCAGATATTGCCCAGGCCGACGGCCGAGCCGATGGCGGCGAGCAGGAACACCCAGCGCGAGGAGAACACCTCGCGCCGCTGGCCCTGCTGGGGAGTTGCAGACATAGTTGAACCTGTCAGTGGTTGAGGTGCACGGTCATGGGCCCGGGTGCAGGCGTGGAAGGCGTCCAGGGTGTGACGCGGATAACGTGGGAACGGGCTGATTCTATAACGGTGGCCCTTTGTACTACCAACGGTAGCCGCCCCGGCCGCTGCCAGTGCGAATCCGCAGGCTGCTAGGATCAACGCCCGTGAGCCTTACTCTTGGAATCGTCGGTCTGCCCAACGTGGGCAAGTCCACCCTGTTCAATGCCCTGACCCGCAACGACGTGCTCGCCGCGAACTACCCGTTCGCCACCATCGAGCCCAATGTCGGCCTCGTCGAGCTTCCCGACGCCCGCCTGACCCGCCTCGCCGAGATCTTCGGCTCCGAGCGGATCCTGCCGGCCACGGTGTCCTTCGTCGACATCGCCGGCATCGTCAAGGGAGCCTCCGAGGGCGAGGGAATGGGCAACGCCTTCCTCGCCAACATCCGGGAGGCAGACGCCATCTGCCAGGTCGTGCGTGCGTTCTCCGACGAGAACGTCATCCACGTCGACGGCAAGGTCGACCCCTCGACGGACATCTCCGTGATCAACACCGAGCTGATCCTCGCCGACCTGCAGACCATCGAGAAGGCACTGCCGCGCCTGGAGAAGGACGCCCGCAAGGACAAGTCGCTCGCCGACACCGTCGCCGAGGTGAAGAAGGCTCTTGCCGTCCTCGAGGACGACCGCACGCTGTTCTCCGCCGCCCGCAGCGGCGAGATCGACCTCGCGCTGCTGCGGGAGCTGCACCTGATGACGGCCAAGCCCTTCCTCTACGTGTTCAACTCCGACGAGGAGGTGCTCACCGACGAGGCGAAGAAGGAGGAGCTCCGCGCTCTGGTCGCCCCCGCCGACTGCGTCTTCCTCGACGCCCAGACCGAGACCGAGCTCCTCGAGCTCGACGACGACGAGGCCGCCGAGCTGCTCGAGTCCGTAGGCCAGTCCGAGCCCGGCCTGCACTCCCTGGCCCGCGCCGGCTTCGAGACCCTCGGCCTGCAGACCTACCTCACCGCCGGTCCGAAGGAGTCCCGCGCCTGGACGATCCACAAGGGCGACACCGCCCCGCAGGCCGCCGGCGTCATCCACACCGACTTCGAGCGAGGCTTCATCAAGGCTGAGATCGTGTCCTTCGCGGATCTCGACGCCGCCGGGTCCATGGCCGAGGCCAAGGCCCAGGGCAAGGTCCGCCAGGAGGGCAAGGACTACGTCATGGCCGACGGCGACGTGGTGGAGTTCAAGTTTAACGTCTAACGTTATTGACGCATCGCGTTATGCCTGCAAAAATTGACGGGTGATCAGATCGTTTTCGAACCGCGACACCGAACGCCTCTGGCGCCGTGAGCGGGTCGCATCGATTGACCCTAAGGTGCAGAAGGCTGCAATTCGGAAGCTGAAGATGCTGGATGCAGCGCCGACGCTCGACACACTCAGGGTGCCGCCAGGCAACCGTCTTGAAGCGCCCAAAGGGGATCGCGAAGGTCAATTCAGCATCCGTATCAATAATCAATGGCGGCTCTGCTTCATCTGGAAAGACGGAGGCGTGGAAGATGTTGAACTCGTCGATTACCACTGAGAAGTGGGCTCCGATCCATCCGGGAGAAATCCTGATGGAGGATTTCATCAAGGGCTTTGGTATTACCCAGAACCGCCTCGCCGTTGCGATCGGAGTTCCGCCTCGCCGCATCAACGAGATCGTCCACGGAAAGCGCGCGATCACAGCGGATACGGCGTTGCGCCTCGGACGTTACTTTGGTGTGGAGAGCAGGTTCTGGCTCAACCTTCAGGCGCAGTACGACCTTGAGGTTGCGGAGGGCAAAGTTGCGGACCAGCTCAATGAAATTGAACCGCTGAGGACGGCGTGATGGATGACTCCGAAAGTCTCACGCAACTCGCGTCCCAGGCAACGGCGCTCGAGCGCTCATTGCATGAACTTCTGGTGCGACGTCGTTTCGCTCCTGCTGAGGCCCTGCCAGAAGTAGATGAGGAGATTAGTCGGGTTCTGGATCGTCGAAAGGTGGTTTCTGATCAGGCTGCAGCGATTACCGCGTGCCAGATCGAGAAAAGACTTCGCAAGGCCCGGGCCTTAGCTGATCCAGATGGTCCTCGGCTGGACATGGGCAATTTTGTGCGTGCCCTGGATCGAGGACTTGGTTGGCGGCGGGATGAGAGCTGTTATATCGAAGACGGCATCAGAAAGCTTCCGACGCTGCGCGTTGTCGCCGCCTGGGATGATGGAGAGTTCATCCACTTCGTAATTCACGTTCTCGCCGGAACCCAAGAAGGATTCTTGGGTTATTGCTACGAAGACGATCCCTCCCGGTGGTCGTGGCAGGTTGCTGATATTGAGATGCAGGAAGTGAGTGCGCTCAGTGACCTGTGGTTCTATGGTGAGAACCTCGTGCCGAAGATTGAGGGTGCAGAAGCGGAAGAGGTTCGATGGCAGCGTCCGGTCCCCGATAAGTTTCTCCCGGCGAGTATGGAGGAGCTGCGTTCGTTTGAGCTGGGAAAATGTGCGTGGATCAACCCCGAATATTTTCATACGGCATAGAACAACTTTCCCAGTGACGTTGCTTGTCGACGTAACCCGGCGGAGTTCAAGTTCCACGTCTAGCTCCACGACAGTCCGGCGCGTCACTCTCCAAGGTGACGCGCCGGTTTTCTCTTTCCGAGGCGAACCACAGAGGATTGTGGAAAGCCCCCGTCTCCGGAATCGCAGATTCACTAGGGTGGGGCACACGTGAGAGCAGAGCAGCTCTGTCCAGATCCCGAACAGGAGCTTCAGTAATGAGTTTCAATGTCTATCTTTCCGGCGAAATCCACACCGACTGGCGCGAAGAAATCCAGCGCGGTGCCGAGGCCGCCGGGCTCGACGTGGTGTTCACCGCGCCGGTGACGGACCATCCCGCGAGCGACGCCGCCGGCGACCATCTGGGCGAGGCTGAGAGCCAGTTCTGGCGTGATCACCAGTCCGCCAAGGTCAATGCCATCCGCACGCGCACCCTGATTGAGCAGAGTGATCTGGTGGTGGTGCGGTTCGGGGACAAGTACAAGCAGTGGAACGCTGCCTTCGATGCCGGTTACTGCGCCGCGCTGGGCAAGCCCTATGTGACCCTGCATGAGGCGGACATCGTCCATCCGCTCAAGGAGGTTGATGCAGAGGCGCAGGCCTGGTGCACCACCACCGACCAGGTGGTGGAGATCCTGCGGTACGTGCTCAAGGCGTAGCCTGGCGGACCAGATCAACGCGGATGGGTGATTTCTCCGGGGCGAAGTGGCCACGGTCAACGGCGCTCAAGCGGATTCCGGTCATCCAAGGTGGCCGAGGTGAAGTTCAACGCGTAGCGGCACGGGCGCGGCACGGGGCATCTGCTGCTGCCACGCCCGCGACGCCCGCCACGCCCGGCGCAGAAGGAGGAGTCACAGGCGATGACGTCACCCGACAACATTCTGCTGCATCTCCGCGAGGAAGAAGAGCACCAGGTGCGTGAGGTGTTCGCGCATCTGGCGGAGCGTGGGTTCCCCGCGCAGAAGCAGACGCCGCACATCACCGTGACGTTTTCTTCGGCCATGCCGGGCGACGTCGTACGGCGCGCCGCCGATCTTCTCCCGCCCCTGATCCCCGCCCGTTTTGAGCGGGTGGGCACCGTCGTATTCGGCACGCAACGCAAACAGACCGTCGCATGGTTGCTCGAAACCTCCGACGAACTGGAGATTGCGGCCCGTGAGATCAGTGACCTCAATCCCAGTGGGCGTGGCCCCCGATGGACTCCACATCTGACGATGGGGCTGCGGCTGCCGCAGGAGGTCGTGCCCGACTACATCCGTGCGCTCAACGAGGTGACTTCTTCCCGTCTCAGGGAGGTGGAGGTTGTCCGGGCCGCGCTCTGGCGACCGGGTCCCCGGGAACTCACGGTCCTCGCCGGGGAGAGCTTCGCTGAGGGGACAGACATGAAGGTCGAGAGCGGCCCCGGCCGTCGGCCCTGAGCAATCAGATCCTCAGCACCGTTGAGGAGGCGTCGCTCCGAGAATGCGGGGCCACTGCCCTCGTGCGCGGCCACTCAGGGGACCGGGGCGAAGACGAGCAGTTCCCCGCCGTCGCCGTCACCCAGTCGAAGCTTCGTGTCCACCAACTCGTAGCTGCGGACGTCCTCGATCGAGTCGAGGAACCTCCGCTCGAAGACCATCGCGGCTGGCGCGCCTCCTCTCTCGGTCACTGCGAGCTCATCGAACTTGAAGAACCCGTTCGCCTTCCACGTGTAGGTGCCCTGATAGCTGTTGACCCCGGTGCTGCCGGACACATCGCCGGCGTCGAGAGTCATGGTGACGATCAGGCCGGGGTTGCCTGAAGAGGGGCCGGCGGATGCTCCGAAATCCTGGAACCGCCAGGTCCCGTCGAGCGCCTCGTTGCGCCCGCCGGAAATGATCCCGCATCCCGGTAGGAGGAGCAGCAGGGACAGCATAAGTGCACCCAGCCGGACGTTGCATGCCGTGTGAACCGGGTGGTCAACTGCACGGCGCCGCGCCGCCCCGGCCATGTCCTCAGCCAAGGTTGGCCTCGAACCCGAGTCCCGCCAGCACGTTCATCGCGATGAAAGCCAGCGCAATGATGCCCAACAGGACCGCCGGCACCCACCCGCGGCGGTCACCCCGGGAGGCGGCGCGCCGTGCGAACCACGCAGACACCACGGCCGGGACACAGAACACCAGCAGCGCCGGGATCGTGGCGACCAGGATCGCCCACAGCGGGGCGTCACTGTCCGCCCCGCCGACGGGATACCCCAGGAGCCCGATGAGCCCTTCCCCCACGAGGAAGGCCAGACCGAAGGCAACCGGGAGCAGGAGCACACTCAACCAGGCGTAGCGCACGTCCCGGCCCGGACCGTCACCCGGGTGACGGGTGGATGTGGTCGACATTCCTCACCTCCGTGTGCGGAAGAACCCCGGACCGGGGATCCTGCTTCCATTGTCGTACGTGGGCGGGGTGTCCACAACGGCACCGGGTGATGAGATGCGGCATATCCGCCCCCTGACGGATGGGGGTGTCCACCAAACAAGGGACGGCCCCCAGCGACCATCCCCATGATGGGGACACCATGAAAGTAACGGGACGCATGATCCCGTAGCCCTCGCCCTCTACGGTGTCCGCCGGAACACGAGCAGCGCGTCGCGGGTCAGGTCCTGTGGCAGTCTGTCCCATTCGATCTCCACGAGGGCGGCGCGGCGGAGATGCGCATCGAGAACCATGGCGCAGTCATCGATGAGATGCGTCTGGTCGCCCTCGTGGAAGATGTCCGCCACGTTCCACACCAGGTACCCGCCCGGGTGGAGAAGCCGCGCGCACTGCTTTGCCACTGCGCCGAGTTCCCTCAGGTAACGGGGGTAGTTGCCGCCGTCCTCCTCGTAGGCGGTGAGGGGGTCTGCGTCGTGGTGGGTGGCTGTCATGTAGGGCGGCGAACTGAGCACCAGGTCGACACCGTTGCCGGGGTCCGTCAGCCGTGGCAGCAGTTCACGGGCGTCCCCTTCGATGACCACGGCGCCGGGCGTGTGTCGGCGGATGTGCTCGACACGTTCGGGGAGCAGTTCCACACCGACACCCCGTCTCCCCAGACGCACCGCGCGGTCGAGGGTGGTGCCGAAACCTGCGAAAGGATCCAACACCAGGTCACCGGGGTTGGTGCAGCACTCGATGACGTGGTCCACGATCGCGGGGATCATGTGGACGTCCTCCTCCGCGCCGGGCGGCCGCTCGGACAAGAAGGTCTCGTGGGAAGCGGCAAGCCGGGCATCCACAGGGCTATCCGGCGAAGTGTCCATGGAGGGCAGCTTAGTTGGGGCGGTTCCTGGCCCGGACACGGCCGGCGTCTGTGGGGCGTCGATAAGCGATCGCGTCGGCGGCGTTCTCGCTGGGCTGAGCCCATGACCGCACTGGAACGGTCTACCGGGCCGTCGCGGAACGCGCGGGCGAACCGCTCTTCGAGACTCTGATGGCGGGCACCTACGTGCTGATCGCCGGCACCCCGCGCCTCGCTCTCTAACAGCAGACCACCGCCACCCACTGAACCGGTTCCGGTGCGGGCGATGGCCGAGTACCGTGATGGTTATGACCAGTGACAGGCCGGTGTGGGAGCGCTATCTCCCCGGAATCGGCGTACTCCGGCGCTATGAGCGCTCCTGGCTGCGCGGCGACGTCGTCGCGGGTGTGACCGTCGCCGCCTACCTGGTCCCCCAGGTGATGGCCTACGCGGTCATCGCAGGCCTGCCCGCCGTGGTCGGGCTCTGGGCGATCCTCGCGCCGATGCTCATCTATTTCGTCCTGGGCACCTCGCGCAAGCTGTCGATCGGCCCGGAGTCGACGACGGCGCTCATGACGGCGGCCGGCGTCGGCGCACTGGTGGGGGCTGCGGGCGGGCCGGAACGGTACGCAGAGGTCGCCGCCGTTTTGGCGATCGCCGTCGGAATCGTCTGCGTGGTCGGGTTTGTCGCCCGGCTGGGTTTCCTCACCTCACTCCTGTCCCGTCCCGTCCTGATCGGCTACCTGATCGGCATTGCGCTGCTCATGATCGTCAGTCAGCTCGGAAAGATCACCAAGCTGGAAGTCGAGGGGGAGAGCACCGGGGATGAGGTGGTCTCGTTTCTCGGCCAGGTGGCCCAGGCGCACCTGCCGACGGTGGCGCTCGGGTTGACCGTTCTGGTGCTGCTCTACCTGGTGAACTGGCTGGCCCCCACACTGCCGGGGCCGTTGATGGTGCTGTTGCTCGGGGCCGCGGTCGTCGCAATCTTCGGGCTGGAGCGTTACGGGCTGGAGGTCATCGGGGAGGTTCCCCGTGGACTGCCCGAGCCCCGGCTCCCCAACCTCGGCGACCTCGAGGTCTGGTCACTGCTGCCTTATGCCCTGGGCATCGCTGTGGTGGGCTTCTCGGACAACATCCTCACCGGCCGGGCGTTCGCGTCGGGGCGGGACGAGGTCATCGACTCTAACCAGGAGTTGCTCGCATTGGGCACCGCCAACCTGGCCAACGGCTTCCTCCAGGGCTTCCCCGTCTCATCCAGCGGGTCCCGGACCGTGCTCGGCGACGCGGCCGGGGCCAGGACGCAGGTGCACTCCCTTGTTGCGCTCCTCGCGGTGGTGATGGTCCTCCTCTTCGCCGGACCCGTGCTGGAGTCCTTCCCGGATGCCGCGCTGGGCGCGCTGGTCATCTACGCCGCGACCCGCCTGATCGACGTCGGGGAGATCCGTCGCATCGGCCGCTTCCGTCGCAGCGAGCTCATGATCACGGCCGCCACCGCCGCCGCCGTCGTCTTCTTCGGCGTTCTGGGGGGCATCGGCTTCGCCGTAGCGCTGTCGATCCTGGATCTGCTCCGGCGCATCACGAGGCCCCAGGCGGACGTCCTCGGCTACGCGCCCGGTGTGCCTGGCATGCACAGCCTGGACGACTACCCGGAGGCGGCCTCGGTCCGCGGGCTCGTGGTCTTCCGCTACGACTCGCCCCTGTTCTTCGCCAACGCGGACAACTTCCTGGAGCAGGCGATGTCGGCGGTCGACGACGCGGATCAGCCGGTGGTGTGGTTCCTGCTCAACGCCGAGGCGAACACCGAGATCGACCTGACAGCGGTCGACGTTCTGGAGGAGCTGCGCACCCGGCTCGAGCAGCGCGGCATCCGCTTCACCATGGCGCGAGTCAAGCAGGACCTGTACCGGAGCCTCGAGCCCACGGGTTTTATCGAGCGCGTCGGCGCCGAGAACATCTTCGCCACCCTCCCGACCGGTGTGCGGGAGTACGCGCGGCGCTACCGCGCCGAACACGGTGAGCTGCCCGCCGGGGTGCCCCGGGACGTCGTCGAGTCCGCATCGCCGCCCGGTCCGGTGCCCTTCAGCCCCGACCGCCCGGATCGTCCTCAGCGGAACTCGTAACCCTCGATGTGCTTCTGGCCCAGGAGGCGGTCGGGCAGGTCCTCGGCCACGCAGCGGCCCTCGAGGTCGTACGTGACCTCGCCCGCGGCGAGGAACTCCTCAAGTGCGTCGTGGAGGGTGAACCCCAGCAGGCGGGGATCCGCCACGTTCCTGAGCCTGCACAGTGTGGTCGGCGGGTCGCCGTCGCGCCCGCAGGCCGCCACGACGTAGGTTTCCTCCGGGTCGAGCGGGCGCCCGCCGATCTCGACGGAACGCAGGCGGTGTCCCATGGGCGCTTCGGAGACGAACCGCACCCGCATTCCCGCGAATCGCACGACCCAACCGCCGAACACTTCGTCGGCCCGTGGGGAGAAAACGTTGTTCAATTCCTTCTCGAGCCACGTGCGGATCTGCGCCCCCGTGACGCTTCCCACCTTGACCTCGGAGTTCTCCGGCAGCATCGACCACAGGAACTGCCTGTCGATGGCCGCGCTCCCGCCCTCGTCGGGGACGAGCGGCGGGCAGAACCGGAAACCGTTGGACAGCGCGATGTCGAGCTTCCCGCCGGCAGCTTCCAGCGTCGTGGACGCTGCGGCGAACAGGGCGTCGGTGATGAGGTTGTCCATCGGTGTCTCGAGCACGTAGTAGCGCTGCAGCGCGCTCGCGGTGGTCCCGATCTGCTCCTCCAGTTCCGGGTGGCCGGCGCGGAGTTTATCGACGATCGCCCGGACTTCACTGTCCTCCGGCAGGTCCCCAGGGACGTCCATCAGCTCGTAGCCGACCTCGCGGACACCCTCCGCATCCACCGCCAGGTCGAGGCGGCCGACGAAGGAGCCGAAGGCGCCGGGTTCCGTGACACGTGCGAACCTGCCCTGCAGCGGCTGCCGGACGCGTTCGTGGGTGTCGCCGCCGAGGATGTAATCGACTCCCTCGGTGAAGCCCTCGTCCGCGAGCGCCACCTGCGGCGCGATGCCCAGGTGCCCCATGACGAGCACCACCTGGCAGCCTTCCTCCTCCCGGAGGCGTCGCACCCAGTGGGCCATGCTCTGGGCCGGGCGCGTCATGGCGATGCCGCGGCTGTAGGCAGGGGCCTGCCGCTTGGTGAGGTTGGGGTCGTTGTAGGCGAGGATTCCCACCCGGATGCCGTCGCGCTCGACCACAGTGAAGGGGGAGAACAGGTGGTTGCCCACGACGTCGTTGCCCAGCGGCTGAGATTCGCCTTCCCCGGGTTCGGCGTGGTGCATGTTGGTGCACACCATGGTGCAGGCGTACTCCGCACCGACCTCCAGCAGCCTGTCCTTGCCGAAGACCACTTCCCAGTTGCCCGGCATGAGCACGTCGTAGCCGAGCGCGTTCATGACCGGCACCATCGCCTGTCCTCGGGTCAGCTGGGTCCAGCCGCTGCCCTGGAAGCAGTCGCCGTTGTCCACGACGATGGTGTTGGGGTTCTCCGCCCGCACCCGGTCGAAGAGGGTCCTGATCCGGGCCACCCCGCCGGCCTGCCGGTACGTCGGCTGACCGTCCTCGAGGTAGAACTCGTCGTGGGTCTCCAGCTGCCCGTGCAGGTCAGCGGTCTGCAGAATCGTGAGTCGTGTCGTCGTCATGGTCATGCATCTGCGCGTCCGACGGTGGCCAGCACCTCCGCCACCCGCTCCGCCGTCTCCTTCGCGGACGCCGGGTTCTGGCCGGTGATCAGCGTGCCGTCCGCGACCGTGAAAGGCGCGAACGGGAGCTTCGCCTTCCGGTACGACGCCCCGCGCTCCTTGCTCTGCTTCTCGACGTCGTAGGGAACGAGCTTGTCGACGAGCACCAGTTTCTCCTCGAGCCACGAGAAACCGGTGATCTCGCGGCCGTCGAGAAGCAGGGAACCATCCGACAGCCTTGTGTTGAGCAGCCCGCAGTAACCGTGGCAGACCGCGGAAACGACGCCGCTGGCCTCGAAGATCTCCCGGGTGATGCGCTGGAGGTCGACGTTGTCGGGGAAGTCGTACATGGCGCCGTGGCCGCCGGCGAAGTAGACGGCGTCATAGTCGGCGGCGTCGACGTCGGCGGCACGGGGGGTGTCACCGAGCAGCGACATTTTCGCGGGGCCGGAGAGCCACGCCTCCGCGGTCTTCTCCTTGGCCGGGAACTTCAACGAACGCGGATCCAGGGGCACGTAGCCGCCGACCGGGCTGATGATGGTCTGCTCGAAGCCGCGGCCCTCGAAAACCTCCCAGGCGTGGGTGAGTTCGGACAGCCACAGGCCGGTTTTTTCGGACGGGTCGTCGAAGTGGGCGGTATTGGTGACCACGTGCAGGATATGAGGGCTCATGCATCCATCCTCCACGGAGAAGGTGACCTGTGCCACCATGGCGGCATGGGCACCATCTACTGCACCGCCACCAGCCTGGACGGTTTCATCGCCGACGAAAACCACAGTCTCTCCTGGTTGTTCGCCACCCCGGGGTACGCCGATGACCCGGAGGGGCGGTACGGCGACGATGCGACGCTGGACTTTGAGCGGATGATGGGGGACGTCGGGGCGATCGTCTGCGGCGCCAGCACCTACGCATGGCTGGAAAGCGAGCTGACCAAGGACGGGCAACCTTTCGTCTGGCCCTATGCGCAGCCGTCCTGGGTGGTGACCCACCGTGACATCACCCCGGTCGCCGGGGTCGAGCTTTTCGCCGGGGATGTGGCGCAACTTCATCCCCGCCTGGTCGAGGCGGCGGGAGGAAAGGACGTGTGGGTCGTCGGAGGGGGAGACCTGGCGGGTCAGTTCGCCGACCACGGGCTGCTTGATCTGATGTGGATCCACCAGTGCCCGGTGGTTCTTGGGCGGGGGAAACCGCTGCTGCCGCGCCGTCTCCGCCTCCACCGCGAGCGTGTGGAACGCGACGGCCAGTTCACCGCCATGCTCTTCCGCGTCGTCGGCCCCGAACCTTAGGTTCACCCCGTTCGAGGTGGGGCATTTAGTTGCTGTGTAATGTTCCCCGGGTTCAAGGGTGGGGTCACATGGTCCACCCCGGGTGCCCGCGTGCGGGCCTGAGGTGAGGGAAAATCGATGAGAACTCTGCTGGTGTCGGTCCTGGTGGTGGCCGTGGGAATAGTGGCGTTTTTCGGGGGCGGCGCGTTGGCTCTGAAGGATCAGCTGCCGTTCGAGAAGCCGCTCGAGGTGATCACCGAGTCCAGCAACGAGAAGATCGTCACTGCGGTCGAACGCCAGGAGCAGCTGGTGCTGCTGAGCGCGAACGTCCAGGGTCTGTCCACGGAGACCGTGGAGCGCGTGGTCATGGGGAAGAGTGTGCCCGGCACCAGCCGCACGCAGTTCGTGAAGTACACCTACCGCGCCAAGCTCGGTATCGAGGGCGGCGATGTGACCGTCGAGGAGACCGGGGAGAACCGGTACCTCATCTCCGTTCCCGACTTCATCTTCATCGGCCACGACAACGGGAAGTTCGAGACGGCGCTTGAGGATAACGGCGTGCTCAGCTGGGGGACCCCGAAAATCGACACCGCGAAGACCATCACCGAGATCCTCAACGACGACACGAAGGCCGAGCAGGTCAAGGAGAACCGCGACCTCCTCAAGGGCCAGACACGAAACTTCTACACCGGCATCATCCACAGCATCGACGACCAGGTGAAACTCGAGTTCGAGTTCCGCTGAGTCAGGACCCCGATCGGAGGGGCGGGGCCGCGGGCAGCGTCTCGTCCAGCCCTCGGCGGCGTAGTTCACCTCGGGCCCGATCGAGCCCGCCGTGCTCGAGTGCAGCAAGCGACGTCTTCCCCGTCCACACGTGCCGGCCGAAACGGTGCACGCTCACCTCCATGTCACCCACGAGGTGCTCCAGGTCACCGGGGGTGTTGTGGTGCTCGCTGGGCAACGGGACGGGCAGCACGAAGGCCTGGTCGAGTGGGGCAGTGGCGTCGACCTCGATGCGCCAGCCATAACCGCGCCCGGACAGATGCCATTGATCGTCGCTGGTGCGGGTCCGCACCGGGCTGACCACGGGGTTGCCCAGGCGGATGACGCGGCCGTCGGGAAGCCGCACGACCAGGCCGGTGACCTCCACGCGCAGCCGGCCGTCGGTGACCAGGCCGCCGGCGAAGGCGACGCAGGCCTCGGGGTCGTCGAAACCCTGCGCCTGGCCCCACCACCAGTATCCGGGGAAGCCCTCGCGGCCCCAGTTCTTTTCCCCGTACACCTGCGCGTCCTCGAAGTGCCACTTCTCGCCGCCCACGGTCGCGGTTCCGGTTGCCTTGCCGCCGAGCAACCAGGGGTGCCAGTACTGGTTGAGGCGGGGCACGGCCTGGAACACGCTTGAGCCGCCCAGTGAACGGTGCGGCCAGGGATCGAGGTCGTGGAAAGTGACATCGAGTTTCGCGTCGGCACCGAGGTCGACCCGGAGCCGACGGTCGTCGCCCTCGAAAGCCGGGGAGCCTGTCCGGCCGACGGTCCCGCCCCTCACGCCGAGCCCCTCCGGGTCGGTCCACGAACCGTCCAGGGCATCGGTGCGGAGGAAACCGTTGGGCCACGCGGCGAGACCCACCGTCGCCCACGAGCCCCGCGGACCCTGGTTCGCTCCGCACAGCGCGATGATGACGCGGCCGGTGCCGGGATCGGTGATACGCCAGAAGTAGCCCTCCATCGCCACCCCGTGATGCGCCCGGAGGGGGTCACCGAAGGGCAGGTCTGCTCCGGTGGAGCGGTAGCGCTGCAGGAAGCTCATGAGGCCAGTACAGCACAGGTCACGGGGGTCCGGGGAAGAAAACGGCCGCGACCGTCGTTGCAGGGGAGTGGACCGAGAACATTCCCGAGAAGCACGAAAAGGACCACCAGAATTCATGAGTGATCACGACACCGCACATCCGCTGTTCTCCCCGGCTGAACTGGGCAGGCTCGAGCTGGACAACCGGGTCGTCATGGCCCCGCTGACCCGGATCCGGGCGGAGTCCGACGGGACCCCGACCGAGCTGATGAAGGAGTACTACGCCCAGCGCGCATCCTTCGGCTTGATCATCACCGAGGGCACCTGGCCCGTACAGGAGGGCCGCACGTGGGGGCGTCAGCCCGGCATCGAGACCGACGCGCACGTCGCGGCCTGGCGGGAGATCACCGACGAGGTGCACGCCCGGGGCGGGCGGATCGTCATGCAGATGATGCACGGCGGACGCATCTCCCACCCGGAGCTCACGGGCACCGGGAGGATCGTCGCCCCGAGCGAGATCGCCAGCCCGAACCCGATCCGCATCTCCTCCGGCAAGGTCGACGCCCCGGTGCCCCACGCTCTGACCGGGGAGGAGATTCAGAAGGTCATCGGGCAGTTCGTGGCCGGGGCGCGCAACGCGATGTCGGCAGGCATGGACGGTGTGCAGGTGCACGGCGCCAACGGCTACCTGATCCACGAGTTCCTCGCACCCAGCGCAAACACCCGCACCGACGCCTACGGCGGCAGCCCGCTCAACCGCGCACGCTTCGCCGTCGAGGTCCTCACCGCGGTGGCGGAGGCCATCGGCCCGGAGAACACCGGCCTGCGGTTGTCCCCGGAACACAACATCCAGGGCGCGCTGGAAAATGACCGGGAGGATGTTCTGGCCACCTACCTCGCACTGGCGGAGGGGGTGGCGGGCCTCGGGCTGGCGCACGTCGAGATCGTCCACCACGAGCCGGAGGGCGAGCTGGTGCAGGCCCTGCGCGAGGCCTTCGGCGCCCCGCTCATCCTCAACACCGGTTTCAGCCGCTTCAGCACCCGGGAGACCGCCTTCGGGCTCGTCGACCGCGCCGGCGCGGACGCGGTGTCGGTCGGCCGCTCGGCGCTGGCCAACCCGGACCTGGTGCAGCGCTGGCGCGAGGACGGACCCCTCAACGACCCCGACCCGGAAACATTCTACGGCGGCGGCGCGAGGGGCTACACCGACTACCCGGCCCTCCAGCGCGCCTAGCCGTGGCCTCGGTGAGGGTGGAGGTGCACGGCCCCGCGGCACCCGAGGAGGCGTGGGAACGCTACCTCCATCCGGAGCGGTGGACCACCTGGGCCCCGCACCTGACCAGCGTGGCCGCGTCGACGGCTGTTCTGCGGCGCGGCACCACCGGCACCGTCACCGCGCTCGGCGTCGTGCCGGCCCGTTTCGAGGTCCTGTCGGTTGATCCGGAATCGCGCTCCTGGTCCTGGGCGGTGCGCGTCGGGCCGGTGGAACTGGTCCTGCACCACAGCCTCAGCAGCCTCAGCGCGCGGGCGGGCGGCAGTGACGCGCCGGGCACGGCTGCCGGCATCACGATGACGGGGCCGTGGCCGGTCCTGACGGCGTACCGGCCGCTGATGCGTCGGGCGCTGCGGCGGCTGGTCCGCTGACGGTGCCCCGCACCCTCAGACCTCGTTCCGGCCCCGGAGAAGGCCGGCGACGGCCCAGGCGGCCCGGTCCCCCGAGACGAGGGCACCGTTGATGGAGGCGGTGTCGCGGTGGTCGCCGGCGACGAAGACGTGGTCGCCGACGCGCTGGGTGCGGCGGTCGATCAGCGGCGGCGGCTGGGCCGGCAGAGTGCGGGGGATCTCGTGGCGGGCGATGAGCTCCCACCCGGTCACGGAGGTGCCGTACATCCGCTCCAGATCGCGGCGGACCGCCGCCTCGTCCGCGTCGCCGCCCTCCGGACCCAGCAACGTCGTCGCCTCCACCAGGTGCCGGCCGGCAGGGGCGTAGGAGGGGGCCGCCTCGGAAACCACGGCAGCGTGCACGACGGGTCCCGCCGGGCCGCCCGCGGTGCCGGTGGCGTCCAGCAGGAGGAACTTCTCGGCCAGCGGCGATTCCTGCACGGAAAACCACCACGTGGTCAGCCCGTTCATGGCCGGCGCGGTGATCCCGGTCAACTCGGCGGCCTCCACCGGGCCCGCCGCCACGACAGCCATGCGCCCGCCCAGGACACCGGCGTCGGTCTCCACTTCCACGCCGCCGCCGGTGTCGCGCACGGCGGCGACCTTCAGCTCGGGGAGGGGTGGCCGGGTGAGCTGCGCGGCCATCTGCTCCGGCAGGGCCTGCATCCCCTGGGCGGGAAGCCCGGGCGCCCCGAAGGCGAATGCACGCAGAAGCAGCCGGACGAAGTTGGCGGAGGTGGTGCCGCCGGCGTCGGCGAGCACGCCGCTGAGGAAGGTGTCGAGGATGCTCCTGCGCAACGGCCCCGTCACGCCGGCGGCATCGAGCGCGTCGGCGAGCGTCGCGTCGCCCGTGGCACGGGAGGAGGCTGTTTCGCGGATGAGAGTGGGCGCCAACCACCGGGCCAGGGCGAAGACCTCGCCGGGGGTCACGTAACCGCTGCGCAGCGTCTCAAGCAGGAGCCGCGGGTGCCGGAGCGGGTGGGCGAGCGTCGACAGTCCACTGCCGTCGCGCACCATGACGCCGACGCCGAAGTGCTGCAGCCGAAGCGCGCGGACGTCGATGAAGTCCCGCACGGCCGGGTAGGCGGGGTTGAGGATCTGGAATCCGCGGTCGACGAGGAAACCGTCGACCCGGTCCGTGCGCACCCGGCCGCCGACGGCGTCGGACCCCTCCAGCACGGTGACGGTGAGTCCGTTGTCCTGCAGCCTGCGAGCGGCCTGCAGACCTGCCAGGCCGGCTCCGATGACGATGACGTCTGCGTCCATGAGCTCTCCTTGTTCCGGGCCACCGAGTGTAGTGGGACTCCGTCGGGTGTCGGACCGTCCTCCACTAGCCCCAGTCAACCTCGCCGTACCCGCTGTCCCGGAAGCGCAGGTACTCGCCGACGACGGCGGCCCCCAGGTCGTCGAGGTCCGGGGCCGTGACCCGCCCGCCCGCGCGGTCGGCGAGCTGGTTGAGGAACCTCTCCAGGCCAGGATCATCGCCCAGACGGAAGAACGTCGTGCGGGTGCCCCGCCGGGTGACGCGGTCCAGCTGCGTCACGGTGCGGCGCAGTGTCTCGGGGTGGGTCGGCCAGTCGAACCAGGTTTCTCCGTGCGCCTCGAGGTGGGCCGTCGGCTCGCCGTCGGTGACGATGAGCAGCGTCGGGTCCATACCCGGGTGCCGGGCGAAGAACTGCTCCGCGAGCAGCAGGCCGTGATGGAGGTTGGTGCCCTGCTCGTGCACCGGGGGAAGGGCGGTGAGCTCGTCGATGTCCATGGTCACGGCCAGACGCCCGAAGGTGATCAGTGCCAGCTCGTCGCCCCGGAACCTCGTCGAGACGAGGTGGTGGAGAGCCAGCGCGGTGCGCTTCATCGGCACCCACCGGCCCTGCGTGGCCATGGAGTAGGAGGTGTCCACGAGCAGCGCCACGGCCGACTGCGTGCGCGCCTCGGTTTCGACGACCTCGACGTCGCCCACCTCGATCCGCACCCGGCCGGGTGCCGACGGCCCCTCGCCGGCGGTGCGTTGCAGCGCGTTGGTCACCGTCCGGGTCACGTCCCAGGGCTGGGTGTCGCCGAACTCCCACGGCCGGGAGGCCCCGGTCTGCTCGCCCGAGGCGCCGGCCAGCCGTGAGTCCCGGGCGCCGCTGCGGGCGCCGAGCTTCTGGGCGGCGTCGTCGAGCAGCGCCTTGCCCAGCCGCCTCATGGCCCTCGGCGACAGACGCAGGGAACCGTCGGCCTCCTTCCGTAGCAGCCCGCTCTCGCGCATGGTGCGTTCGATGTCGGCCAGGATCTGCGCCGACACCGATGCCTCCTCGCCGAGCTGGCGGGTCAGCGCCTCGAGGTCGATGTCGGAGGAGTGGGCGCCGCCGTAGGACTGGCTGAGCTGCTCGGCGAGGGCGTCGAGCTCCGCGATGTCCTGCACGGCGCCCGTTCCGTCGCCGAGCCCCAGGCCCTCGTCACCGGAGAAGTCCTCGGCCCCGGACCAGTCGAGGTCGGGGCGGATCGAGCGCAGGTTCTCGTCCAGCGCGCCGAGCTGGTCCATGAGCTCCGGGGAGCCGAAGGCCTGGGCCGAGAGCTCCATCAGTTCGCGGCGCTGTTCCTCGGACATGGAATTGAGCATCCGCTGCGCGGCGGCGGAGCGCCGTGCCATCGCGTCGATGAGCTCCTCGACGCTGCCGGGGTTGCCCGGGAAGTGGTCACCGTGCCGGGCCATGAACTCGGCGAAGTCCTGTTGCGTGTCCTCACCGCGGCGGTGCTTGTCCAGCAGCGCGTTGAGGTCGGCGAGCATCTCCCGGATGGCCGCGCGGTCCTCGTCGGTCGCGCCTTCGAGCGCCTGCTTCATACCCGCGAAGCGCTGGTCCAGCACCTCCCGGCCCAGCAGGTCCCTGATGTGGTCGAACTTCTCCCGCGCGTCCGTGGACTGCCAGTCATAGTCCGACAGCTCCTGCACGGCCGCGGCGGTGGAGACCGGGAGGTTGGCCATCTGCATCTCCCGGAGGGCGCGGTCGTCGTCGTCCATGGTCACGTCGCGGGCGAGCTGCTTGCGCTCCTCCAGCACGGCGTCGTCGAGAAGCTTCTTGACGTCGCGCAGCGTGCCGCCCAGGTTGTGCTTCTGCAGCAGTTCCCGGCGCTTCTCGGAGACACGCCGGGCCAGGTCGTCGTAACCTTCGCGCCCCGCACCGCCGCGGCGCAGATACTCCCGCAGGGCACGCTCGGGGGAGTAACCGGCCATGACATCCTCGGCGATGGCGTCGAGCGCCCCGGACACGTCGACCGGGGGAGCCAGCGGATCGGGTCCGCCGGTGTAACGGCCGTAGCGGGCGCGGCGTCGGCCGCCGCCCGGGGCGGTGTGGCTGTTCGACATGTCGGCCTCCTCAGCCGTAGATGGTCTCGCCCTCGCCGGAATCCTTGGCGATCTTCCGGGCGAGGTAGAGCGCCTCGAGGGCGAGCTCGATGGCGCTGGCGCGGGTCCCCTCGTCCGTGGCCCCGAGCCGGGCGGCGACCTGGTCGTAGAGGTCGGAACCGCCGAGGTCGGGCAGCCCGGCGAGGAACTCCGCGGCGGTGACCTGCTCGCCGGTGGAGACCGTGGTGGTGCCGTCCAGCGCCCCGATCAGCGGGGCGAAGTCGACGCCGCGCAGATGCTCCCGCACGGCTTCCGCGGTAGCGGTGCGCAGCAGGTAGCCCAGCACCTCCCATTCGCGGCCCTCTTCCCCGGACTCGAACTCGATCTTGCCGCCGAGCACGTCGACGGCCGCCTCCAGGTCCACGAGGCGGGCGACCGCGTGCTCCTCGCCCCGGACGGCCGCACGGTGGCGGGCGGCGGCCGCGATCGTCTCCGCGCCCGCGATGGCGAATCGCGCGGAGACGCCGGAGCGCTGGTTGACGGCCGGCGATTCGCGCAGCGCGCGGGTGTAGCGGGCCAGGATCTCCAGCAGCACCGGCGGCACGTCGGCGAGGAGGACGGCCTCCTGCGCGATGACCGCGATCTCGTCCTCCAGGGCGATGGGGTAATGGGTGCGGATCTCCGCGCCGAAACGGTCCTTGAGCGGCGTGATGATCCGGCCGCGGTTGGTGTAGTCCTCCGGGTTCGCCGAGGCGACCACCAGCACGTCGAGCGGCAGGCGCAGCATGTAGCCGCGGATCTGCACGTCGCGCTCCTCCATGACGTTGAGCATGGACACCTGGATGCGCTCGGCGAGGTCGGGCAGTTCGTTGATCGCCACGATGCCCCGGTTGGAGCGCGGGATCAGCCCGTAGTGGATGGTCTCCGGGTCTCCCAGGCGCCGGCCCTCGGCCACCCGCATGGGGTCGACGTCGCCGATGAGGTCCGCCACCGAGGTGTCCGGCGTGGCGAGCTTCTCCGCGTAACGGTCGTCGCGGTGGATCCAGGTGAGGGGCAGGCCGTCGCCCTCCTCCCTGATGCGGCGGCGCGTCGCCTCCGTGATGGGGGCGAAGGGGTCCTCGCGCAGGTCGGAACCTTCCACGGCCGGCATCCACTCGTCGAGCAGGCCGGTCATGGAGCGCAGCAGCCGGGTCTTGCCCTGGCCGCGTTCGCCGAGCAGCACAATGTCGTGCCCGGCGATGAGCGCCCGCTCGACCTGCGGGATCACGGTGTGCTGCAGGCCGTGGAGACCCGGCCAGGGATCCTCGCCCGCGGACAGCATCGCCAGCAGGTTCTCGCGGATCTCGGCCCGCAGGGGGCGGTGGGTGTAACCGGCGGCCCTGAGCTCACCGATCGTGGACGCATTCGGCTTCTGACTCACAGGCGCCAGGCTAGCGCGACGCCGGCACTCCCGTCGAGGGTCCCGCCCAGGGGCGCGTCCGGTACTACCCACCTTCCTGGTCCGACACTGCCCCGCAGCGCGGTGCCCAACCAGAAAGGTGGGCGTTTAGCGGCGCGCCGGGCCAGCTGAGTGACTAGGCTGCGGGCGATGGACATCGATCACACCGCACCCTCCACCCTGCTCCTGCTGGTGCGTCACGGCGTCACCCCCACGACGGGCCAGGTGCTCCCGGGGCGTGCCCCCGGACTCCACCTCAGCGAGGCCGGCCGCGAGCAGGCCCGCGCTGTGGCGCAGCGCCTCGAGGGTCTGGAACTGGCCGCGATCTACACCTCTCCGATGGAGCGCGCCCGCGAGACGGCGGCGCCCGCCGCGGAGAGCTCCGGGCTGGAACCGGTGCTCTGCGGTGGCATCGTGGAGTGCGACTTCGGTGAATGGACTGGCGGGCAGCTCACGGAGCTGTCCCGGCTGCCCGAATGGAAGACCGTCCAGCAGGCACCGTCGACGTTCCGCTTCCCGGGCGGCGAGAGCTTCCCGGAGATGCAGGACCGCATGGTGGCGGCACTCGAGGCCATCGCCGCCCGGCACCGGGGCGGGGTGGTTGCCTGTTTCAGCCACGCGGACCCCATCAAGGCGGCCGTGGCCCACCTGTCCGTCCGGCCGCTGGACGAGTTCCAGAAGATCAGCATCGATCCCGCATCCGTCACCGTGGCGGAGTACCGCCCCGACGGCACGACTGCGGTGGTGGGGACGAACTCGACCGTCGGCCCGGTCAAGGGCCTCCGGGGAACGGGCCGGCCGTGAGCGTGCCTACGCCTCCCTTCACCCGAGAACTCGAGCTGCTCGAAGCCGGTGAGCTCAACCTGGTCGCTCAACTCGCCGAGTCGAGCAACCTCACCTTCGTGCTCGAGGCCGCCCGTGGCGGGGAGTACGGCTGGGCGGTGTACAAACCCGAGCGGGGGGAGCGGCCGCTGCACGACTTCGCGCCGGGCCTGCACGCCCGCGAGCGGGCCGCGTTCCTGCTCAGCGAGCACCTCGGCTGGCATATCGTGCCGCCGACCGTGGTCCGGGAGGACGGGCCCTTCGGCGTCGGTTCGCTGCAGTGGTACATCGACAACGACGGCTCGCACTACCTGCAGCTGCTGGAGTCCCGCCCCGACCTGCATGAACAGTTCCGCCGGATGGCGGTGTTCGACCTGCTCAGCAACAACACCGACCGGAAATCCGGCCATGTGCTGCTCGACGCCGTCGGCGGAATCTGGGGCATCGACCACGGGCTGTGTTTCAGCGCCGAACCCAAACTGCGGACCGTCATCTGGGATTTCGCGGGCGAGAAGATCGACGCCGGGCTGCTCGCGGCCGTGGAACCGTTGATCGACGGGATTCCGGGGGACATCGCCGCGTTGCTGAACCCGGCGGAGGTGGCTGCCCTGCAGTCCCGCGCCGCCCGGATCGTGCGCCTGCCGCATCTTCCGCACCCCAGGTCGCACTACCACTATCCGTGGCCGCTGGTGTGAGGCTCAGACCGTCAGAGGAACCAGCGGGCCGGCGGTGCCGGCGCCGGCGCGGGCGGTGTGGCACCGTGGCCGCGCAGGGACGCCGCGCAGGCGTAACCGGCGATCGTTCCTGAGCTGACGGCGACCGGGACCAGCTTCAGGTCGGTGGTGAGGTCGCCGGCCGCGTAGACCCCGCTGACGCTGGTCAGCTGGTATTTGTTGACCGCCACCGAGCCGTCGCGGTGCAGTTCGCACCCCAGGTCGGCGGCGAGCTGGTTGGTGGCCAGGTGGCGCTGGGAGAAGAACACCCGGGAACCGTGGACCAGGGTGCCGTCGGCGAGCGAGATTCCCCGCAGCTGCCCGGGCCCGCCGACCAGGGCCTCGGCGATCCCCTCCACGACGCTGATCCCGTGCTCCGCCAGGGCCTCGCGCTGCCGCCCGGTGAAGTGCGGGTCGAGGGAGTTGGTGACGATGGTGATGTTCTCCGTCCACTGGAGGAACCCGGCCGCGTACGCCGGGATCCGGCTGCTGGAACCGAGCACGATGATGTCCTCGCCGCGGGCGTTGAAACCGTCGCAGGCGGGGCAGTGGTGGACGTCGGCGCCGTAGTGCTCGTCGAATCCGAGGAGGTGGGGAAGCTGATCGCGGATGCCGGTGGCCAGCACGAGGCGCAGGGCGCTGACCGGGTGGCCGCCGTCGACGGTGGCGTGGAAAAGTCCGTCCTCGTCGCGGCGGACGGAGTTCACTATCCCGCGGTGGAGCCGGACCAGCGGGTACTGCTCCAGGTCGGCGAGGGAATCGGCGCGCAGCTGATGCGGCGGGACAGGGTCGCGGCTGAGCAACCCGTGCACCTGGTTGGCGGCGGAATTGCGGTATTCGCCGGCGTCGACGACCAGTGTGAACCGCTGGTAGCGCCCCAGCCACGTGGCGGCCGCCAGACCGGAGGGCCCGCCGCCGACGACGAGGACATCCACGGCGTCAGGAAGCTCGGTGCTCATGCACACCAGCTTACTTATCCTGCGGGGCCGGATACCGGACTTTGCCGTCCCCGCCGACGACCGCCCCGTCGTTGAAGGAGGCCCCGGTGATCTGGCCGGGCCCCATGATGTGGCGGACGTCCTCGCCCGCGGACAGCAGATGGTCGGCGATGATGCGCCGGTGGCAACGCCACCAGACCGCCTCGGAGCACATGACGGCGGTGGTCTCGCGCCGGGCGGCCTCGCGAAGGTGGTGGAGGGCGGCAGAGAACTCCTCGGAGAGGGCGTGGTCGGCGTAGTTGTGGAAGCTGCGGTTGCGCCAGTTGCCGTTGACGTCGAAGGGGACCGTCCGGGAAACTTTTCGACGCCCCGTCAACTCCTCCACCCGGCGGTAGGAGATCCCGTGTCCGGGCAGTTCGGCGGAGAGCACGTCGTCGTTGAAGTGCGGGTACTTCCGCGACCCCGGCAGTTTGCGCACGTCGACCAGCGCCTCGACGCGCGCGTCGAGAAGCAGGCCGATGAACTCCTCAAGGCTGTGATTGGAATGACCGACGGTGAAGATCGGTTTCCGGCCCATGTCTCAGGTTCCTGTCCTGGCGGGGAACTCACGCATCGACGACACCGCAGGCGAGGCGACTGCCCGCGTCGCCCGTGTTCAACGAATCCTCGTCAGCCCCCTCAGAGGCGTAGCGCTCGGGAATGTTGGCGTAGTTGTCCGGGCCGGAGTGGATCATGATCGCCGAACCGTCCTCGTCCTCCAGGTCGGACAGCGTCAGGCGGTCAGTTTCGAAGGTCAGAACCGCGTCTCCGGATTCCTTCACCAGTAGTTGCGGAAGATCACCGGCGTGGTCGGGATGATCAGCCTCGTCGGAGCCGAGGTGGCCGCCGGCGGACAGGAAGTCACCGGTGTCGTCGGGGGCACCGGGAGCGGCGCTGTCCGGCTCACACAGTCCGGTCTGGTGGATGTGGAAGCCGTAGAACCCCGGTTCCAGGCCGGAGAGGTCCGCGCTGATCTGGAGGGCGTCATTGACCTCACTGATCTCCACGGTGCCGAACTCCGTGCCCTCGGCGTCGTTGAGTACGACGGACAGTGTCTCGCCGGTGGTGCTTTCCTCCATGGTGGCGACAGTTGCGACAGGCTCGGCGTCGGGGGACTCGTTCTCGGTGGCACAGGCACCGACTGCGAGCAGACCGGTAACCCCCAGAACTGCGAATGCGGTGCGGGGCAGGGATCGGGAAGGGGATCGCATTGGGTTTCCTCTCGTGTCATACCCGCACAGTTGCAGAGAGGACCACCTGAGGATGAACGCGACGTGCTTCGGTGGATTTCTCCCGGAACTGCCAGGCTCTCGTGTCCCCGCCACGCTACAACGTCTATCTCTGTGGTGTCAGCGGTTTCAGCCTCGCATGCGGAAATTGCAATACTTCGGTGATCAACGGTGGGGACGGGAACGTTTCTCCCGGTGGTCCCGGTTGGCCGGGCCCAACAGCAGCCGATGACGGGGTTCGCTCCCGGGGTGACAGAATGAGACGATGACTGCAACACTCGTGGCGCACGGCCTGGCCGGCGGGCACGGCCACCGCACCCTGTTCGAATCGCTCGACCTCACCGTCGCCCCGGGGGACGTGGTCGGCGTCGTCGGTGCGAACGGCGCCGGAAAATCCACCCTGCTCAGGCTGCTCGCCGGCGTCGATGAACCCCAGGCGGGCACCGTCACCCTGGCCCCGGCGGACGCATTCGTCGGCTGGCTGCCGCAGGAACACGAACGCGTCGCCGGCGAGACCGTCACCGACTACATCGCCCGCCGCACGGGATGCTCCGAGGCCACCCGGGAAATGGATGAGGCGGCCGCCGCCCTCGGCGACCCTGATCTGTCCCGCACGGACGGCGTGGACCCGGCCGACGCCTACGCGGCGGCGTTGGACCGTTGGCTGGCCAGCGGCGCAGCCGACCTCGCCGAGCGCATTCCAGCCGTGCTGGCGGATCTGGGATTGGAGCTGGACGGCACCCGGGCGGAGGAGACGCTGATGACCTCCCTGTCCGGCGGGCAGGCCGCCCGCGTCGGATTGGCGGCGCTGCTCCTCTCGCGTTTCGACATCGTGCTGCTCGACGAACCCACCAACGACCTCGACCTGGACGGGCTCGAGCGGCTCGAGTCCTTCGTGCAGGGGCTGCGCGGGGGAGTGGTGCTGGTCAGCCACGACCGTGAGTTCCTGGCGCGCTGCGTGACGCATGTGCTGGAGCTGGACCTGGCGCAGGGCACCAACCGCGTGTTCGGCGGCGGATACGACGCCTACCTGGAAGAGCGCGAGACGGTGCGCCGCCACCGGCGCGAACAGTACGAGGAGTTCGCCGACAAGAAGTCCGACCTGGTCTCCCGGGCCCGGACTCAGCGGGAATGGTCGAGCCAGGGCGTGCGCAACGCGATCAAGAAGGCGCCGGACAACGACAAGATGAAGCGTAAGGCCGCGACGGAGTCCAGCGAGAAGCAGGCCCAGAAGGTCCGCCAGATGGAGAGCCGGATCTCCCGTCTCGAGGAGGTCGAGGAACCGCGCAAGGAGTGGAAGCTCGAGTTCTCCATCGGCTCCGCCCCCCGGTCCAGTTCGGTGGTCTCGACGTTGAGCGGCGCGGTCTTCCGGCAGGGTCCTTTCACGCTCGGGCCGCTCTCACTCCAGGTCAACGCCGGTGAGCGCATCAGCATCACCGGCCCCAACGGGGCGGGAAAATCGACGCTGCTCCGCGCGCTGCTCGGCCACCAGCACCCCGACGAGGGGACCGCGAGCCTGGGAGCCAGCGTGCAGATCGGGGAGATCGACCAGGCGCGTTCCGCCCTGGCCGGCTCCCGTCCCCTGGCGGAGGCGTTCAGCGACGCCGTCCCGGACTACACCGGGGAGGAGGTGCGTACCCTGCTGGCCAAGTTCGGACTCAAGGCCGAGCACGTGAACCGGCCCGTCGACGAGCTCTCGCCCGGCGAACGCACCCGCGCCGGGATGGCCGTGCTCCAGGCCCGGGGCGTCAACCTGCTGGTCCTCGATGAGCCGACGAACCACCTCGACCTGGAGGCCATCGAACAGCTGGAGCAATCGCTCGAGTCCTACACCGGCACGCTACTGCTGGTCACCCACGACCGGCGGATGCTCGACACTGTCCGCACCGACCGGCACTGGCAGGTGGAGGCGGGGAAGGTCAGCGAGGTCTGATCTGCAGGCAGTGTCGGAAATGCGCTGATTATTGCCCTGAATCCCCATTTTCCGGCCTTCCACGGGAGATTTCAGCCCCAGTCTGACTGGTTCCGCAGGCCGGGCGGCCGGGCGGGCGGGCGGCCGGGCGGGCAAAATCTCTTGTCACTCAACCCGGCCGGGACGATACTGGAGCCATGAGAGCCTGGAAGACCACAGACGTGCCCGGCCGACTTGAACTGACCGAGGTCTCCGTTCCGGAACCGGGCGCCGGTGAGGTTCTGGTCAAGGTCGAAGCGTGCGGAGTGTGTCGCACCGATCTGCACGTCATCGACCAGGAGCTGCCCGTCCATCGGCCCGGGGTGATCCCCGGCCACCAGGTCGTGGGTATCGTCGAGGCCGTCGGGTCTGCGGTGGTCGAGTTGCGCCCCGGGGACCGGGTGGGTGTGGCCTGGTTGCGGCACACCTGCGGCGTCTGCCGGTGGTGCAGGACGGGCCGGGAGAATCTGTGCCCCAACTCCACCTACACCGGCTGGGACGCCGACGGCGGTTACGCCGAGTACACCACAGTTCCCGAGGCCTTCGCCTACCGGCTCCCGCAGCTTGTCGACGCCGTGCGCACCGCTCCCATGCTCTGTGCCGGGGTCATCGGCTACCGGGCCCTCAAACGGGCGGCACTGCCGCCGGGTGGTCACCTGGGGATCTACGGTTTCGGTTCCAGCGGACACATCACCGCGCAGCTGGCGGCGGCGTCCGGCGCCGAGATCTACGTGATGACCAGAGGAGAGGCGAACCGGCAGCTCGCCCGCGACCTCGGCGCGGTCTTCGTCGGGGACACCTTTGACACGCCTCCGGAGCCGCTGGACTCGGCGATCGTCTTCGCCCCCGCCGGCGAGATCGTGCCAGCAGCGCTGCGGGCAACCACGCCCGGTGGCACCGTCTCGCTGGCGGGTATCCACATGAGCGACGTGCCCGCCATGACCTACGGGGAGCACCTCTTCCACGAGCGCGACCTGCGCACGGTCACGGCGAACACGCGGGCCGACGGCATTGAATTCCTGCGGTTGGCGGAACGGCTCCGGCTCAGCGCCCGGATCACCACCTACGGTTTCGACGAGGCTGCCACGGCCGTGGCTGATCTGCGTAGCGGCCGGGCCTCGGGATCGCTGGTGCTGACGTTTCAGAAGAAATAGGCGGCTATGAGCACCACGAGGGGCGGGATACTCGAGCCGATCGTCCCCCCCGATGCTTCCGCCCCGCGGCCTCCAGAAACCGAGGAGGTCGGCCACGCCCATGGCCAGGCTGGCCAGCAGTAGGTACCACGCGACGGTCACGACGACGATCGTGCCGGTTGTCTGGTTTCCCGTCCAGTACGCCACCAGTCCGACAATCATGCCGGCACCCGCGATCAGGTTCCGGGCGCCGACCACGAACGCCCACATCCTCACGTCGTCCAGATTCTCTGTGTGGACGGCGAGGAACTTCCGCGCTGTGGGATGCCCGTAGAAGAACATCTCCAGCGGCGAGACGACGATATAGGCCACCGCGCCAACCAGTGCGGCGATCTGAGCGACGAGGTGCAGTGTGTCCATGGCGGCCTCCTCGACCTGCCGGTGGATGTTTCCCTCCAATTTTACGGTCCGCTCTCCTTGCTCACCTGAGAGCCGGAGAAGAGAATGGCCACTATATTGGAGGTATGAACCTACTGGTCAGTCGTGAGGATGTCGTGGCTTTCCGCCTGCGGATGCATCACCTCTCGGAGCGTCTAGGAGAGGGAAACCTGGCGGAGGCAACGGGGCGGTGCGGCGTCCAGGACAGTCCACCGGGTTCGGCTCTCCTGTCGCTCCACGCCCGGGTACAGGGGGTGAGCCCGGCGGGGGTGGAGACAGCCATCGGTGAGGACAAGACCCTGCTGCGGACCTGGTGCATGCGCGGCTCCCCGCATCTCGTCCCCACGTCCGAGGCATCCGTGTTCACCACCGGCGTGCTCCCGGTCGATGAACAGGGCGAAAGGCACCTCATCGGCGGTGTCGGGTGGGCGCTGGACCGGCTGGGCATGAGCCTGACAGAGGCGGTCCAGCTCATTGAAGCGGGTGTGCGGGAGGTTCTTCCGGGCAGGTGGCTGGCCATCACAGACCTCGGCGAGGAGGTTGCCCGACAGGTTACTCCGGCGTTCCCTGCCCACCTTCGTATCCGCTGGGAAGAGGAGGGTCCCTACGCGCAGGGGCAGCCGCTCGGTGAGGCGGTCGTGCATTTCTGCCTGCGCATTCTCGCCCTGCGGCAGGTAGTGTGTTTCGCCCCGCGCACAGGGAACAAGGCGCCCTTTGTCCTGATGGAGGAATGGCTTGACACTCCTGCGCCGCCACTCGACCCCGGACAAGCGCGGGCCGAACTACTGCGGCGCTACCTGCGTTCCTACGGTCCTTCGACCCGCGCCCATTTCGCCGCGTGGCTGGGCGTGCGGGTCAGGGATGTCGGCCCGTGGTGGGAAGAGCTTGCGGGTGAGCTCGTTCCGGTCGATTACAACGGTGCTGCCTGGTTACTGGAAGAGGATGCAGCGAAGCTGGGAGAGGTGGCGGCGGCCACGGGGATACGGTTGCTTCCGCCCGGTGATCCGTACACACAGCTTCGCGACCGCTGGAGCATCCTGGACGAGCGGTTACACCGCGAAGTCTGGCGGTCCGCCGGATCACCCGGGACCGTCCTCCTGGACGGCGAGATCGTGGGCACGTGGCGGCATCGCAGCGCCCGCGGGCGAATGCACCTGAATATCTGGACTCCCGAAGAGCTGAGTGGGGTCCAGCGGGAGGCACTTGACACAGAGGCCCAGCTGATCGCATCCCTACGGGGAGCGGCGCGAGTGACCGTCGAGTTCGGCCGGCACGGCCGCCCCGGGTGACAACAGTGGACGGTGCGCCAGAACAGCGAGCACGAGCGCCAGGAACGCGAAGCCGCTGAACGCGATGGGGAGCACCCTTGAGGCTGCGGGATCACCGGCAACCTGCATGACTACCGCCATCTCTGCTACTGAGGAAGCCAGCAGGGCGGCCCAGCCGGTCACTGCGTAGCGCAGCAGAACCGCCCGCTCCGGACTCCTGATCAACCGGAGTGCCGCGATCACGATGACAGGCACAGCAATCCCCAGATCCATCACCTTCACCAGCCAGAACAGTCCCGGATAGGTGAGATACTCCACCGTCGGGTCACCCCGCCATAGAGCGGGTAGCCCGGGCAGATGCAGCCCGAACAGCAGGAACGCGCTGACCACCAGCAGGTAGACGCCGATGACCCGATCGACGCTTCTCGACGCCCCGTCATCTCCGGCACCGGCTCCTTCGCCGCCCACCGCAGGACCAGCCCGCACAGCACGAAAAGTCCCCGCAGGAGCGGGAAGAAGTACCCGCTGTTGCCGGGGGAACGGGTCGGATCTCCAGCGACACCCAGCTGGAAGTACATGTACAACCCGTACGTCGCCGGACTGAGTACGAGTAACCGGGCCTAGACGGTGGCCGCGCAGAACCAGCACCAGCCCCGCTACGTCGCCGCACCGGGCCTGGCCCGCCGTGCCGGATGAGACGTGATATTCGAGCCAGCCTGCGCCGAGGGGCCGAGGAGGGCGATCGTCGCGGCGCCGCAGCCCAGGACATTGAGGGCGATTCCCGGCAACCGGGAGTGCCGGAGAGCACTGTCGGACACGTTATCCACCTCCGACCGACATCCTAGGACGGGTGGATCGGTCGTGGGAGGTTGTTAACATCGGGGAATGCCCTCGACAGTGAGCGTTTACGCCGGCGTCGACCTCGCCGCCGACCCGAAGCGGACCGGACTGGCCACCATCCGGGACGAAGGCGAGCGCGTCGTGGTCGAGGACGCCCGGCTCGGGGCCGGGGACGACGCGATCATCTCGGTTGTCGGCGGGGCGCGCAAAACTGGCGTCGACGTGCCCTTCGGCTGGCCGCGTCCCTTCGTCGAGCATGTCGCGGCGCATTCGGCCGGGACACTCGGCTCCGCGCCCGACTCGGGGCCTGCGTGGCGCCGTTCGATGACGGCGCGCCGCACCGACGCCGTGGTCCGTGAGCGCTTCGGACTGGTGCCGCTGAGCGTGTCCGCCGACCGCATCGCCCACCCTGCGCTGCGCTGGTCGGTCGTGGAGGCACGTCTCCGGGACGGCGGAACGGACTGCCCGCGTGACGGTTCCGGCCGCGTCTGCGAGGTGTACCCCGCCGCGGCGCTGCGCTCCTGGGGGCTGCCTTTCCGCGGGTACAAGGCGGCGGATGCTTCGGCGGTGCGCGAGGGCGTTGTCGACAAGCTCGGGGAAATCGTGGACTGGAACGGATTCCGTGAGGAGTGCGTCCGTTCCGACGATGTGCTCGACGCGGTCATCGCCGCGTTGGTGGCCAGGGAAGCAGCTGCAGGAAGAACGCTGGCGCCCGAACCGGGAGACCTGGACCTCGCGTTGAGCGAGGGCTGGATTCACCTGCCTCTCGCGGGGATGCCTCACTGACTAGGGTGGGCGGCATGAGCAACCATGACGCCAGCCACCCCTACGATGCGCAGACGTTCGACCCGGAGACCCTGCTCGGCACGGTCGTCGCCGCCGGAGACCCCGACAAGACTCTGATCGAACCGTGGGCGGGCACCGTCAACGGCAGAATCCTCGACGTCGGATCAGGCACCGGGCGGTGGGCGGGCCGCCTGACGGCCCTGGGATACGACGTCGAGGGGCTGGAGCCGGCGGAGCGGATGCTCGACCTGGCACGGCAGACCCACCCTTCGGTGCCCTTCCGGCGCGGCTCCATCGAGGATCTGGCGGACTCGGGGGAGAAGTGGGCGGGCATCCTGGCCTGGTATGCGCTCATCCACATGGGCCCCGAGGAGCTCCCGGAGGCGCTGGCGACGTTGCGCACGATCACCAAGGACAACGGATCGCTGCTCATGTCCTTTTTCACCGGACCCCGCATGGAGACGATGGAGCACCCGGTGGACACCGCCTACCGGTGGCCGCTCCCGGACGTGACCCTGGCGGTGGAGCGCGCCGGGTTCGAGGTCGCGGGCACTTCCGGTGGGCAGGATTCCCCGCACGCCTACCTGCTCGCCCGGGCGACGGTCGAGCCGATCTCGCGCTGACCTGACCGAGCCCCCGCATCATTCGGGTTCATTGCCGGACCCGCGCCCCAGCAGGAACGGCGTGGTGACCCCTTCGTAGGAGACGTGCGTCATGAGTCCTTCGACGGCGTGCGGGAGGTTGTGGCAGTGGTCCATCCAGATGCCGGGGTTGTCCGCGAGGAAGACGATGTCGTAGGACTCTCCCGCCTCGACGTCCAGCGAGTCCACCCACCACGGGCTGCCGGTGGCGGGCCGTCCGTCCCGGGCGGTGACCAGCACATGATGGCCGTGCAGGTGCATCGGATGCACCTCCGGGGAACGGTTGACGATGCGCATCGCCACCACCTCCCCCTCGTTCACCGTGTACATCGGCACGTGGCGTCCCATGCGCCCGTTGATGGTCCACCAGTAGCCCGGGCGCCCGTCGAGGAATCCGACGCGTTGACCGATCCGGTACTCGTAGCTGCGGTCGGGTGCGCCGGCGTCGAAGGGGAGGACCGCCGGGGTGCCGTAGGTGAGCAGGTCGAGTTCCTCCGCCGGCGACGGCGCTTCGGGCGCGACGGCGTCCGGGGGTCCGAGAACCAGGGAGACGCCGGGGGACTGGACACGGACGGCCCCGTCGGCGGGGACGGTGACCGCCAGATCGGCGCGGGCCCCCGCGGCGAGCCGTATCCTCCGGTTCTTCACGACGCCCGGTTTGTGCAGGTCCGTTCCGTCGACGGCGAGAAGGCGGGCGTCCGCCCCCGCGACCCAGACCTGCGCGGTGACGTTGTCGGTGTTGATGGCGCGCACACGGATGGTGGCGCCCGGCGCCGCGTCCCGGCGGGTTTCCTCCGGCACGCCCGCGATCGTGCGGGAACCGCCGGGGTAGGTGTGCAGGAGCATGGTGGCGTCTGCGTCTGCGTCCGTGTCCTGCCCGGTGCCGGCCACCGGTTCGATGACGAGCGGGCCGAGCAGGCCGCCGATCACCTGCTCGTGGGAGACCTGGTGCGCGTGGTACCAGTAGGTGCCCGGATCCTCGGCCACGAACCGGTAGGTGAAGGACCCGCCCGGGTGCACCGCATCCTGGGTCACCCCGGCCACGCCGTCCATCGCGGCCGGGACATCGACGCCGTGCCAGTGCAGCGTGGTGCCGTCCGCGACGTCGATGTTGTGCAGTGCCACCTCCACCATGTCTCCTTCGCGGGCGCGGATCTCCGGCCCGGGTGAGGAACCGTTGAGGGTGTAGCCCCGGAACGATCCTCCGTTGGAGTTGGTGAGGGTGGCGGACCGCGCCTCCAGGCGCATCCGCACGTCGGCGGGCCGGTCGGGGTCGGCTGTGAGATCGACCACGTCCACACCGTCGGCCCCGACCTGTGCGCCGTGTCCGGAGTGCGTCGGCGCTACGGAGTAGGTGGCGGGCACGCGGCTGTCCCACCAGAGCCAGGCGGCCCAACCGATCGCGACGGCGAGGAGGGCGACGACCGCCCGCCGGGCGGTCGTCGAGAAGCGGTGGGCCGTCTCGGGGCCTTCGGCGGGGCGGTCCGGGTCAGACACCACTGCCTACGGAGCGGCGGGACGGCGCGGCAGCCGGGGCAGGGGCGGGTTCGACGTGCTGCCGCCCGAGGGTCAGTGCAGCGGTGAGCGCGACACCGAAGATCAGCAGGGCGTTGAAGCCGTGGAGGAACGCCAGGAAGGTGAAGGAGGAGGCCGTCAGCCCGAGCGTGACCTGCACGCCGACCAGGATGACGACGACGGCGGCCAGTGCCAGGGCACGGCGATCGTGCGTGAGGTAACCGACGATCAGGAGGATGGCGGCCACGACCGGGATCACGTACAGACCCGATATTGTGTGGACGATCAGTCCCCACACCTCCGTGAACGGGGGAGGCCCGGATGTGTCCGACATGTCGATGGTGCCGCCCTCGGCGATGTATTTGCCCACGCCGGAGGCGAACCACGCCTCAGAGGCGGCCTGCAGCATGACGAGCCCGCAGATGAGCCCGGCGAGGGAACGGTAGGCGGTTTTCATGATGACTCCTCGAGGGGGTTCGGCCCACCGGCGGTGGGCGCCGAAGTTGACGGGTAGGAGTGCATCAAGAGGGGAACGGGGCTATTGATTGACTTCAGTTAACGCCGTTGAAGATCGGGGAGTCAATGGCACTCATGTCACATCTCGGCAACAGTCCGCGAATATGGGATATGGGTGTTGATCAGCTGTGATAATGCGAAAAATAGTCGCGCCAGGGTGAGAACAGGCTGTTAGAATCCGGCTATGCGCCGACTCCTCGCGATTGCAGCCGTCACCTCCCTGTCCCTGTCTGTCACCGCATGCGCCGGGGCCAATCCACTCTCCTCCGGCACTTCCGACTCTTCGGGCGGTTCCTCGCAGGCTCACCCGCAGGTGCCCGTGGGGTCGATCGACCAGTTCCGGGTCACAGAACACGCCAGCTTCGACGAGGGTTGGGCCATGAGCTTCCTGCCCGGCACCGACCATCTGCTGATTTCCGAGCGCGGAGGTTCCCTGCAGCTGCGGGACCAGGGGAGCGGTGAGGTCGTAGAGGTCGGCGGGGTGCCCGAGGTTCACCATGCCGGGCAGGCCGGCATGCACGACGTCATCCCCGGCCCCGACTTCGAGACCGACGGCACCGTCTACCTCAGCTGGGTCCGCGACCACGAGCTCGGCGCCCAGGGAGTGGTCGGCCGGGCGACGCTCGACGTCGACAAGGCCAGCCTCAGCGGCCTGGAGGTCATCTGGGAGCAGGACCCCACCTCCGGCGACGGGCATTTCTCGTTGCGCATGCTCATCCAGGAGGAGAACCTGTTCGTCACATCGGGCGACCGCCAGAAATTCGATCCGGCCCAGGACAGGCAGACGAACCTGGGGGCGGTCCTGCGGCTCACCCTCGACGGGGACCCGGCCCCGGGAAACCCCTGGGCCGATGAAGGTGGGAAGGCGGCTGAGCTGTGGACCATCGGCCACCGCAACCCGTTGGGCATCGCCGAGGACAAGGCGGGCAACCTGTGGGTCTCGGAGATGGGTCCCCGGGGCGGCGATGAGCTCAATCTGCTGGTGGAGGGGGAAAATTACGGCTGGCCGGACGCCTCAATGGGAGTGCATTACGACGGTTCCCCAATTCCGGACCATACCCCCGGCGACGGTTTCCGGGCCCCTGCGGAGTACTGGGCGCCGTCCATATCGCCGGGCAGCCTGGCGATCTACCGCGGCGGGCTTTTCCCGGGCTGGGAGAACAGCGCTCTGCTCGGCGGCCTGTCCGGCCAGCGCCTGGTCCGGGTGCAGATCGACGGCGGGGAGGCGCAGACCGTCGAGCAGTGGGACGCAGGCGAACGCGTCCGGGCCGTCGCCGAGGCGCCGGACGGCGCCGTGTGGATCCTCGAGGACGGTGACGGAGGGCGTCTTCTTGAGCTGCGCCCAGCCTAGGAGCGCGGGGGGTCCTGGCGCTGCGGAACTGCCACGGTGTCAATGACGGCGTCGTCGGCCACGGGAATCCTCCCGGAATCCGCCGCGTCGTCGTCGGCCCACTGGCCGCTCTCGTAGTCGTAGTCGATCTCGTTGCCTTCTTCGTCGGTGCGCTGGTACCAGTTGGTCACCCGGTCGGCGGTGGAGTCGAAGTTCGCGCCCGCTCCCCGGCCCTCCGGCGCGGAGGAGACCGTCAGCTCGAAGTCGTCGCCGTGCTCCTCGAGCCCGCGGACGACCGCGTTCTGGACCGCGGCGCTGGCGTAGGTGCGGCGGATGGCGGCGGGGTCGGTGGTCAGATCCCGCAGGAACGCGACGGTCAGGAGGATGAGCACCACAGAGAAGGGCAGCGCGATGAGGATGGTGAGGTTCTGCAGGGAGGTCAGGGCGGTCTCGCCGCCGGCCAGCAGCATCACCGTGGCGATGCCCATCATGCACAGGCCCCAGAACACCACGATCAGCTTGTTCGGGGCGGGGTTGCCCTTGGAGGACATCGTGCCCATCACCACGGAAGCCGAGTCGGCCGAGGTGACGAAGAAGATCGCCAGCACGCCGATGAGGAGGAACGGGGTGACCGCGTTGAGCGGCAGCTGGTCGAAGAGGGCGAAGAGGACCTGTTCGTTGCCGGCGGAGCCGTCGAAGGCCTCGACCCCGTCGCGGTGGAAGCTGATGGCGGCGCCGCCGAAGATGGTGAAGGCCAGGATGAGGATGGAGGAGGGCACCGCGATGGTCACCAGCGCGAACTCGCGGATGGTGCGTCCCCGGGAGATACGGGCGATGAACATGCCCACGAACGGGGTCCAGGCGATCCACCAGGCCCAGTAGAAGGCGGTCCACCAGCCCTGGAACTCGACGGTGTCCTCGCCCCAGGACAGGGACTTGCCCATCATGGGCAGCATCTCGTCCAGGTAGGTGGCCACGCCCGAGGGGATGAGGTTGAGCAGCAACAGCGTCGGGCCGAAGAGGAAGACGAAAGCGACCAGGCCCAGGGTGAGGCTGATGTTGATGTTGGAGAGGTAGCGCACACCCCGGGCGACGCCGGACACGGCGCTGATGACGAAGGCCACGCCCAGGATGCCGATGATCGCCAGGATGGCGTTGTTCGTCAGCGGCCCGGCGCCCGAGATGATCTCCACGCCCCGGCCGATCTGCAGGGCGGAGAGGCCCAGGGTCGCCGCGGTGCCGAAGAGGGTGGCGATGATGGCGAGGATGTCGATGATCCGGCCGGGCAGTCCCTCGGTGTTCTTCGCGCCGAGCAGCGAGAGGAACGCGGAGCTGAACAGCGAGGGACGGCCGCGCCGGTAGGTGGAGTAGGCCAGGGCGCCGCCGACCAGGGCGTACAGGCCCCAGACCGCCAGGCCCCAGTGGAAGTGGGACTGTGCCATCGCCTGGTGGAGGGCCTCCGGGGTGCCCGCCTCGACGGTGTTCGGCGGCGGGGAGAGGAAGTAGGCCAGCGGCTCGGAGGGGCCGAAGAAGAAGATGCCCACGCCGATGCCGGCGCCGAACATCATCGCGATCCAGGAGAAGCGGGAGAACTCCGGGATGTCGTTGTCCTTGCCCAGGGGAATATGGCCGAAACGGGAGAAAGCCAGGAAGACCATGACGATCAGGCCGAGGGACATGACGAGGTTGAGCAGCCAGGCCGCGTGCGACATCGCCCAGGAGAAGGCGGTGGCGGAGACGTCGGCGACGGACGCGGGGTTGATCACGCCCCAGGTGATGAAGGCGATGATGAAGGTGGCGGCGGTGAAGAAGACCACCTTGTCCAGGCTGAACTGCCGGCGCTGGTCCTCCACGCTGATGCCGGGGACCAGTCCGGGGTGGAGATCATGCGGGTACACCCCGTCCGACAGGCCTTTCAGGGGATCCAGGATCTTCTCGGTCATCTGACTGGGTATGGGCTCGCGCTGTTCTGAGCGCTTCCGGGGGATATTCGGCATTGGTGTTCCTCACTGTGACGTGTGCGACGGGGTGCGGGGCGCGGCCGGCCGAGGGATGGGCGCGCGGATCTGCATGGGGCAGGAAATCGAGGAGACCACTCGTGGTCTCGTGGCCGGAATGTCTCGGAGGGGAACATCGCCCTGACCCCCGTGATCTTCGGTGTCGAAGGGGGTCGAACGCGGATTCCTCTGCACGGCCCGGGCGGCGGCACCGCCGCAACGCGGCTGGGCCCCCCGGATGAACCCTGAAAACGTTAGCCCCTCGGGGGTGGGGTTGGCCAACCTGAGTGATCCGTGACTCCTTGGGCGTCACATGTGGGGTGGAGCGTACAGTGTGCTCGGGATACCGGTCGGGGTGCTCCCTGAGCAGGCGCGGCAGACTTGGAGTGCGACATTCATGAACGAGAAGAAGAACGACCCGGATCTTGAGAGCGCCCACGTCTGGCTGGAGTCCGTCTCCACGGAGCTGGGGCAGGACCCGGCGGTGATCCGGGCGTTGGTCGAGGACCTGCTCGACCTCACCCGGGACGTGGCCCACGGGCCGTCCCGTCCGGCTGCACCCCTGACCGCTTTCCTGGTGGGCCTGGCCAGCGGCCGGGCGCTGGAGGCCGGTGCCGGGCCGGAAGCAACCGTCGATGAGACCCGGGAGACCATTGAACGGGTGCTCGCGCTGCTCAGAAAGGCCTAGCGGGGATTTTCCGGGCGGCTAGAGTGTGACCATGGCTACTCATCGTCCCCAGGGTCCCCAGGGTCCCCAGGTGTCCGCCGTCAACCCCGTCGCCAACGAATTCGACGACCCGAAGATCACCCGGCGGCCGAAGTCGGCCGCGGGGATGCCCGGGGTGTTCCACGCGATGCAGCACGCGGTGCCGGCCCGCGGCCTGCTGCCGCTGCTGACCATGAACAAACACGGCGGCGTCGATTGTCCGGGCTGCGCCTGGCCGGAGCCCGCCCAGGGCGACCTCGGCATCGTGGAGTTCTGCGAGAACGGGGCGAAAGCCATCGCGGAGGAGACCACCCCCGAGCGCGCGGGCGTCGACTTCTGGGCGCTCCATTCCGTCCAGAGCCTGCGGGAGAAGACCGACCATTGGCTGGGCAAACAGGGCAGGATCACCACTCCGCTGCTCTACGACCGCTCCACCGGCGACGAGCATTACCGCCCCGTCAGCTGGGAGGAGGCGTACCGCATCATCGCCGACCAGCTGCGGCGGACGGAGCCGGAGGAGGCGATCTGGTACACCTCGGGGCGGGCCTCCAACGAGGCGGCCTACATGTTCGGCCTGCTGGCCCGCCGCCACGGCAGCAACAACCTGCCTGACTGCGGCAACATGTGCCACGAGTCCACGGGCGTCGCCCTCACCGAAACCATCGGCCTGGGCAAAGGTTCCGTGACCATGAACGACTTCCACACCACGGACCTGTTGATCTCGGTGGGCCAGAACCCCGGCACCAACCACCCGCGCGCGTTGACCGCCTTCGAGAAGTGCAAGACCAACGGCGGACGGATCTTGGCGATCAACCCCATCCCGGAGACCGGCCTGATGGCGTTCTCCGGGCCGCAGTCCATCAAGGGCGCCCTCGGTATGACCGAGAAACTGGCGGACGAGTACCTGCAGGTCCGGCTCGACGGCGACCGGGCCTTCTTCCAGGCGTTGAACCGGGAGCTCATCCGCCGCGACGCCATCGACCACGAGTTCCTGGACAGGTTCTGCTCCGGGGTCGAGGAAACCGTCGCCCATCTCAACAGTCTTGATGATGCGGAGCTGTTACGCGGCTGCGGCCTGACGATGGAGCAGGTCCGGAAGGCCGCGGACATGGTCGAGGAGTCCAGCAGCATCATCGTCACCTGGACCCTGGGGGTGACACAGCACAAGAACGCCGTGTACACCATCCGGGAGATGGTCAACTTCCTGCTGCTCACGGGCAACATCGGTAAGCCGGGCGCCGGAACGGCCCCACTCCGCGGGCACTCCAACGTGCAGGGCAACCGCACGGTGGGCATCTGGGAGAAGATGCCGGAGTATTTCCTGCAGGCGCTGGAGGACCGGTTCGGTTTCGACGTCCCCCGCGAGCCCGGCCTGGACACGGTCGACGCGTTGCGCGCGATGTGGCAGGGGAAGACGAAGTTCTTCATGTCGCTCGGCGGCAACCTGGTGCGCGTGGGGTCGGACACGACCCGCCTGGAGAAGGCCATGAGCAACCAGGAGCTCACCGTCCACCTGTCCACCAAGCCCAACGGATCGCATGCGTGGCCGGGGGAGAAATCGCTGATCCTTCCGGTCAAGGCGCGCACCGACGAGGACGTCCAGGCCTCGGGCAGGCAGCAGCTGACGGTGGAGAACTCGGTCGGTGTGGTCTCCGCCTCCGTCGGGAAGCGGCGGGCCAATAAGGACCTCAACCTGCAGTCCGAGCCGGAGATCATCGGCCGGATCGGGCACCGCACGTTCGGGGATGATTTCTGGCTGCCCATGGTCGACGACTATTCCGTCGTCCGCGACCACATCGAGGCGACCATCCGGGGCTTCGAGGACTACAACCGGCGCATCGGGCACCCGGGCGGCTTCGCACTGCCGAACGGCCCCCGCGAACGCGTCTTCCGCACGCTGACCGGCAGAGCTCAGCTCACCGTGAACCAGACCGATGTCATCGACCTGCCCGAGGGATACCTGCTGCTGCAGACCGTGCGCTCCCACGACCAGTTCAACTCCACCATCTACGGCCTCGACGACCGTTACCGCGGGGTGAAGAACGGCCGGCGGGTGGTCTTCGTCAACCCGGAGGACGCCCGCGAGCGGGGCCTGCGGGACGGCGACCTGGTGGACATTGTGTCGGTCTTCGAGGGGGAGGAACGCCGGGCCCCCACCTTCCGGGTCGTGGAGTACCCCTCCGCGCGGGACTGCGCGACCACGTACTTCCCCGAGGCCAACGTCCTGGTGCCCATGGACATGGTCGCCGAGAAGTCGAACACCCCCGTCTCCAAGTCGGTGGTCGTGCGCCTGGAGCCCCTGGGCCGCCGGGCGGACGACGCCGCGGGGGCGAAGTAGATGGGGCGGATCACCCGTGATTTCGCCGTCACCCGCGTCACCGTCGAGCCTGACGGCAGTTTCTCCACCGACACCCGCGCGGACAGCGTGGCGGGGGAGGAGCCGCTGGAGGTGCAGGTCAACGGCACGACTTTGACCACCACGATGCGCACCCCCGGCCACGACGTCGAGCTCGTCCACGGCTTCCTCCACGGCGAGGGCCTGATCACCTCGAAGCAGGATGTGGTGGAGGCCCGTTACTGCTCGGGCACCGATTCCCAGGGCCGGAACACATACAACCTGCTGGAGGTGGCCCTGGCCCGTGGGGTCCGTCCGCCAGGGCCGGAGTTCGTCCGCGCCACGGTCACCACGTCGGCCTGCGGGGTGTGCGGTTCGACGTCCATCGAGCAGATCATGGGCAAGCGCGCCCACCCGATCGAGCCGGTGGAGCTGGATCCCCGGGTGGTGGTTTCGCTGCCGGAGAAGCTGCGCACCGCCCAAAAAGCTTTCCGACGCACCGGCGGCATCCACGCCGCCGGAGCCTTCACCCTCGAAGGCGAACCGGTGGTGATCCGGGAGGACATCGGCCGGCACAACGCCGCCGACAAGGTCATCGGCTCACTGCTTCTCGACGACCGCCTGCCCGCGAAGGACCTGATCCTGGTGATGAGCAGCCGCGCCTCCTTCGAGCTGGTGCAGAAGGCCGTCATGGCAGGATTCCCGGCCCTGGTGGCGGTATCGGCGGCCAGCTCGCTGGCCGTCGACCTGGCCCGCGAGGCCGGAATGGCATTGACCGGTTTTGCCCGCGGCGAGCGTTTCAACCTCTACTCGGGTGCGCTGCGACCTTCGACGTAGCCGGACCGCAGCAGCTGCTGCTCACCTACGCTGACCCGGAGCTGGTGGGCTCCGCCTGGGCGACCCTGCCGCTGGCAGACAACGCGAACACCCTCGAGGCTGAGATCCGGCTGATCCCCGGTGCCGGACGCGCACCTCTCCGGTCTGGCGGCCCTGAAGGAGCTCATGAGCACGGACATGCCGTGAGGCGGGCAGACACACGAGAAGGAGACGTGGGACGCGGGCCGTATCCGCGAACTGGAGGAGGCCGCCCGCCCGGCAGGAACCGAGACGCTCTGGAGCGTCGCGGCCCACCGCGGCCACGGGCTGGGGATGGCGCTGAAGATAGCCAACCTCGCGCAGCTCGGGCAGGCCATACCGCGGGTGAGGACCGTGTACACCTGGAACGCCGAGAACAACCGGTACATGCTCGACATCAACCGGAGGCTGGGGTTCGTGTCCTCCGGAACCCTGGAGTGCTGGCAGGCGGGTTAACCTGCCCCCGTTGAGATCACCCCCGGTCGGCGAGGGCGAGCTCTTCCTCGGGCCGGGGTGCGGTGTTGTCCGCTTCCCCCTCGAACCGGGCCAGCTTCGACGGCCACCAGACCTTCGGGCCGATGTCGTGGACCAGCGCGGGGACCAACAGCGAGCGGACGATGAAGGTGTCCAGGAGCACGCCGAAGGCGACAATGAAGGCCAGCTGGACGAGGAACAGAATCGGGATGACCGACAGTGCCGCGAACGTCGCCGCGAGCACGATGCCGGCGGAGGTGATGACGCCGCCGGTGACGGTCAGCCCGCGCAGCACCCCTGTGCGTGTGCCGTGTTTGAGGGATTCCTCGCGGACCCGGGTCATCAGGAAGATGTTGTAGTCGATGCCGAGCGCCACCAGGAACACGAAGCCGTAGAGCGGGACGGCCGGGTCCGCACCCGGGAAGCCGAGCAGCTCGTTGAACACCAGCGCCGCGACACCCATGGCGGTGCCGAAGGAGAGCACTGTCGTCAGCACCAGCAGCACCGGCGCGATGACGGAGCGGAGCAGCAGCATCAGGATGAAGAGGATGACCAGAAGGACGATCGGGATGATCAGGTTGCGGTCGGCGATGGCCGTCTCGTTGGTGTCGATGGCGGTGGCGGTGACGCCACCGATCAGGACCTCGCCGGGGACGTCGGCAAGCTCGGCACGCAGGTCCCGGACCACGGCCTCCGCTTCGGCGGAGTCTGCGGCGGGGAGCAGGGTGCCCTGCAGGAGCACCTGGCCGTCGACCGCGGTCGGTTCGGGTGCAGGACCGGCGCCGAAGAGCGGCTGGATCTCGCCGTCCCGGTCGACCGGCGCGGTGCCCGCGGGCGAATCCGCAGCGGTCACCGTCACGGAGTCGATGCCGTCGTTGCTCCACATGACGCGGGCCACCTCGGCGGCGCTCGCCTGCTCGGCGAGGGCGTAGACAGGGGATCCCGACCCGCCGGGGAAGTGCTCGCCGAGTGCGCGCTGGCCGTCGCGGGCCGCGGATCCGCCGAGCACGAGCTCGGACTGTGCCACGCCACTGGCCTGCAGCTGGGTCGCGCCGAGCGCGCCGAGCAGCAGGACGAAGGTGGTGGCGACCCAGATGGCGCGCGGGTTGCGCCTGACCCGGCCGGCCACCCATGCCCAAGGGCCGGTGGTGGCGGCTGCACCGTCACCGGCCTCAGGGTCGTAGGCGGGTCGACGCGGCCAGAAGGCGGTGCGGCCGAAAGCGTAGAGCAGGGCCGGCAGGAAGGTCAGTGCGGAGGCCATGGCGAAGAGGATGCCGATGGAGGCCACCGGCCCCAGCGTGCTGTTGGACTTCAGGTCGCTGAGCAGCAGGCACAGCAGGCCGGCGATGACGGTGCCGCCGGACGCCAGGATCGGCTCGAAGGAGCCCCGTATCGCCCGGAACGTTGCCTCCCATGTGCCCGGAGTGTGCCGGAGTTCCTCGCGGTAGCGGGCGACGTAGAGCAGCGAGTAGTCGGTGGCGGCGCCGATGACCAGGATGAAGAGGATTCCCTGGGTCTGGCCGCTGAGCAGCAGGATGTCCGCCTTGGCCAGCCACCACACGCTCAACAGGGCCACGCACAGGGCGAACATGCTGGTGGCCAACACGGCGATCGGCAGCAGGAGGGAGCGGTAGACGACGATGAGGATGATGAACACCGCGGCCAGGGCCACGGCGAGCAGGAGCCCGTCGACACCTGCGAAGGCTGCGCCCAGGTCGGCCGCGAAGCCGGCCGGGCCCGTCACGTAGACCGACACGCCCTCGGGTTGTCCTTCGCGGAGCGTTTCGGCGAGAGATTCGACGGCGTCACCCGTGTCGGCTCCGGCATTCAACGGGATGAAGGCCTGGGCGGCCAACCCGTCCTCGGAGGGGATGGGCGGCGACACATCCCCTGCCACCACTGGCAGGTCCGCAGCCTTGTCGAGCTGGGCGGCGACGGCCCCGAACTCGGCGTCGTTCAAGCCGTCCTCGGCGACGAAGACGACGACCGCGGGGATCGCCTCACTGTCGGTGAACTCGCCGAGTTTCTGCTGGACGACCGATGCGTCGGCGGATTCGGGGAGGTAGAGCGTCTGATCGTTGGTGGACACTTCGTTGACCCTGCCGAAGTACGGGCCGCCGACTGCGGCGCCGGCAAGCCAGACAAGAATGAAGAGGGCGGGCAGTAGTGCCCGGACCCACCGTGGGGCGCTGGTGAGCATGTGGTTCCTTCCGGGAGACGGGTAGCAGGGGGAGGTTTTCTTCAGTGTATTTGGTAGCTTGGAAAGAATCTAGCCTGGCGTAGTATATCCGGTGTTAAGATAGTTCCATGAATTCAGAGCACCCGGAGCAGAAGAAGGCAATCGACGTGGCGCCGCCCGTCAGCGTCGACGTTGCTTCGGCTGAGCGATCCTCTGGTCCGCCCACCGTCATGTACGGCGCTGAGGCGAATGACCCGGACGGCAGACTCCTCGACCGGAGCGGGGTGTCGGAAGCGGACAGGCGGCAGATCACCGCCCTCATGCAGGCGATGGGGGAGCTCCGTGACGCGGAGGAGCGCCTGTCGAAGGCGTCGTTGGAGTACATGCAGCTGGGCAAGACCGACATGCGCGCACTCCACTTCCTCATCGTCTCCGGGAACACCGGCCATGTGGTCACCGCCTCAACCCTGGCCGCCCACCTGGGGATAACCAGCGCCTCGACCACCAAGCTCCTCGACCGTCTGGAACGGGACGGCCACATCCGCCGGCGCCCGCACCCCAGCGACCGTCGTTCGCAGAGCATCCACATCACGGAGGAGACCCACACCGCCGCGAGGGAGACGGTCGGGGCTCAGCAGGCCCGGCGCTTCCATGCCGCCGCCCGCCTCACCCCGGCGGAACGGGACGTGGTCATCCGATTCCTGAAGGACACCGCCGCGGAACTCGAGACCGGGATGGACTGGGCCGCGGCAGGGGAGGGGGAAGCGGAAGATCAGTGACGGACCCGGCCGCTGATCCGGGGCGCGGGGAATTCAATCCCGGTACGGTGGGGTCATGACAACTACCGGCCCGGCCCCCGTCCTGCCGAACTTCGACTGGTCGGAGTTCACACGCGTGCTCGTCGTGGTGGCCCACCCCGATGACGCCGAATACGGCCTTTCCTGTGCGGTGGCGATGTGGACCCGCGCCGGGGTCGAGGTCAGCTATCTCCTGCTCACCCACGGCGAGGCCGGGATCCGCCACCTCGACCCGGCGGAGGTCGGCCCGCTGCGCGCCGAGGAACAGCGTCTGGCCTGCGCGGCCGTCGGCGTGGGGGATCTCACCCTGCTGAACCACCCCGACGGCCAGCTGATGGAGTCGATGGAGTTGCGCCGGGACATCGCGGAGCACATCCGACGGTTCCGGCCGGACACAGTGGTCACGGGGAACTTCGAGCTCGAGGCCTACGGCACCTTCAACCAGGCCGATCACCGGGTGGCCGGCCTCATGACCGTCGACGCCGTCCGCGACGCCGACAACCCGTGGGTCCACCGCGACCTGGACCTGCCGGCCCACAAGGTCAGCCGCCTCCTCGTGGCCAACCCCGGCGCACCGACCCACCGCATCGGTGTCGACGAGCAGGCGCACCTGGCGGGCGTGGAGTCCCTGAAGTGCCACAAGGTGTACTTCGAGGCCCTGCCGGACCATCCGAAACCGGAGGAGTTCATCTCGGAGATGCTCGCCCAGCCGGACGGCGGATACGCCGTCTCCTTCCGGGTCTTCGAGCAGATCTAACCGCGCGACCGCAGTAGCGGGACGAAACGGAAAGCCCCGTGCCGGGTCACTGCGGACTCGTCCTCGGAGAGCCGCTCCACCAGGAGCATCGTGCCCGCGACGGGGATGACCATGCGGCCACCGATCCGCAGCTGGTCGATCAGCTCCTGTGGGATCGTGTCGGATTCCGCCGACACCAGGATCCGGTCGTAGGGGCCCAGGTCCGGAAGCCCGAAGACGTCGTCGACGGCCTGGTGGATCTCGACGCCCCCGAAACCGGCCGCCGCGAGATTGACGCGGCCGAAGTCCACCAGTTCCGGGACGAGTTCCACACCCACCACATCGCAGCCGAGTTCCGCCAGCAGCGCCGTGGTCCACCCGGAGCCGGAACCCACGTCGAGGACGCGGTGCCCGGAGTGGACGTCGAGAAGCGTGAGCATGAAGGCCACGGTGAAGGGCTGGGAATTCGTCTGGCCGTGGCCGATCGCGATGGGAGCGTCGACGTAGGCCTCACCCCGCGCGTGGGAGGGAAGGAAGTCCGCGCGGTTGACCCGCGCCATTGCGTTGCGGACCGGGTCGTGCATGAGGGAACCTCCACGCTCTCAGGCGGTATTTCCCGGAATTTTAGCAGGTCAGCCGGGGCGTGGGAACCCCGAATCACACCTCGACGGACTCGTCGGGGCGCAAGGGGAGGTACTCCGGCCCGTGTTCTTCCGCGAGTCTGGTCAGCAGCCCGCGGCGCAGTTTCAGGCCGAACTCGTTGTCGATGCCGTCGTGGACGCCGATGAATTTCGTCGGCCTGCTGGTCCGGAGGAACTCCTCGACGTCGAGCATTTTCAGCCAGGGCGCGCTGACCGGCACGAGGGCGATCTCGACGCCCGCGAGCTCGGGGAAGGAATCGCCGGTGTGCAGCACGCGCCCGTCGAAAAGGTAACCCAGGTTCTCGGGCAGGGGAGTGTTGCTGGTGACCGTGCCGTGCGGCGATTCAAGGACCGCGACGCCGATGTCTCCGACGGTGAAGGTGTCCCCGTCGGCGACGGCGGTGAACTCGATGCCGGTGTGCTCCGCCAACTGCGCCGGCCCGTAGACCGCGATCCGCGGATTCCGGCGCCTGGCGTCGGCCAACGCCTCGACGTCGACGTGGTCGGGGTGGATGTGGGTGACCAGGATGGCGTCCACTTCGGCGAGGTTGTCCGGGGCCTGGAAGGAGCCCGGGTCGATGATCAGGCTCGACTGCCCCTTCGACAGTTCCACGCAGGAATGGTAGCGACGGGTGATCTTCATGGGCTCAATTGTGCCTGCCCCCGCAGCATTCCGGCCAGTGTCAGTTGGCGGGCAGTTCCAGCTCGACCAGGTCGTTGCGGTCGGCGTCGTCCAGCTCGACCTTCCAGCGCAGGACACCGTCGTCCTCGTCCAGCTCGGCCTCGTCGAGGAAGCCGTCCGTGTGCTGGTCCAGGGCTTCGCCGATGGCTTCGGCGGCGGTGACGGTGGCGGCCTGCGCCTTAGCGACGTCGTCGTCCTCGTCCTCGCGCTCGTCCTCGCGGACGGTGCCGTCTGCGTCGACCTCGAGCTCGATGACCTCTGCGCCCACCACGACGTCGATATCGTAGGTGTCGCGGTCGTCCTCGCGGTCGATGTCGATGATGATGCCGTCGCTGTGCTGCGCGAGAACCGCGTCGATGGCGGCGAAGACCGGGTCGCCGCCGTCCCGGCGGTCGGCGGTTGTCTCGGCGGCGGTCGTCGTCTCCGCAGGTGCGGCGGTGGTGGCGCCAGCGGTTGCCTCGGCGGCGGTGGTTTCTGTCGTCGAGGTGTCGTCGGATGCGGTACAGGCACCCAGGAACAGGGCGGCGCTGACGGTGATGCCGGCGGCGAGGGCGTGGCGGGAAATCATGGTGTTCTCACTCCTGTGTAGTTGCGGTGTTGTGGTCGTGTTCTCCAACATATGCGCTCAACATGAAATGAGGATTAAGGTATCTGTCACCCGAAGGACCGGAACCGGAGAATGGAGTGGGACATGGTGGACGCCCCGGACACTTCATCCGTCCAGTGGCGGAAGACGGGGGAAGAGCCGATCCTCGATGCATCGGGGGACCCGGTCGGTGCACTGGTGGACTTCTGGAGGTGGGCCTATTCGGAGACCATCGGCAACGCGCAACGCGGCGTGCTCGCCGAATACCTGGTGGGGTTGGCCGTCGGCGGTGTCGGCGACAGGGCGCGGGTCGAATGGGATGCGTTCGACGTGGTGACACCCGACGGGATCACGGTGGAGGTGAAATCGTCGGCCTATCTGCAGTCATGGCGGCAGGAGCGCCCGTCGAAGATTCAGTTCGGCATCGGCGAGACGCTGGGGTGGACCGCGGCGAGCAACACCTACGCCGAGGTTCCCGGCCGTCAGGCGGACGTCTACGTCTTCTGCCTGTTCAACAGTCGGAAACGGGGGGAAGCGGACCCGCTGGACACGCGGCAGTGGCGGTTCTGGGTCACATCGACGGAACACCTCACAGCGATGGTCGGCCGACAGAAGACGATCTCGCTGAACGCCCTTTTGTCCCGGGTGGGGCCGGAGGAGACGGATTTCGCGGGGCTGCGGGAGGTCGTGCGCCGCGTGGCCGGGTGATCAGGAGTTCGCGTCGATCCATTCCTCCACGACGGAGGCGGGGACCGGGTAGAAGTCGTGGGCGTCCACGCCGACGTGGAACTGCCGGCCGTCGACCACCGCGGGTTCGTGAGTGTGCCCGTGGACCAGAAGCGTGCGGCCGTCGTCGACGGGCATCAGCGCCCGCATCTCGGGCGAGGCGTGGGAGTCGACGAAAGGGTAGGGGTAGTGGGAGACGAGCGCCTCGTTGCCTGCGCTGGTGACCAGCCGGTCGCCGGTCTCGGGGAGGATGAGGTCGAAGGCTTCCTCGTAGAGCGGGCGCTGGCGCTGCGCGTACCCGGGGTCCTGGAGCAGGGAGATTGAGTCGTGGTTGCCGGGCATGAGCAGGATCGTGCCGTTGAGGTGCTGCGTCAGCGGCAGGTTCTCGGCGCGGATGCCCATCGCGAAGTCGCCCAGGTGTAGGACGGTGTCCTCCGGTTTCACCACGGCGTTCCACCGCTCGAGCATCATCGCGTTCATCTCGTCCAGCCGACCCTCGTACTCGCGGCCGAATACCCCGGCCATGCGTTCGTGGCCGAAATGCTGGTCGGAGGTGAGGAAGTCGACCGGGCGGTTGATTCCGGCGATGGTGAGCACGGCGACTCCTCCTCGTCTCCTGTTCGGCGGGCAGTGTCCGTCACCTCAAGGATAGGCACGAACGCCCGCTTCCGGCCGGTGGGCGGAGGCGGGCGGGCGTAGAGAAGCAGGGCCTACTTCACGTAGGGCAGCACCAGGCGCTTGCCGTTCGGGGCGATGTCCCACAGGCGCAGGATGAAGTTGGTGTCGTCCTGGTCGATGGCGGCGAAGGTGCGGGCGGCGCCGGTGCCCATCATCCCGGTCGGCCCGGTGCCCGGCGGCTCCGGGGTCTGCGCGAGGACGTGGCGCGGGCGCAGGTAGAGGGTGCGGTGCTCGATCTCCTTTGTCGGGAATTGAGTGCCTGTCTCGACCACTCTGCACGGTTACCGCCGGGTCGCCGGTTAGGAGTCGACAACGGTGGAGGGGTTTCCTACACTTGCCGGCATGACCCCCGCGCAGCGTCGCGCCAGTTCACGCCGGCGCCTCATCGTCATGGCCGTCGCAGCCTCCGCCGCCGCAGGCTTCGTCGGTGGCGCCGTGGCAGCGGCTTCCCTGCTTCCAGCCGAGGAATCTGCCGCCTCCGCCTCCGCCGAACAGGCCGTCGGCGACATCGCTCTGCCAGGCGAATCCCTCGCCGGGGAAACGCCGCCCGAGGTGCCGGCCGCGGCGGCGGAAGTCACCGAGGTGATCGAGCCCGAACCCTTCGACTACGGCGACTGTCCGCCCGCCGCCCGCGCCTGCGTCGATCTCGACGGGGAGCGGGCCTGGCTGCAGGAGGACGGAGAGGTCACCTACGGCGCCGTCCCCATCGGACAGGGCGGGCCCGGTTACGACACCCCGCGCGCCAGCTTCCACGTCTCACGCAAGGTGGTGGACGACGTCTCCTACGTGTTCGACATGGCGCCGATGCCTTATGCCGTGTACTTCACCGACGTCGGCCACGCCTTCCATGAGGGGGATCCGGAAGGTGAGTCCCACGGTTGCGTGCGGCTCGCCCCGGGGGACGCCGAAATCTACTTCAACGAGCTGCAGGTCGGCGACCTGATCCACATCTACTGACCTGAGCGGCCCTTCCAGGCTCAGAAGCGCAGCACCAGGGTCCCCGGATCCCGTCCCCCGCCGGCCGGCAGGAAGCCGTGGCGTTCGTAGAGGTGGCGGGCCGGATTGCCCGTGTCCACGCTCAGGCTGATGCCCGGCATGTTCTTCTCCCGTGCCAGCGCGACGATCTCCGTCAGCAGCTGACCGCCCAGGCCCATTCCCCGGTGTCCTTCGGCCACCCAGATGCTCAGCTCCGGGATCGACTCGTCCACGAAGCCGTACCCGGGGTCGTCGGCGGGGAAGTGGCGCAGCCACACCACGCCCACCGGCCCGCCGTCCTCGGCGACCAGGCCCTCGTCGGAGGCGACGTAGTGCGACAGGGACGGGGTGGCCAGGACATCGTCGAGGGCGACGCGCGGCCCCGCCCAGTTGACGTTGCCCACGGTGGCCTGTGCGAGCAGTGCCTGTTCGTCGGCGCGCAACGGTCGGATTGTCGTCATTGTGGCCTGCCTACGGTCGAATCTCGCCGGGGGGATGCGGTATAGGCGCCATGGTACGGCGCCGCCCCGGAAAAAGTGACCCAGGATACAAAAAAATTCCCCAACCCGCCGAAACCTGTCCGCCGAAGACCTAGGCTCAGAGGCGTGGCCGGCTCGGTGTGAGGCACGGGCGGTGCCAGCGCACCGCCGGATCACCGAACTGCTCCCGCCGAGAATTCCGGCCCCCATGCTGAACCCTGAAATCGGGAGAATCCCATGAAGGCTCTCGTTTATCACGGTCCCGGAAAGAAGTCCTGGGACGAAGTTCCGGACCCCGTCATTCAGAAACCCACCGACATCATCGTCAAGATCGACGCGACCACGATCTGCGGCACCGACCTGCACATCCTGAAAGGCGACGTCCCGGCCGTCACCGAGGGCCGCATCCTCGGACATGAGGGCGTGGGCACGATCACCGAAGTCGGCGACGCGGTGACCACTCTCCAGGTCGGCGACCGGGTCATCATCTCCTGCGTGAGCGCCTGCGGGCGCTGCGACTACTGCAAGAAGGGGGTCTACTCCCACTGCCGCGCGGACGAGGGCGCCCCCGGCATCGGCTGGATCTTCGGCCACCTCATCGACGGCACGCAGGCGGAGTATGTCCGGGTTCCCTTCGCGGAGACCTCGGTGCACAAGATGCCGGAGGGGGTCAGCGACGCGGAGAGCGTGCTACTCTCGGACATCCTGCCCACCGGCCACGAGATCGGCGTGCAGTACGGCAACGTCAAGCCGGGCGACGTCGTGGCAGTGATCGGCGCGGGCCCGGTGGGCCTGGCCGCGATGCTCACCGCGGGGCTCTACGGCCCCTCCCGGATCATCGCCGTCGACCTGGACGCCAACCGCGTGGAGGAGGCGAAGAAGTTCGGCGCCACCGACGGTGTGCTCTCCTCCGAGGCGGACTGGAAGGAGCAGGTGATGGCGCTGACCGACGGCTTGGGCGTGGACGTGGCCATCGAGGCGGTCGGCATTCCGCAGACCTTCACCATGTGCCTGGACATTGTCCGCCCGGCGGGAACCGTCGCGAACGTCGGCGTGCACGGCACCGGGGTGGACCTGCCGCTGGACACCCTGTGGATCTCGAACATCGTCATGACGATGGGCCTGGTCAACACCAACACCACCGACATCCTGCTCAAGATGGTCGCCTCCAAGAAGCTGGACGCCACCCCGTTCGTCTCCCACACCTTCAAGCTGGAGGACATCCTCGAGGCGTACGACGTCTTCGGCCGCGCCGCGGAGACCAAGGCGCTGAAGGTGCTGCTGACCGCCTGAACATCCGGCCGCAGAACCTGAAGAAGCCCGGCCCCGGGAAGATTCCCGGGGCCGGGCTTTCCCGCTGCCTGAGCTACGGCACGACAACCGTGCGGGTGCCGCCGACCTTGCTCGGCGCGGATTCCCTGAGGAAAAGCGCGAAGAAGGTGACCGCGAGCGCTCCGCCGGAGGAAATGAGCAGCGCGGAGGCGGTGCGTCCCTCGCGGGTGACGGCGGTGACGATGAGGCCGGCGCCTGCGCGACGCTCGACGCGCGGGATAACCATGTCCTGGGTCACCTCCTGGGCGAGCAGGTCCGAGAACTTCTCGGCCGGCCACGGGGTCGGCGGTGCCGCTGGTGATCTCCCTCCGGAGGATCTCCTTGATCTGCTTGTACATGGGGACCCCGGATGAGGGGTCGAGTTCACCGGTCGACATGATCTGAGTCAACCACAGGAAAGGAGATGGTTCGGGGACCGGCGGGAGCGGGGTCGACCAGCTCCTCCGCCTCCATGGTGACGGCCCACGGCCCTTCCAGGGGGAACTCGGGCTCCGGGACCGGGTCCGGCTCGGGTTCGGGCAGGGGATGCACCGCCGCCGGGTCGCCCGCCTCGACATCCAGGAACGCCTCCCCGTCGACCATGAACGCGCGCACGCCCAGCGGGGCGCCGTCGGCCAGGTACGGCTGCAGGCGGTGGGCGAGCACCGGGTCGAGGGCGGCCACGACCTCGCCCCCGACCGTCACGATCTCCCCCTCCACCAGCCCCAGCAGCTGACGGTCCGGACCCGCCGGCAGGTCCGCGGGCCAGCGCCGCCCCTGCGGCAGCAGTCGGGCGCCCTCCGGCAGCGAGTTCCGGGGCACGGCGAGTTCGGGGGCGGGCAGCTCCACCGAGACGTCGAGAAGCCCGCGCTCCCGGTCGACGCACACCCGGGCGAACGCGACCGGCTCCGAACGCACGGCGTGGACCAGGTCGATGCCGGAGAAGATCCCGCGCATGCTCCCGGGCAGCGAACCGATGGTGCCGTAACCCCACCGCACCCGCCAACCGCCGCTCATCAGGTCGGGGATCAGCCGCACGGATATGAGGGTCCCCTCCGGTTCGATGAGTTCCGCGGTGCGCAGGTGCGAGAAGAGAATCGCCTGGCTGACCTTCTCCACCGGCAGGGAGTGGACGTCCGTGCCCGCCGGCGGGCGGGCGAGGGGGTAGGTGGGAACGGCCATACCGACAGCCTAGTTCGCGCCGTCGCCTCGGGACGGCCCACAGGGGGAACCGCCGTCCCGCGGCCTTCCGTCCGGGGCCTCATCCGACCTGTCGACCGGCGCTCAGCTCGGGCACAGGGCAGGATGTGGGGGATTCAGCCAGTTGTTAGCTAATTGTAATGCTCTGCATGAGCGCAGGTGGCACGGAGGATGCGGGGCAGAGTCGGCTCCCCGGCACTGCCCGACTGGGCACGACCGGAGCGTGACCGGCGATAGGTTGAAATGGTTGACCTTATTCCTCATCCACGTTCCAGGAGTTTTTCATGTCTGAGCGACTGGCCAGAGCACTGCGGTTGAAAACCGATCCCCCTGTCTATTTCGCCACTGTCGGCATCGTGCTCGCCTTCGTGGTGGTCACCATCGTCGCCGGCGACTGGGTGAGCGACGTCTTCGGAACCGCCTCCGACTGGATCCTCACCAACCTGGGCTGGTTCTACATCCTCGGCGTGACGCTCTTCCTCATCTTCCTCATCTTCGTCGCCTTCAGCAGGTACGGGCACGCACGTCTCGGGAGCGATGAAGATCGGCCCGAGTACTCCACGCTGGCCTGGTTCGGCATGCTCTTCGCCGCCGGAATCGGCACCATCCTGATGTTCTGGGGGGTGGCGGAACCGATCTCGCACTTCGCCAACCCGCCGATCGGGGACACCCCGGCAGAAAGCGCCGAGGCCGCGCGGCAGGCGATGGCGATCACCCACTACCACTTCGGCCTGCACACCTGGACCATTTTCGCGCTGCCGGCCCTGTGCTTCGCCTACTTCATCTACAAGCGCAAGATGCCTCCGCGCGTGAGCTCCATCTTCTCCCCGCTGCTGGGGGCCAGGGTCTACGGACCGATCGGCAAGATCATCGACGTCGCCGCCCTGATCGGAACGGTCTTCGGCGTCGCCACCTCCGTCGGCCTGGGCACCCTGCAGATCAACGCCGGGTTGGCGGAACTCTTCGGGGTGGAGGTCTCCCCGGCGGTGCAGATCACCATCATCGTCGCCGTCACCGCCGTCGCGTCCGTCTCAGTGGCGCTCGGCCTCGACCGGGGCATCAAGTTCCTGTCCAACCTCAACATCCTCATGGCGATCGCGCTCCTGGTATTCATCATCCTGGCGGGGCCGACGGTGCTGGTGCTCAAGGGAACGATCGAGTCCATCGGCGTGTACCTGGGTGCGCTGCCTGAGCTGGCCTTCTGGAACAACGCCGTCCCCAACTCCCCGGACAATCAGGCATGGCAGAACACCTGGACCGTGTTCTACTGGGCGTGGACAATCACCTGGTCTCCGTTCGTGGGCATCTTCATCGCCCGCATCAGCCGCGGCCGCACGATCCGCCAGTTCGTCACCGGTGTCCTCGGCCTGCCCGTGGCCTTCTCCCTGATCTGGTTCGGCGCCTTCGGCACCTCCGCATTCCACATCGAACAGGACGGCAACGGGGGGCTGGTCCAGGCGGTCGCCGTCGACGGCGATATCCCGGGCGCCCTGTTCGAGTTCCTCTCCAACTACCCGGCCGCGACATTCATGTCCGGGTTGGCCATCATCATCGTGGTCCTCTTCTTCACCACCTCCGTCGACTCCGCAGCCATGGTCACCGACATGATCGCCTCCGGGCGCGAGCCCGCCCTGGCACCGACCCACCAGAAACTGATCTGGACCGGACTCATGGGAGCCGTGGCCGCCGTCCTGCTCGGCGCCACCGGCGAAGGCGGCCTTGCCGCCCTGCAACAGACCATCATCGTCGTCGGCCTGCCATTTTTCATCATGGGTTTCGTCATGATGTTCAGCCTCGGCGTGGCGTTGAAGAACGACCTCGGCGACCCTGTGCCCACCGTCACCAGACAGTGGGATTCCGCCGATACGGTCGAGGACTGGGAACGCAACGAGGATGCGCCGTCCCCGGAGCCGATCGGCCCGATCCACCACATCCCGGACGGGAACGGCGAGAGCATTCCGATCAGCCCCGCAGTCGTGGGCGCCGCCCTCGACGAATACGCCCGGCAGCACCCCGAGGAGTTGGGCCAGTTGGTGGATGACAGTGAGGAATCTGCCGCCCGCACCGACACCGACCGTGATGAATCCCCGCCGCAGGACGGTGACCACCCGAGGAACTGATCCGCCGGTGCTCCGGCTGCCGCCCAAACCCCGGAGACAGCCCGGGGCGGGAAAGTATCGTGGCGGGTACCAGGAAACCGAGAGCAGGGAGAAATGCGATGTCGCTGAAAACTACGCTCGCCTCCGTGGCAACCGCCGCTGTGCTGAGCCACACCATGGTGGCTGCACCCGCCAACGCGCAGTCTGCTGAGCCCGTCGTGCAGGGATCCTTCGACGTCTACCAGTCGCTCTATGACAACCCCGTCACCGCACCCAGCGCCATCGGTGTGTTCCTGTCGTCCATGACCTGGCAGTACCTGATCTGGTGCCCGGTGGCCCAGCGTCTCGGCTCCGCAGGCACCGACATGGGCCGCTGCAGCTTCTGAGCGCCATGAGAATCCCACCCGCCGTCCTGTTCGCCGCGTCCGCCGCCGCGCAACGCCTGCTCGCCGGCCGCTTGTCGACGCCCCCCGCCGTCCTCCCCGCACTTCCTCTCGCCGCCGCGTCCGCCCTGGTCGGCGCCGGGGGCGTGCGGGAATTCCTCCGTGCCCGGACCACCGTCGACCCCGTGAAGGTGGACGGGGCCTCGACCCTGGTCACCGGCGGTGTGCTGGGGTTGACCCGCAATCCGATGTACCTGGCGCTGGCGGGTCTGCTGGCGGCGCATGCGGCGGCCCGCCGGTCCGTCGTCGCCCTCCTGCCGGTCGCGGGTTTCGTGTGGGCCATCGGCCGGTGGCAGATCCCCGCCGAGGAAGCTGCCCTGACCTCGCGTTTCGGAGCCGCGTACCGGGAGTACTCCCGGCGGGTCCCGCGCTGGATCCCGGAGGTCTAGGGTGGGCGCCATGGAGCCCATGAAGTTGAGCATCGAACCAGGCGACATCACCACCATCCGCGTCGATGCGGTGGTCAACGCCGCCAACTCGGAACTGCGCGTCGGCGGGGGAGTGGACGCTGCCATCCACCGCGTCGGCGGCCCGGCGATCCTTTCCGAGACCCGGCGCATCCGCATCGACCAGTACCCGGACGGGCTGCCGGCCGGGCGCGCCGTCGCCACCACAGCCGGGGACCTGCCTGCCCGGTGGGTGATCCACACCGTGGGCCCCGTCTACTCCGCAAGAGAGGACCGCAGCCACGTCCTCGAGTCCTGCTACCGGGAGTCCCTCCGCCTGGCGGCCTCGCTGGGCGCCGCGTCCGTGGCCTTCCCGGCGATCTCCGCCGGTGTCTACGGCTGGCCGATCGACGACGCCGCCCGCATCGCCGTGGGAACCGCGGACGCCCTGGCCGAGGAGGTGGGTCGCGTCGTGCGGGAGGTGGTGTTCGTCCCCTTCGGGGAGGACGCGGTAGCCGCCTTCACCCGGGCACTCGCCGGGCTCCGCCGCTTCCCGCGGGACTAGCGGCTGTGCCCGGCCACCGGCACACCCGCCCGAGGGACGGGGAGTCCGCCCCATTCCACTTCGAGACGACCTGGAAGGTGCGCGGGGACCTCGGCTGTGTCTGGGGGGTGCTCTCCGACATCTCCTCCTGGCCCGGCTGGTGGCCGGGGATGAGCCGCGTCGAGATGAGCGCGGACGGGCTGCACGGCGAGCTGGTCGTGCAGAGTCCGCTGGGCTACCGGCTGTGTTTCACCTTGTGCCTGGTCGAGAAACACGCCCCCCGCGGCGCGGCCTTCTCCGTCACCGGGGACCTGCGCGGGACCGGTACGGTGCGTCTGAGGTCCGAGGGGGAGACCACCGTCGTGACCATCATGTGGTGCGTGGTCACCCGCCGCCGGTTGCTCGACCGGCTGCGCCCGGCGGCGGCCGCCGCCCACAACGTGGTGATGGCCGCCGGGCAGCGGGGGCTGCGACGCACCTGCGGGGCACGCGGCACCGGTCTCATCGGGCAGATCCGGCGCCTGGCGGGCTAACTGAGCAGCTTCTGTTCCTCCGCCGCCCGCGGTGAGACCTCGTCCCGTTCCGGATCCACGGCGTCACGTCGCGCCGGGTCGCCGGACATGCTGGACAACGTGTTGGAGGGGGTCGTCTCGTCGTCCCAGCGCAGGAGGGCGGCGACGCCGTCCGGCAGGGAGAAGGCCTCGTCGTCGAGGGCGTAGACCCCGGCGTCCGTGAGGATCGCCTGATGGAGCAGCTCCTCGATGTTCTCCGGCTCGCGGCCGGGGTTGAAGAGGAGCTCGTCCACCTGGCCGCGGCGCAGGACCTCCGCCACGTGGAAAGACCCGGCGACGGATCCGGTGTCCCGGCCCTGGGTCTCCCGGAACTTCTCGGCGTACTCCTGTTGCGTGGCGTCGACGTGGTCGCGGACGGCCTGGGCCAGCTCCTCCCGGAACGACGCCCTCTCCAGGCTCAGGCCGCGCGTGCCGCCGGACAGTTCTTTCAGACGGTCCAGGACATCCTTGTGCAGCTCCGCCTTGAGCAGCGCTTCTGCGCGGACGTCGCCGGTGAGGAAGACCACGTGGGGCTTGCGCTCCCGCACCAGTTTGTTCACCTGCTCCGCGACGGCCTCGGCGTTGCGCTCCCAGGAGTCCTCGACGCGTGCCTCGAAGTTGTCCGTGCGCCAGCCCCGGCCCGAGTCGGCGCCGGTGGCGCGGGACTTGTGCAGCTCGTCGTGGCCGCCGTCGATTGACGTGTCTTCGCCGCGCCCGTGCACGTTCTTCGTCAGGTCCGGTTCCTCGGGTGCCCGCAGGTGCAGGTCGGCGCCGGCCCGGTCGACCTCGATGAGCAGCTGGCTCACTGCGTGCGGTGTCAGCTGCAGGAGGGGGAGGACGACGGGGCGCTCACCCCAGTCGATGAGTTCCTGCTGCGGTGGGACGGGAAGGACCCGGTCCAGGAGGATCCGGTCGGCGTTGGCCAGGACGGCGCGGCCGTGGCGTCCGCCGATGCTCGGCTGGCGCAGCAGGGATTCCTCCACCTCGGCGAGGATGTTCTCCGGGGCGCCCGCCTTCGCGGCCTGTCCGCGGAACTGTTCCCACCTGGATTCGACCTCCGAGGCCGCCGTGGGGTCGGTGCGGGTGGTGTCCAGATAGACGGTCAGGAACGGGCCGTCGTTGTTCTCGAGCGCGGACTTGAGCCATGGAAGTTTCACTGGTGCCTCCTCGAAGATGGGTACGTGCTCCAGCCAGAGTGACACGGGTCACGAATAGTTTCAAGGGGTTGGCCGGTGCTGCAGGCACCGAGAGGGGTTCCGCCGGTGGGACCTGTCGGAAACGGGCTGAAGTTTCCGTGGTATGCCCGGGAAAGCCGACCTACAAGGTGAATCCCGGAGTATCTCCGACAGGCGCCGAAAACCCCCGCGTGCCCGCCGTCCCCGGCCAGCGACCACCTATGAGACGTACTCGGCCAGATACCTGCCGGTCAGGGTCTTTCCCTCCGCGATCAGCTCGGCCGGGGTGCCGGTGAAGGTCACCTCGCCGCCGCCGGAACCCGCGCCCGGGCCGACGTCGATGACGTGGTCGGCGTGGGCCACCACCGCCAGGTGGTGCTCGATGCACACCACCGTCTTGCCGGCGTCCACGAGACGGTCGAGCAGTCCCAGGAGCATCTCGACGTCCGCCAGGTGCAGGCCCGTCGTCGGCTCGTCGAGGATGAACACGTCGGTCTTCTCCGCCAGGCGCGCGGCGAGCTTGAGCCGCTGGCGCTCGCCGCCGGACAGGGTGGTCAGCGGCTGGCCGAGGGTGATGTAGCCCAGGCCGACGTCGACAAGCCGGCCGCAGATCTTCGCGGCCGCCGGAACCTTCGAATCGGGGGCGGAGAAGAACGCCGCGGCCTCGGCCGCCGGCATGGCCAGCACCTCGGCGATGTCGCGGCCGCCGAGGTGGTAGTCGAGGACCGCCTCGTCGAAGCGGCGCCCCTCGCACACCTCGCAGGGGACGTCCACGCCCGACATGATCCCCAGGTCCACGTAGACAACGCCGGCGCCCTTGCAGTTGGGGCACGCACCCTCGGAGTTGGGGGAGAACAGGGCGGGTGTGACGCCGTTGGCCTTGGCGAAGGCCTTGCGGACGGGTTCCAGGGCGCCGGTGTAGGTGGCGGGGTTGGAGCGCCGGGAGCCGCGGATGGCGGACTGGTCGACGATGACGGTGCCGTCGCGGTACGGCAGGGAAGCGATCAGCGAGGACTTGCCGGAGCCTGCCACGCCGGTGACGGCGGTGAGCACGCCCAACGGTATGTCCACGTCGACGTCGCGGAGGTTGTTGCGGTCGGCCCCGCGGATTTCGGTCGCGCCGGCCGGGGTGCGGGTGGCGGGCTTGAGCCGGGTCCGGTCGTGGAAGTGCCGCCCGGTGACGGTGTCGGACTGCGCGAGCTCCCCGACGGAACCCTCGAACTGGATGAGACCGCCGTCGCGGCCGGCGCCGGGGCCGATATCGATCACGTGGTCGGCGATGGCGATGGTCTCGGGCTTGTGCTCGACGACGAGCACGGTGTTGCCTTTGTCCCGCAGCTCCAGCAGCAGGGCGTTCATGCGCTGGATGTCGTGCGGGTGCAGCCCCGCGGTGGGTTCGTCGAAGACGTAGGTGATGTCGGTCAGCGCCGAGCCCAGGTGACGGATCATCTTGGTGCGCTGGGCCTCGCCGCCGGAGAGCGTGCCGGCCGGGCGGTCGAGGGAGAGGTAGCCCAGCCCGATGGCGACGAAGTTGTCCAGCGTCTCCCGGATCGCACCGACCAGGGGAGCCACCGACGGGGCGTCGACCTCTTTCATCCACTCGGCGAGCTCCCGGATCTCCATCGCGCACAGCTCGGCGATGTTCCTGCCCCCGATCTTCGACTCGAGGGCGTGGCGGGCCAGGCGGGTACCGCCGCACTCGGGGCAGGGGATGAAAGTGACCGCCCGGTCGACGAACTCGCCGATGTGCTTCTGCATCGCGTCGCGGTCTTTGCCCAGCATGGACCGGGAGATCTTCGGCACCAGCCCCTCGTAGGTGATGTTGATGCCGCTGAATTTGATCTTCGTCGGCTCCTGGTGAAAGAGGGCGTGGCGCTGCTCGTCGCTGAACTCCCGCACGGGGACATCCGCCGGGTACAGGCCGGATTCGGCGTAACCGCGCATGTTCCAGGAGCCGACCTTGTAGCCGGGGATGAGCAGGGCGCCGTCGTCGAGGGAGAGGGATTCGTCCACGAGCTCGGCGAGGTCGATGTCGGAGATGCGCCCCATGCCCTCGCACCGGGGGCACATGCCGCCGGTGCGCTTGAACTCCACGTGTTCCCGCTTGCCGCCGCCGACGCTGATGCCGCCGGAGGCGGACACCGAGGGCACGTTGAAGGAGTACGCGCCGGGGCCGCCCGCGTTCGGTTGCGCGATGCGTGAGTAGAGGATGCGCAGCATCGCCGTGGCGTCGGTGGCGGTTCCGACGGTGGAGCGGGAGTTCGCGCCCATCGGTTCCTGGTCGACGATGATCGCGGTGGTGATGCCCTCCAGGCGGTCGACGTCGGGGCGGGCGAGGGAGGGCATGAAGCCCTGGACGAAAGTGGAGTAGGTCTCGTTGATCAGGCGCTGGGATTCGGCTGCGATGGTGCCGAAGACCAGAGACGACTTGCCTGAGCCGGACACGCCGGTGAACACCGTGAGCCGACGTTTGGGGATCTCCACGCTGACCCCGCGCAGGTTGTTCACGTGCGCGCCGGTGACGCGGATGACATCGTGGGAATCAGCGGGCGAGGCGGTCATGTGTTCCTCCGTGGCGGGGGTGCGGGGGTGCGGGCGGTGCAGGCGGCGGGGGTGGCAGGGGGCCGATTCTATCCGGGTTGCCGGGTGCACCTGTGGATTAAGCGTGCGGAGGCGACGATGATGAGGGCTACGGTCGGGTTCCGCCCTCCCGGCCTACCCCGACACCCAGGGAGCCCCCGTCGTGTCCTCCTCATCCGCCCTGCGACGAGTGTCATTGCGCAGCCTGTCCGCCCACCGTCTCCGACTTCTCCTCACCGCCCTGGCAGTCGTGCTGGGCACCAGTTTCGTCGCCGGCGCCTTCATGTTGACCGCCACCCTGGGCAAGGCCTTCGACGACATCACCGAGGCCAATTACGACGGGGTCGACGTCGTCCTGGTCACCTCCGCCGAGCTTCCGCTCACCCTCGGGGTGGCCGGGGATATCGAGGCGCGCAATGACGTGGCCAAGGTCGAGTCCATCGACCAGCTCCCCGTTATCCTCCTCGGCGCGGAAGGAAATCCCGTGCAGACGGGCGGCGCGGGTTCCTGGCTGCTGGCCTACCTGTCACCCGGGGAGGCGGTGTCCCCGCCCCTGATCATCACGCAGGGAACCCCGCCCGCAGGTGAGGGGCGGGCGGTGCTCAACGAGGATGCCGCGGCGTCGGCCGGCCTCGAGGTCGGGGACACCGTCACCGTCATCGATTCGACGGGCCGCCACGAATTCACCCTCGACGGGTTGACCCGCTTCGAGGCGGCCACCGGCGGGTGGGCGGGCCTGCAGATCCCCGCGGAGCAGTTCCGGGCCGAGTTCACCGACGGAGTCCACACCGGGCGCATCGCCGTGCGCGCCGAGGGCGGCGACCCCGAAAGTCTCCGGCAGTCGCTGGCCGCGGCTTACCCGGGTGCAACGGTCATGACCGGCGAGGATGCCGCGGCGGCCGATTCAGAGGAGATCAGCTCCCAGTTGGCGTTCTTCACCTACATTCTCTTCGCCTTCGGCCTCATCGCCCTGCTGGTGGGCACGTTCATCATCTCCAACACCTTCTCCATGATCGTCGCCCAGCGCACCCGCGAGTTCGCCCTGCTGCGTGCCCTGGGCATGTCCCGCCCCCAGCTCAGCGGCTCGGTCATGGTGGAGGCCGCGCTCGTCGCGGTGCTCGGCTCGGCCGTCGGCATCCTCGTGGGCGTCGGGCTGGTGGAGCTGATCATGTGGGCCATGACCGCCGCCGGTTTCGGTTTCCCCGACGCAGGCCTGGGGTTGGACGCCGCGAGCATCCTCGTCCCGCTGGGCATCGGGATCGTGGTCACCGTCCTCAGCGCCTGGGTGCCCGCCCGCCGTGCCGGCCGGGTCCATCCCGTGCAGGCGATGCGCTCCGGCGACCAGTCCGTCGCGGTTCCGTTGAGGGTGCGGACGGTCATCGGCGCCGTGCTGCTGGTTGCCGGCCTGTCGGTTACGTTGGTCGCCGCCCTGGCCACTGGGTGGGACACCGCCGCGCGCGGCATCCTCACCGGGGCAGGTACCGTCGGCATCGTCCTCGGGGTGCTCCTGGTCATGGCGGTGGTGGCCCGCTCAATGTTCCGCGCCCGCTTCCGCCTCGGCGGGGTGATCACCCTCCTGGCCCGGACGAACCTGTCGCGCAACCCGAGGCGGACGGCGGCCACCGCCTTCGCACTGACCCTCGGCGTGGCGCTCGTCGCGGCGGTGGGCATCCTCGGCGCGTCGATGAAGGAGTCCGTCTTCGGGAGGATCGACGAGTCCCTGCGTGCCGACGCCGTCGTCTCCACCGGCATGGTCAACCTGCAGGGCGTGCCGGAGCAGGCGGTCGCGGAACTCGCGGGGATCGACGGGGTCGCGGCCGTGACCCCGGTGACCCTGCTTCCGGTCGAGGTCGACGGGGTGACGGCCGGCACGGTCAACACCACCGGGGTCAGCCCGCTGTTGATTGCGGACCCCCAGGCGGCGATCGCGCTGGAGGTCGTCCAGGGGTCTTTCGGCGCGACTTCCGACACCCCGGGCGTGGGACTCTCGCGCAGCACCGCTGAAGATCTCGGGCTCGCGGTGGGGGACAACGCGACCGTTTCAGCACCCTCCCTCGGACGCGCCTCCGTCACCGTGCCCGTGCTGGTTATCTGGGAGGACAGCGATTCCTACACGCCGGTGGCCGTGACGGTGCCCGTCGGTGAGCAGCTGGTCCCGGACCGTTCCGCCTGGTTCACCCAGAACGTGTTCGTCACGTTCGCCGGGGGCGCGGACGAGGAGGTGGTCTTCGGAGCGGTCACGGACCAGATGAACACCTACGGCGTCCTCCAGGTCATGGACCGCTACCAGTACCGCGACGCCGCCGCCGACCAGGTCAACCAGCTGATGAGCGTGGTCTACGCGCTGCTGGCGCTGAGCGTGGTCATCGCGGTGCTCGGCATCGTCAACACACTCGCGTTGTCAACCACCGAACGCCACCACGAATTCGGGATGCTCCGGGCGGTGGGGACCCAGCGTTCCCAGATCCGGCGGATGATCGTCCTCGAATCTGCGGTGATCGCCCTGTACGGGGCCGTCGTCGGCGTGGTCGTGGGTGTGTGGCTGGGCTGGTGCCTCGTGCGGATCTTGTCCTCCCAGGGCATCGACCGGCTGCTGGTCCCCTGGGACCAGGCGCTGCTGCTGGTGCTCGGGGCAGTGGCCGTCGGGGCGGTCGCCGGGTTGTGGCCGGCCCGCCGGGCGGCGCGGACGACGCCCCTGTCGGCGGTGGGCTGAGGGACGGACCTCCAATCCGTGCCCCCTCGAACCTTCCGGAGGGGCCCTCGACGTGCGTTGAGGGGGGTCGGAGTGGACGAGCCTGCCGGGTGAACAGGGTGGTGCCGCATTCCCGAGGCAGCACTTAAGGCACGTGATGGGTCCAGGCCGGGGTGCCGAACTTCTCCTCCACCAGCTTGTCCGCGGCGGCCAGGTCCTCGGCGGTGAGTTCGGCCATGGTCGCGCCGTAGCGGTTGCTGAACTCGGAGATCATGGTCTGAATGATTTCTTCCCGCGGGGCGCCGGTCTGGCGGCGCAGCGGGTCGACACGCTTCTTCGCGCTGCGCAGACCCTTGGCGGCGAGCTTGACCTTGCCCACCCGGAGGACCTCCGTCATCTTGTCTGCGTCGATGTCGTAGCTCATGGTCGCGTGGTGCAACACCACGCCCTTGCGGCGTTTCTGGGCGGCGCCGCCGATCTTCCCGCCGTCGGAGGTGATGTCGTTGATGGGCACGTACCAGGCGTTGACGCCGTGGCGGGCGAGCGCCGCCAGGACCCATTGGTCGAGGTAGGAGTAGGAATCCTCGTAGCTCAAGCCCGCGACCAGGGAGCCGGGCACATAGAGGGAGTAGGTGATGCAGTTGCTGCCCTCCATGAACATCGCGCCGCCCCCGGAGATGCGGCGCACCACCTGGATGCCGTACTTCTCCACGCCCTCGGGCTCGACCTCATTGACGTAGGACTGGTAGGAGCCGATGACGGTCGCTTTGTCCTCCCATTCCCAGAACCGGAGGGTGGGGCCGCGGGTGCCCGCCGCCACCTGGTCGAGCATGAGCTCGTCGAGCGCCACGTTGACCCGCGTCGGCAGGGGGCCGGGGTGGATGATCTCCCATTCGTGGTCGGTGAAGTCCGTGCCGCCGGACACCGCGCGGCGCACGGCCACGGCGACGTCGTTGGTGCTGAAGCCGTGCAGGGCGACGTCGTGGATCCGCGCGAGGGCGTTGTCGAGCCGCGCCTGCAGCTCCGCGGTCGTCTCGCTTATCGACGCTCCCTCGAGCGCCGGCCCCAGCGCCTCGTACGCTTCATCGGGCTCGAGGAAGAAGTCGCCGGACACCTGGGTGCCGGTGATGCGGCCGTCCTCGACGGAGACGTCGACGACGACGAGTTTGCCGTGGGGGACCTTGATCTCGAAATGATGTTTCATACCTGCCCAGGGTACGGGAGCGCGGAAGTGGTGGTAGGACTGAAGCCATGGACTTCACCTTCGGTCAACTGGTCAATCTCACCCCGGCGGCGGACGGGGAGGAGGCGCTGGTCTGCGGTCCGGAGGGGTGTTCCCCGGCGCCTGAAACCGACCCGGAACCCGGGCCCGCGGACGATGCTTAACGCCCTCCTGGTTCTCCTGTTCATCCTCATCGGCGGCGTCTTCGCGGCCACCGAGATGGCGCTGGTCAGTCTGCGGGAATCGCAGATCCGCCAGCTGGAGAGGGGATCCTCCACCGCCCGGGGCGTGGCCGCGCTGGCCCGGGACTCAGGGCTCTTCCTCTCCGCGGTCCAGATCGGCGTGACCTTCGCCGGCTTCTTCTCCTCCGCCTTCGGCGCCTCGACGATCGCCCCGCAGATCGCCCCGCACCTTCAGGGGTGGGGGATGAACCCCCGCGCGGCGTCGATAAGCGCGCTGGTGCTGATGACCGTCGCCATCTCCTACCTCTCGCTCGTGCTGGGCGAGCTGGTGCCCAAGCGCATCGCCATGCAGAAGGCGCGGCAGGTCAGCCTGCTCATGGCGCCGCCCCTGAAGATCTTCGCGCGGCTGATGACCCCGGTGATCTGGACGGTGGACAAGTCGTCCGGGCTGCTGCTGCGCCTGATGGGTTTCGACCCGTCCGAGCGGACCTCGCAGATGAGCGTCGAGGAGGTCCGGGACATCGTCTCCACCCACCACGGGATCGACGAACGGCAGCGCGAACTCGTGGGGGACGTCTTCGACGCGGGCGACCGGATCGTCAGCGAGGTCATGCGGCACCGTTCCGACATGGTCGCCTACCAGGGGGACATCACCGTGGCGGAGGCGTCGGACGACATCACGGGCCGGCCGTACTCCCGCTACCCGGTCTACGGGGAGTCGATCGACGACATCGTCGGCTTCGTCCACGTGCGCGACCTGCTGGAACAGAGCGCGTTCGGGCGACGCGACGTTCCGGTCCGCGACATCGTCCGCGACATCGCGAAGTTTCCCGGCGCCATCTCCCTGCCGGAGGCGATGGCGCAGATGCGCGCGTCGGGCCAGCACATCGCCGTGGTGGTCGACGAATACGGCGGCACCGACGGCATGGTCACCCTCGAGGACCTGCTGGAGGAACTGGTCGGCGAGATCTGGGACGAGTACGACATCGTGCAACGCCGCGAGTTCCTCCGGCTTCACGAATCCCGGCTGATGGCGGGGACGACCAACCTGGAGGACTTCGCCGAGGCCACCGGCGTCTCCCTGCCCGACGGACCCTACGAGACGGTCGCCGGGTGGCTGCTCGCCGAACTCGGCCGCCTGGGGCGCGCCGGGGACGTGGTGACCGTCCCGCCGGAGTTCACCGCCGATCCCATGGACGACACCGACGTCGAACAGGAGCCCGCGGCCCGCTACGAACTGGAGATCACCGAGGTCGCCGGCAACCGCATCGTCACGGTTGAACTGCGGAAGGCGGGCAACGGGGACTCCCCTGACGGTGCGGCCGCAGAAAAAGCACCGTAGGGTATCCGGACATGTACGATCTCCCGACCATCCTGACGGCTTTCGGCCTGACGCTGTTCGCCGGCTTGGCGACGGGGCTCGGCGGCCTCATCGCCGTGATGAAAAACGACCCGGGCAAGCGTTTCATGGCGGGCGCCCTGGGCCTGTCCACCGGCGTCATGCTGTACGTGTCCTTCATGGAGATCCTGCCCAAGGCCTTCGACGAGCTCACCGGGGCCTGGGGCGAACGCGGCGGCAGCTGGGCGACGGTGGCGGCGTTCTTCGCGGGCATCGCGATCATCGCCCTCATCGACCGACTCGTGCCGGAGCCCATCAACCCCCACGAACGGGGCATCGGGGACGACCCGAAGAAGGCCGCGCAGCGTCGCCGCATGATGAAAATGGGGCTGTTCACGGCCGGCGCGATCGCCATCCACAACTTCCCCGAAGGTTTCGCCACCTTCATCGCGGGGCTGGAGGACCTCACCGTGGCCGTTCCGGTGGCGGTGGCCATCGCCATCCACAACATCCCGGAGGGCGTCGCCGTCGCCGTGCCGATCCGCCAGGCGACCGGCTCCCGGAAGAAGGCGCTGTTGTGGTCGACGGTGTCCGGACTGGCAGAGCCCGCCGGCGCCCTCATCGGTTTCCTGCTGCTCATGCCGTTCCTCGGGCCAGCCACACTCGGGATCTCCTTTGCGGTGGTCGCGGGGATCATGGTGTTCATCTGCCTCGACGAGCTGCTGCCCACCGCCGTGGCCACCGGCCGCCACCACACCGCCATTTACGGGCTCATCCTGGGCATGGCGATCATGGCGGCGTCGTTGCTGCTCATGATCTGACCGCCGGCCCGGCTTTTCGACGCCCCCGCGGAAGCGCCAGCAGGTGCGCCCCCACCGTGCCGGCCAGCAGCAGCGGCAGGGTCCACAACGGCGCCCACGTCAGTTCCCAGGCGATGACGGCGGCGAACAGCGGGGCCTTCTGCAGGACGGAGAGCACCATCGCAGCGCCCACCAGCGCCAGGACGGGTGCGGACTCCGCCCCGGCGCCCGCGATCAGGGCCGCGGCTGACCCCAGCGCGGCGCCCACCGCCAGCGCCGGCGTGAGAGTTCCGCCGACCGCGCCGGACCCCAGGGACGCGGCCGTGAGCAGCGGCTTGGCCACCACCAGAACGGCGAGGAGAACCAGCGGCGAACCGGGGTCCAGGGCGGTGCGCACGATCTGTTCGCCGTTGCCCGTCACCCCCGGCAGGATGAGGGAGGCCGCGACCACCCCGGCGGTGGCCGCACCGACGCTCAGGGGGAGCCAGCGCGGGTCGACGACCTTCCACCCGCCGGTGGACCTCATCAGCGCGAGGAAGAGCCGGCCGGTGAGAACCGCCGCCAGCAGGAGCAGCGGGAACAGGTACAGGACAACGGGGTGGAAGGCCGCTTCCGGGAAGTCGTACACGGCCCGCCGCCCCACGATCGGCCAGGCGGTCACCGTGGCCACGCCGGACATGGCGGCCGCGATGGGCAGCGCACGCCAGGTGCGCCGCACCGGCATCGCCTCCAGGGTGAACAGAACTCCGGCCAGGGGCACGTTGTACACCGCGGCCAGACCGGCGCCCGCCGCTGCGGCCACGAGGACCCGGCGGTGGTCCTCCGTCACGCGGAGCGCCCTGCTGAGCTGGTCCAGCACCGCCGCCGAGGCCTGCCGGGGGGCCTGCTCCCGGCCCAGCGAGATGCCGGATCCCACGGCGAGCAGCTGGAGGAATGCATCGGTGAAGGTGCGGCCGAGGGGGAGGCGGGCGCCTTCGCTGAGGACCGATTCCTCGATGGCGCGCACCGGGCCCCGCCGGCGCAGCCACCACCAGCCGAAACCGGCGAGGACACCGCCCACGGCGGCGGCCGCCACCGGGTGGACCACCCCCGCGCCGCCGGCCAGCAGCTGGATACGGCGAATCAGCCAGGCCATGGATCCGCCGATGACCCCTGCGGCGGCGCCGCCGGCGAGCACCAGCGCGACGAGGACGAGCAGGCTGCGGAACATAAATTCAGGGTAACCCGGGGCCTGCCCTCCAGCCGGAGCAGGTCAGGCCGCGGCTGTCCGCTTGCCCGGGTGGGTCTCGAAGAGACGGTAGGCGACGACCATGCCGACCGCGGTTGACAGCCCCGCGGCGGCCCACACCGCGGAGCTCAACCCCACCGCGTCGGCCACCAGGCCGCCCAACAGGGCGCCGGCTGTGTACCCCAGATCGCGCCACACCCGGTAGATGCCGACGGCCCGGCCGCGCCACTCCGGCGCCGCGACGTCGCCGATCACGGCAAGCAGCGCCGGGTACACCAGCGCGGATCCGAGGCCGAGGAGCATCGTGCCGGCCGCCCAGCCGGGCATCGCGTGCGAGGCTGCGATGACAGCCAGGGCCGCGGCCTGCAGGAACATGCCGGCAGTGACCAGGGGTTTACGGCCGAGGTGATCGGAGAGCCACCCTGTGGCGAGCTGGCCGAAGCCCCACACCAGCGGGTAGAGGGCGACGAGCAGGCCGACCTGTCCGAGGCGGAGGCCGGCGCCCGCGAACAGCAGCGGGAACACTCCCCAGGACAGGCCGAAGTTGAGGTTGTTGGCCATGCCGGCGAGGCTGGCGGAGGACAGGGCCCGGTCACGCCAGCTGACGAGGGTGAAGATCTGCGCGTTCGAGAGCCCGGTGGCCCTGGACTGGGAGGGTTCCGGCGCGGCGGCCTCCAGCTCCACGAATCCGCGCGTCTCCCGCACGAAGAGGGACACCACCACGAGGGCGATGACGGCGTACGCCAGGCCCAGCAGGAACGGGGCGGGGCGCAGTCCGTGTTCCGCGGCGATCCAGCCGGCGGCCATGGACGTGACCGACACGGCGAGATAACCGGCGGCCTCGTTGAGGCCCATCGCCAAGCCGCGCTGTTTCGGCCCTACGAGGTCGATCTTCATGGTGACCGTGGTCGACCAGGCCAGGCCCTGGTTGATGCCGAGGAACAGGTTGGCCAGGATGATCCATTCCCAGGATGGTGCCCACATGATCAGCAGGGGTACCGGCAAACCGAAGAGCCAGCCGGCCAGAAGCACCGGTTTGCGTCCGTAGCGGTCGGAGAAGATGCCCGCCACATAGTTGGAAGCCGCCTTGGCGATGCCGAACACCGCCACGTAGGCGAAGACGAAGGAGTAGCCGGCGAGGCCGAATACCTGCTCGGCGAGCAGCGGGAGGGTGGTCTGCTGCTGGCCGACCATGCCGCCGACCAGGGCGTTGACGGCCACGAGCAGCGCGAACTGGGGGGCGTTCTCGCGGAGGCCCAGTCTCGGGCCGGAGGGGTGTGCGGATGAGGTCACTGGTGCTCCCGATGAAGGCAATTCAACTAATTCATTGAATAGTACACTCGGGGACATGACATCCCAATCGCGGGAACCGCTGGACGGACGCGCCTTCAAAGACGAGATCTTCACTCACCTGGCCCGCGTCGGGGCCGCGCTCGGGAACGCCAAACGGGTCGAGATCGTCGACGTGCTGCTGCAAGGCGAAAGGACGGTGGAATCCCTCGCCGGGCAGGTCGCCGCCACCGTGGCGAACACTTCCCGCCACCTCCAGATTCTGGCGGCCGTCGGCCTGGTCGCCCGCCGCGCGGAGGGGAACCTGCGGGTCTACCGGATCGCGGACAGTGAGGTGGCCACCGCCTACCTCACACTCACCGGTCTGGCGGAGCGCCACATCCGGGAGATCGCGGATCTCGCGGACGCGTTCTTCACCGAGGTGGACGGAGCCCGGGCGATCTCCTTCGAGGAGTTCGATCGGTTGCGGGAAACGGGCGAGGCCCTGCTCGTCGACGTCCGCCCCTCCTCCGAATTCGACGCCGGCCACGCGGTGGGGGCCGTCAACATCCCGCTGTCGGAACTGGATTCCCGGATGTCCGAACTGCCCGCGGACCGCGACATCGTCGCCTACTGCCGCGGCCCGTACTGCGTCATGTCGGCGCATGCCGTCGCCCGGCTACGTGAAGCCGGATTCTCGGCGCTGCGCATGGAGGGCGGCTATCCCGGCTGGCGTGAGGCGGGACGTGCCGTCACGGAGTAGCCGGCCGGGCGTCAGTGCGCCGCAGCCGCCGGCTTTCCGGTCGCCCGGCGGGTGAGCCGGGTGGCGCCCTCGACGACGAAGGCCACGACGGTGCCCCACACCAGGCCGAAGACCAGGGCGAAGAACGTGTTGACCAGCCAGCCGATGAATCCGCCGCCGACGGCGACCTCCATGCCGTGGATGGTGTCGTAGAACCAGGTGAGGCCGAACTCCGCCAGGCCCGCGATGATGATGTGCCCGCCGACCCAGAGCATGGCGAAGGTGCCGATGACCGAGATCGCGGTGAGGACCTTAGGCATGGCGGAGACGAGACCCCGGCCGAAACCTGCCCCGGGGCCGCCCCGGGAGACCATGTGCAGGCCGATGTCGTCCATCTTCACCAGCAGCGCGACCGCGCCGTAGACGAGGGCGGTGATGCCGATGGCCACGACCACGAGGACCGCGGCGCGGAAGATCATCGGCTGGTCGGAGACCTCGTTGAGGGAGATGACCATGATCTCCGCCGACAGGATCAGGTCGGTCATGATGGCGCCCTTGACCAGCTGGTCCTCCGCGAGGGGGGATTTATCCTTGACGGGCTTGTCGTGGCTGCCGTGGCCCAGCACCTTGGCCAGGACCTTCTCCGCGCCCTCGAAGCACAGGTACGTGCCGCCGATCATGAGAATCGGGGTGAGCGCCCAGGGGGCGATCCACGACAGGAGCAGCGCGATCGGCAGGATGATGACCAGTTTGTTGATCAACGATCCCTTGGTGATGCGCCAGATCATCGGCAGCTCCCGGGCGGGTGTGGCGCCGGTGACGTAGCGCGGGGTCACCGCCGCGTCATCGACCACCACTCCGGCCGCCTTGAGGGAGGTCTTGCCGGCGGCGGCGGCGACGTCGTCGACGCTGGCGGCGGCTGCCCGGGCGATGAGGGCGACGTCGTCAAGCAGGGCAATGAGGCCACCGGCCATTGTTGTGACCTTTCTGTCTGCGGGTCTGGATGAGATGCAGTGTAGTCCTCCCGCCCGCGGTGCGCGCGTAGGCTGGTCGCATGAAAATCGCAGTCATCGGAGCGGGCGCCGTCGGGGGCTGGTTCGGCGGGAACCTGGTTCAGGCGGGTCATGACGTCGTGTTCGTTGCGCGGGGCGAAACACTGCAGGTCCTGCGCTCCGAGGGGCTGCGTCTCAACGGCCAGGAGCCGATTGCGGTGCGCGCCGTCGGGACGCTCCGCGAGGCAGGGGCGCCGGACGTCGCGCTGCTGGCGGTCAAGGCCTCCGCCGGGACTGATATGGCGTCGCTGCTCGAAGGGCTTCCCGGCACCTCGATGGTCGCCGTCACCCAGAACTCGGTCGAGGTGCCCGCGCGGGTCGCGGAGGTCGTGGGCGCCGCACGCACCCTGCCCGGGGTGGTGCGCGGTTATTTCCACCACACCGGCCCCGGGAAAGTCGAGTTCCACGGCGGTCCGATCTCCCACACGACGGGAACATGGGACGGCAGCCCGAACGGCACCGTCGACGCCTTCGCGGCGGCGCTGCGGGAGGCGGGCGTGGACGCTGTCGTCCGCGGGGACATCTTCGTGGATGTGTGGGAGAAGGCGATGTACGTGACCACGACGGGTGCGCTCGGGGCCCTGGCCGGCAGCCCGCTCGGCGAGCTGCGGACCCGGCTCCGACCGACGTTGGAGGCGCTCATGCGGGAGGTCCACGCCACCGGCCGGGCGGCCGGGGTGCCGCTGTCCGACGACGCCGTGGACCGCACCCTCGCCTTCGCCGACCGCATGCCGGCGGATGCCACCAGTTCCATGCAGCGCGACCTGGCGGCGGGCCGGCCCGCCACCCGCCACGAGCTGGACGCCCAGGTGGGCGCCATCTGCCGTCTCGCCGCCCGGAACGGCGTCGACGTCCGGCTGCACGACCTCGTGCTCAGGCTGCTGGGGTAGCGTGAGGGCATGACTGCTTCATCCACAGCCCGGGTCAGGTGCGATCGCCCGGGCCGCTACGCACGTCTGCTGGCCGGCCGATTCACCCACGCCGCGCACACGGAGTGGGACAGCGGGTCCGGGCGGGGGCACATGCTGTTCACCTGGGGGCACGAAGGCGAGGTGGCCATGATCGCCGGGGACGGTGTCCTGCTCCTCCAGCTGGAGTGCCCGGCCGAGGAACTCGACCAGTTCGAGGCCATGATTGGCGGGGGCCTGGCCGAGATCGCCCGGGGGACCGGTCTGGAGGTCGCGTGGAAGCGGACCGGGGGACAGGACGGCACCCGCTGGGTCGCTGACCGGGACGGGGAACCCGGGGCGCTAGGATAGTGTTCCACCAACATCCAGTCACGGGTACCCGGTGCGAATCCGGGCTGAGACGCCGACAAACGGCGAACCGTCGAACCTGATCCGGTTAGTACCGGCGCTAGGGAGATTATTGTGAAAACTTCGCGCACGCGTTCGTCATGGCGCGTCATCGACATCATCATCGCCTCCGTCCTGGGAGTGGCCGTCGGCCTCATCTTCTGGGTGTGGAACTCCTTCGGTTACGCCTGGTTCACCGCCATGGACACCCTGACCCCCGGGCTGGGCGGCCTCGCTGCGGGCACGTGGCTGCTGGGCGGCGTCGTCGGCGGGCTGGTCATCCGTAAGCCGGGAGCCGCCCTCTACGTGGAGCTGCTCGCCGCGATCGTGTCGGCGCTGCTGGGCAACCAGTGGGGGATCGGCACCATCTACTCGGGTATCGCGCAGGGCTTGGGGGCGGAGCTCATCTTCCTCGCCTTCGCCTACCGCCGCTTCACCCTGCCCGTCGCGGTGCTGGCGGGCATGGGAGCGGCCCTCGGCGCTTTCGTCCTGGAGCTGTTCACCAGCGCGAACCTGGCGAAGTCCCTGGCCTTCAACTCGATCTACCTCACGTGTCTGCTCATCTCCGGTGCGGTCCTGGCCGGCGTGCTCGGCCACTGGCTGGTGCGCGCCCTGGCCGGGACGGGTGCCCTCGACCGTTTCGCCGCGGGCCGAAAGCGGGTGTAACGGCGTGGCCGTCATTGACGCCCGGGGCCTGGGCTGGCGGCACGCCTCCCGGGTGGCCCCGGCGATCCGCGGCATCGACCTGCGCGTGGAGCGGGGGGAGCGGATCCTGCTCACCGGGGACTCCGGTGCCGGGAAGTCCACCCTGCTCGCCGCCCTCGCCGGCGTCCTCGGCGGGGAGGAGGACGGGGAAATGGCCGGTTCCCTCACCGTCGCCGGAACCGTGGGCATGGTGCTGCAGGACCCGGACTCCCAGGTCATCGCCTCTCGCGTGGGAGACGACGTCGCCTTCGGGTGCGAGAACCTGCGGGTGCCGCGCGAGGAGATCTGGCCGCGGGTTCGTCGCGCGCTGGAGCTGGTGGGGTTGAACCTGCCGCTGGACCACCCGACCCGGCACCTGTCGGGCGGGCAGAAACAACGGCTGGCGCTGGCCGGCGTCATGGCCATGGGCGCGGACCTCATCCTGCTCGATGAGCCGACCGCGAACCTCGACCCGGCGGGCCAGCGGGAGATCGTCGGGGCGGTCGCCCGGATCGCGGCGGAGACTGACGCCGCCCTCATCGTCGCCGAGCACCGCCCCCGCCTGTGGAGCGGCATCGTCGACCGTTTCCTCCACCTCTCCCCGGAGGGGCTGTCGGAGGTGCGCGAGGAGGATCTCCCCGCCCCGCCGGCGCTGCCCGCCGCCCGTGGGGTGCCGGCTGGGGCACCCGTGGCCGTCGAAGCCCGTGACCTCCTTCCCGAGTGGGGTCCGCCGCGTTCGCTGCGGCTGAGCGAGGGCTCCTCCACCGTCATCACCGGCCCCAACGGCGTGGGCAAGTCGACGTTGGCGCTCACGCTCGCCGGGTTGACGGAACCGAAGGGCGGCGCCCTGACCTATTCGGATCACCTGGCCCGGGGGCTGCGCACCCCGCCGCACCGCTGGTCCTCAAGACAGCTCGCCGACCGGGTGGGCTTCGTGTTCCAGGACCCGGAGCACCAGTTCGTCGCGCGCACCGTCGGGGAGGAGATGGCAGTGTCCGGCGGAGCGCAGGCGCGCATCGACGACTTGCTCACCCGCCTGCGCCTGGACCATCTGTCGGCCGCCAACCCCTTCACCCTTTCGGGCGGCGAGAAGCGCCGCCTGTCGGTGGCCACAGCGCTGGTGAACACCCCGGGCCTGCTCGTCCTGGACGAGCCGACCTTCGGCCAGGACGCCCGTACCTTCGTCGAGCTGGTCGGACTCATCCGGGAGCTCACCGACCAGGGGGTGACGGTCGTGTCGATCACCCACGACGAGCTCTACCTGCACGCGCTGGGCGACCACGAGGTGGCGCTGACATGATCAACGTCCTCGAGGGCATCAACCCCGTCACCCGCATCCTCGGGCTCATCCTGCTGACCACCCCGCTGCTGCTGTCGGTGGACCTCGTCTCCGCGGCGGCGGCGCTGGGCTTCACTCTCCTGGCCGCCCCGCTGTGCGGCGTGGGCTGGTTCCGGCTGGTGCGCCGCGGTTGGCCGGTCCTCCTCGCCGCGCCCCTGGCCGCCATCCCCATGGCGCTCTACGGACGGCCGGAGGGGGAGACGTACTTCCAGTTCCTCATGGTCCACGTGACGGACAACTCCCTGTCCCTGGCGGCGGCGATCTTCGTGCGTGTCCTGGCGGTCGGCCTGCCGGTCATCGTGCTCTCCGAGGGGGTGGACCCGACGGACCTCGGCGACGGCCTGGCCCAGGTTCTGCGGCTGCCCGAGCGTTTCGTCCTGGGGGCGGTGGCGGCCTCCCGGCTGATCTCCCTGTTCCAGGACGACCTGGCGTCGATGCGCCGCGCGCGACGTTCCCGCGGTATCGCCGACCAGGGGCGGATCCGCTACGGGCTGACGCTCGCCTTCGGTCTCCTCGTGCTCTCGCTGCGGCGCGGCTCGAAACTGGCCACCGCGATGGAGGCCCGCGGTTTCGGCCGGGTCGCCGACCACGGCCGCACCTGGGCCCGGGAATCCCGGCTGCACGCCCGGGACTTCGCGGTCCTGGCGGTGTGCCTGCTGGCGTCGGTCTCTGCGGTCGCCGTGGCGGTGGCGCTCGGGAGCTTCCGTTTCCTGGGTGTGGCATGAGCAGGCTGACGGTGCTTGTCGACGGCCCGTCCGGGGCGGGGAAGACGACCTTCGCCGCGGCGGTGGCCCGGCGCACCGGGCTCCGGGTGGTCCATCTGGACGACTTCTACCCGGGATGGTCGGGTCTGTCCGCCGCCTCCCGCATGGTCGCCGATGACGTCCTGCACCCGACCAGTCCCGGTTACCGGCGCTGGGACTGGGTGAGCGGGGCGCCCGCGGACTGGGTGCCGCTGGATCCGGGGGAGTCCCTGATCGTCGAGGGGGTCGGGTCGGTCACGGAGGCGTCGGTCGCCGCGGCCGGAGCTCTCGGCGAGGTGCTGACCGTGCGCATCAACGCACCCGCCCAGGTGCGCCGCACCCGCGCGCTCACCCGGGACACCGGATACGCACCTTATTGGGATATGTGGGCCCGTCAGGAGGATCAGCATTTCAGCGCCCACGGCCGGGTCCCGGTGGATTTCGAGTTGGAGTGGTGACCGCCCGGAACCCCGCGGTCAGTGCCGTTTGAGATCTTTCACGGCCGGCCCTTCGAGGAGACGGCCGCCGGCGGTGAAACGGGAGCCGTGCAGGGGGCAGTCCCAGGACTCTTCCGCCCCGTTCCAGGCCAACGTCCCGCCCATATGCGGACAGACCAGTGAGACGCGGCAGGTCCGCCCGTCCACGAAAGCCTCGCCGACCGGATGAATTCCCTCCCGGAAGACCGCCGCGCCGTTGTCCTCGGCGGTCGAATCATCCGGGGCGTCACCCCGGTGGCCGCCCGACCCGGTGAGGGTGCGCGCCAGATTACGGATTTCGGAGACAGGGGCGGAGGCCTGCCTGGACAATGTGGTCTTCAACGTTCCGGACACGGAGGGACTGCCGAACGTGAGCTGCGGAGGGCGGCCCTGGAGGAGATCGGCGAGCTGCAGCGCCGCTGCGGGAGCCGCCGCCAGCCCCCACTTGCTGTACCCGCCGGCGAACAGGACCCGGCCCCCGCCCCAGTGGAGGGTCTCCACGTGGGGGACCATCCCGACGGGGTGATAGTCCTGCGCCGACCAGGCGTGGGTGCGGCGCGCGCCGGGGAAATGCCGCATCGTCCATTCGGTGAGCGTGTCGACGTGTTCAGCTGTGGGGCGGAAATCGCCCGTCCGGTGCCCCTGGCCGCCCACCAGAAGCCTGGTTCTGTCCCCGTCGGTGTAGGTGCGCAGTGAGATGGTCGGTGACTCCGCGGAGATCCACATCCCCTCGGGGATCTCCACGGCTGGGTCGGGGTCGAAGGCGCAGAGGTAGGAACGCTGTGGAACCAGCTCCATGGTTGTGGCCCGTTTGTCCGTGATCGGGGTGGCCGTGGCGAGCACGGCCTGCCGGGCCGTCAGCGGGCCCAGGGAGGTGGTCAGGCGGACCCGGTCCGTGTCCGCCCGGACGCCGGTGACCCGGACGTGCTCCGTGACGGTGCCCCCGGCTAAGTTCACCGCCCTGACCAGGGCGGCCAGCAGGTGGGTGGGGTTGAGCTGGAGCTGGCCGGGTAGTTCGACGGCTGCGTGGACGGGGAAGGGGGCCGGGAGGCTGTCATGGAGGACAGTGGGCAGGCCCAGCGCCTGCGCCGTCTGGTGCTCTGCCTCCACGTTCTCGATACCGCTGTCGGTGGCCGCGAAAGTCACGGCGGTGGCGGCCTGCGTGCTCACCCCCTGCTCCCGGCAGAAATCCCGCAGCCAGTTGAGCCCGGCCTGGTTTGCCTGCAGATAATCCGCTGCGAGTTCCCGGCTGTGGGTCTGCGCCAGAGTCGACAGCCTTGTGCCCTGCAGCACGGTCGCTTTGGCCGTGGTCGCCCCGCTGGCGCCTGCGCCGACGGTGCGGGCTTCGAGAACCGCGACACTGAGTCCCTCCCGGGCGGCGAGGAGGGCGGCGATCAGCCCGGTGAAACCTGCCCCGACGACCGCGAGGTCCACCCGGCGGTCGGTCGGGAGCGGGGAAGTGGGGTAGGTGGGTGCGTCATCCCGCCACAGTGGGCTGTTCATTTCCCCTCACCTGACAGGCAGATGGAGGGGCGGGTCCGGGTCCGGTCCGGGTGCACGTCAGCGTTCATGTCAGTGTCCTCGTTGTCGGTTCGTGCCCTGTGGCGGTCCGTGTCGGCCGGGCGGTTCCGCCCCGGGCCCCCAGTAGGTGATGGCAGTCACATAAATCCCGGCTTTGAGCGTACTCGCGGAGCGCCCCCTTGGGGAGGGGGTTGATGCCGCGGAACCGGCCCCCCTTGCCGCGGGCGGGCCTCCGGGCGGGGGTGGCTGAGGGTAGGCAGGGTGGTGGGAGAAGTCCCGCCGAGCAGGACTAAAGATATTTCCTATTAAGTTTGGAGGTGAAAACTATGTGACCCCTCCCGCTCCGCAGACTTTCTGTGTTGCATGTCACCGAGTAGGCTGAGTGCAACCTGAATCGTATGACCCTTGATCTGGAGGTTCCACCTATGGCGCTCACTAAGAAGACGATCAGCCTGCTCGCCACCACCACCCTGGCGTTCGGGCTCGTGTCGTGCTCCGATTCCGGCGATGGGGCCTCGGGCGGTGACGGCGGCGGAAACTACGTCCTCGCAAACGGCACCGAGCCGCAGAACCCGCTCATCCCCTCGAATACCAACGAGGTCGGCGGCGGCAACATCGTCGACCTGATCTACTCCGGCCTCGTCTACTACGACGCGGAAGGTGAGATCCACAACGAGATGGCGGAGTCCATCGAGCCGGAGGGGGAGAAGGGCTACCGCGTCACCCTGAAGGACGGCTGGACCTTCTCCGACGGCACCGAGATCACCGCCCAGCATTTCGTGGACACCTGGAACCACGCGGTCAAGAGCTCCCACCTCTCGGCCTACTTCTTCGAGCCGATCCTCGGCTACGAGGAGGGCGCGGAATCCATGGAGGGCCTGCAGGTCGTCGACGACAAGACCTTCACCATTGAGCTCAACCAGCCCGAGGCAGACTTCCCGATGCGGCTGGGCTACTCCGCCTTCTACCCCCTGCCGGACGAGGCGCGCGAGGATGAGGCAGCCTTCGGCGAAAACCCGAACGGAAACGGCCCCTACAAGCTGGCCGAGTGGAACCACAACCAGGACGCCACGGTCGTCCCCGACGAGAACTACCAGGGTGAGCGCACCCCGCAGAACGACGGCATCAAGTTCGTCTTCTACGCGCAGCAGGACGCCGCCTACAACGACCTCCTGGCCGGCAACCTGGACACCCTGGACGCCATCCCCGACACCGCGTTCTCCACCTTCCAGGACGAGCTCGGCGACCGTGCCGTGAACGAGCCCTCCGCCGTCTTCCAGTCCTTCACCATCCCGGAGAGCCTTGACCACTGGGGTGGCGAGGAGGGCAAGCTGCGCCGGCAGGCCATCTCCCACGCCATCAACCGCGAGGAGATCACCGACGCGATCTTCCAGGGCACCCGCACGCCGGCCACCGACTTCACCTCTCCGGTCCTGCCGGGCTACGACGGTGAGATCCCGGGCAACGAGGTCCTGAACTACGACGCCGAGCGGGCCCGTGAGCTGTGGGCCCAGGCCGATGAAATCGCCCCGTTCACCGGCGAGTTCACCCTCTCCTACAACTCCGACGGCGGCCACCAGGCCTGGGTCGACGCCGTGACGAACTCCATCCGCAACACCCTGGGGATCGAGGCCGTGGGCAGCCCGTACCCGGACTTCAAGTCGCTGCGCGACGACGTCACCGGACGCACCATCCAGGGCGCCTTCCGCACCGGCTGGCAGGCGGACTACCCCTCCAGCGGCAACTTCCTCGGCCCGCTCTACGGCACCGGCGCCGGCTCCAACGACGGCGACTACTCCAACCCGGAGTTCGACGCCAAGCTGGCGGAGGCCGCCCGCGCCGGGTCCACGGAGGACGCCGCGCGAATCTACAATGAGGCGCAGGAGATTCTCTTCCAGGATCTGCCGGCCATCCCGCTGTGGTACTCCAACGTCGCCGGCGGTTACAGCGAGAACGTCGACAATGTCGTCTTCTCCTGGAAGTCCGTCCCCGTGTACTACGACATCACCAAGAACTAGCCCCCTGATGCCCTGCGACGGCTGATACCCGCGTGACGCGCAGCGCGTCACGCGGGTATCAGCCTGTCCGGCCACCCATCACCCTGAAGGAATAGTTATGTTGCGCTACATCGGGCGACGGCTGCTCCAGATGATCCCCGTGTTCTTCGGGGCCACGCTCCTCATCTACGCACTCGTCTTCCTCATGCCCGGCGACCCGGTCCAGGCCCTCGGCGGCGACCGGGGATTGTCCGAGGCCGCCCGCGCCCGCATCGAGGCGGAGTACAACCTGGACAAACCCTTCCTCGTCCAGTACCTGCTCTATCTCAAGGGTATTTTCACCCTCGATTTCGGCACCACCTTCTCCGGGCAGCCCGTCTCCGACGTCATGGCCCGCGCCTTCCCCGTCACCATCAAACTCGCCGTCATGGCGCTGGTTTTCGAGGCCTTCTTCGGCATCCTCTTCGGCGTGATCGCGGGAGTCCGCCGCGGCGGCATCTTCGACTCCACCGTCCTGGTGATGTCCCTGATCGTCATCGCCGTGCCCAGCTTCGTCATCGGTTTCGTGCTCCAGTTCCTCGTCGGAGTGAAGTGGGGGATACTCCCCGTCACGGTCGGCTCCCGGGAGACGTTCACCTCGCTGCTCATGCCGGCGGTGGTGCTGGGAGCGGTGTCCTTCGCCTACGTCCTGCGGCTGACCCGCCAGTCCGTCAGCGAGAACCTGCGCGCCGACTACGTCCGCACCGCCCGCGCCAAGGGCCTGAGCAACGGGCAGGTGATGAGCCGGCACGTGCTGCGCAACTCGCTCATCCCCGTCGCCACCTTCCTCGGCGCGGACCTGGGCGCGCTCATGGGCGGCGCCATCGTCACCGAGGGCATCTTCGCCATCAACGGTGTCGGTGGCACCATTTACCAGGCGATCATCAAGGGCGAGCCGACGACCGTCGTGTCCTTCACCACGGTCCTCGTCATCGTCTACATCGTCGCCAACCTCATCGTGGACCTGATCTACGCCGTGCTCGACCCGAGGATCCGCTATGCCTGACATGAACCGAAACGTCGCTAACCCGGCCGGCGAGGACGACCTCCTGGCCACCCGCCACCCCGCCCCGCGTCCGGGGCAGGACCACTTCATCGCCGACACCGACGAGACCGGCCTGGGCGCCGTCGACGCCGTCGCCGACGAGTCCGCGCCGTCGTCCATGTGGGGCGAGGCGTGGCGGCACCTGCGCCGCCGACCCCTGTTCTGGGTGTCCGCCCTCCTCATCCTCGTGGCGGTGCTCATGGCCGTTGTCCCGCAGCTGTTCACCTCCGTCGACCCGCGCGCCTGCACGCTCTCCGACTCTTTGGGAGGACCGCAGGCGGGCCACCCCTTCGGCTTCGACCGTCAGGGCTGCGACATCTACTCGCGCACCATCTACGGCGCCCGCGCCTCGGTGTCGGTGGGGCTGCTCACCACAGCGCTGGTGGTGGTCATCGGCACCTTCATCGGTGCGATCGCCGGTTACTTCGGCGGAATCCTGGACACCCTGCTCTCCCGCGTGACGGACATCTTCTTTGCGATCCCGCTGGTGCTGGCCGCCATCGTGGTCATGCAGATGTTCAAAGACCACCGCACCATCATCACCGTCGTGCTCGTTCTGGGGCTCTTCGGCTGGACCAACATCGCGCGCATCACCCGCGGCGCCGTCATGGGGGTGAAGAACGAGGAGTACGTCACCGCCGCCCGCGCGCTCGGCGCCTCGCGCTTCAAGATCCTGGCCAGCCACATCATGCCCAACGCGGCTGCCCCGATCATCGTCTACGCCACAGTGGCGTTGGGCACCTTCATCGTCGCGGAGGCCACCCTGTCGTTCCTGGGCATCGGCCTGCCACCGTCGATCGTCAGCTGGGGCGGGGACATCTCCGCCGCGCAGGCCTCGCTGCGCACCGCCCCGATGGTCCTGTTCTACCCGGCTATGGCGCTCGCGCTCACTGTCCTGAGCTTCATCATGCTCGGCGACGTCGTCCGCGACGCCCTCGACCCGAAGGCGAGGAAGCGATGACCGAGAACGCCACCCCCCTGCTGGAACTGAAGGACGTGAAGATCTCCTTCACCTCCTCCACCGGCGTCGTCGAGGCCGTCCGCGGCATCAACATGGCCGTCTACCCGGGCCAGTCCGTCGCCATCGTGGGAGAGTCCGGCTCCGGCAAGTCCACTGCGGCCATGTCGATCCTGGGGCTGCTGCCCGGCTCCGGCAAGGTCACCGGCGGGCAGATCCTGTTCAACGGCGAGGACATCACCGGCCTGGGCGACAAGGAAATGCAGCGCTTCCGCGGCTCCGAGATCGGGCTGGTCCCCCAGGACCCGATGTCCAACCTCAACCCGGTGTGGCGCGTGGGCACCCAGGTCGCGGAGAGCCTGCGGGCGAACAACGTGGTCAAGGGCTCCGAGGTGGGCGCGCGCGTCCAGGAGCTGCTCGAGGAGGCGGGACTCCCGGACGCCGGGCGCATCGCGCGGCAGTACCCGCACGAGTTCTCCGGCGGCATGCGCCAGCGGGCGCTCATCGCGATGGGCCTGGCGGCCCGCCCGAAGCTGCTCATCGCCGACGAACCGACCTCGGCACTGGACGTCACCGTGCAGAAGAAGATCCTCGACCACCTGGGCACCCTTACCGAGGAACTCGGCACCGCCGTGCTGTTCATCACCCACGACCTGGGCCTGGCGGCCGAACGCGCCGAACACCTCGTGGTGATGCACCGCGGCCGCATCGTCGAGTCCGGCCCCAGCATGCAGATCCTCCGGGACCCGCAGCACCCCTACACCCGCCGGCTGGTGAAGGCGGCGCCCTCGCTGGCGTCGGCACGCATCCAGTCGGCCCTGGCGGCCGGTGTCGAGTCCGCGGAGCTGGTGGCCCACGGGCGGGAGGCGAAGACGCAGGAGGTCATCCGGGTGGAGAACCTCACCAAGGTCTTCGGGGAGAAAACCGCCGTCGACGACGTCAGTTTCACCCTGCGCAAGGGCACCACCCTGGCGCTGGTCGGCGAGTCTGGTTCCGGCAAGTCCACCGTGGCGAACATGGTGCTCAACCTGCTGGAACCCACCAGCGGTAAAGTCCTCTACCAGGGCACCGACCTGTCGACGCTGGGCAACCGCGAGCTCTTCGAGATGCGCCGGAAGATGCAGGTGGTATTCCAGAACCCCTACGGTTCGCTGGACCCGATGTTCTCCATCTACCGGTGCATCGAGGAACCCCTCGCCCTGCACGGGGTCGGCGGGCGCAAGGAACGGGAGAACCGCGTCGCGGAACTGCTCGACATGGTCGCCATGCCGCGCTCCGCCATGCGGCGGTTCCCCAACGAGTTGTCCGGTGGCCAGCGCCAGCGCATCGCCATCGCCCGGGCGCTGGCGCTCAATCCGGAGGTGCTGGTCCTGGACGAGGCCGTCTCCGCGCTCGATGTGCTGGTGCAGAACCAGATCATCCAGCTGCTCGCGGAACTCCAGGAGGAGCTCGACCTGTCCTACCTGTTCATCACGCACGACCTCGCCGTCGTCCGGCAGATGGCGGACGATGTGGTCGTCATGAAGCAGGGCGCGATCGTCGAGCAGGGCACGGCGGACGAGATCTTCGCCGATCCGCGCGAAGAGTACACCCGGGACCTGATCACCTCCGTCCCCGGCCTGAACATCGAGCTGGGCACGGGGGCGAACCTCGGCCTGGCGGGGGACGGGACACCCTCCGCCGGCGGCGCCTGACCCCGCTGCGCGCCCCGGCCCCGCCACCTGGACTGTTCAGGTGGCGGGGCCGGGGCGTACGCGGGGAGCTCAGGCCTGCGGGTCCAGGACCACCTTGATGCAGCCGTCGGTCTTCTTCTGGAACATCTCGTAGGCCCCCGGCGCCTCGTCGATGGGCAGGCGGTGAGTCACCAGATCATCCACCCCGAGCGGGTCGGCCGGATCCTCCACCAGAGGGAGCAGGTCGTCGATCCAGGCCTTGACGTTCGCCTGCCCCATGCGCAGCTGGATCTGCTTGTCGAAGAGCGTGAGCATCGGCAGGGGGCTGGCCTCCCCGCCGTACACCCCGCTGAGGGAGACGGTGCCGCCGCGGCGCACCAGGTCGATGGAGGAGTGGAGGGCGGCCAGGCGGTCGATCCCGGCGTGTTCCATCATCTTCCGGCCCAGCGCGTCGGGGAGGAGTCCGACCGCGGTGTGGGCGGCCTTCGCGATGGGCGAGCCGTGGGCCTCCATGCCCACCGCGTCGATGACGGCGTCGGGGCCGCGGCCCTCGGTGGCGTCGCGGATCTCGTCGTTGGTGTCGGAGGTGAAGTCGAGGACCTCGACGCCGTTGCGGGCGGCCATGGCCCGCCGCTCGAGCACCGGGTCGACGCCGAAGACCCGCGCACCCAGGTGCAGGCCGATGCGGGCGGCCATCTGGCCGATCGGGCCGAGACCGTAGACCGCGAGAGTGCCGCCTTTCGGGACGTCCGCGTACTGGACAGCCTGCCACGCGGTGGGGAGGACGTCGCTGAGGAAGAGGTAGCGGTGGTCGGGCAGATCCTCGCCGATCTTGACCGGTCCGAAGTCCGCGTGCGGGACCCGCAGATACTGGGCCTGCCCGCCGGGCACCGAACCGTAGAGGCGGGAGTAGCCGAACAGCCGCGCTCCGGTTCCCTGCTCCCTGACCTGCGTGGTCTCGCACTGGGAGTAGAGCTTGCGGTCGCACATCCAGCAGCGGCCGCAGGCGATGGTGAAGGGGACGACCACGCGGTCGCCCACCTTGAGGTTGGAGGCGGAGCCGGCCTCCACGACCCGGCCCATCGGTTCATGCCCGATGATGTCGCCGGCGTCCATGTAGGGGCCGAGGACCTCGTAGAGGTGGAGGTCGGAGCCGCAGATGGCGGTGGAGGTGACCTCGATGATCGCGTCGTTGTCCTGTTGGAGGACGGGGTCCGGGACGTTGTCCACGCTGACGTTCCGCTTGCCCTGCCAGGTGACTGCCTTCATGATTGCTCCTTATGCGGTGGGGGTGGTGTGGTCGGCGACGGTGCTTTCCCGCATGAGCTCGTGGAGCAGCTCGAGGGAGCGTCGCCGGGCTTGCGCGAGGACGTCCCCGGGGTCGCCGTCGAAATGGTGCAGTTCGGTGCGGGTCCTGCCCCGCACGCGCGCGGCGATCCAGGTCGTGCCGGGCGGCTGCCCCTCCTGTTCACCGGGGCCGCCGCAGCCGGAGGCCGCGACTGCCGCGTCCGCGCCCATGAGCTTCGCGACGCCCGCGGCCATCGCCTCCACCGCGGTTTCGCTGATCACCGGCTGCCCCTCGGGCACGCCCAGGACGTCGTACTTGACGCGGGTCTGGTAGCTGACCACGCTGCCGGCGAACCAGTCGGAGGAGTCCTCCGCGGCGGCGAGCGCGGTCGCGATCTGTCCACCGGTCAACGATTCTGCGGTGGCGACGGTGAAGCCGTGCTTCTTCGCCAGTTCGGCGACGGCGGCCGCGGCGGTCTTTCCGCCTGGTGTGGAGTCGGACATGTCTGCGCCTTCCTCAATCCGTCAGTCCCAGAAGGTGTCCCGGTCGTCGCGCAGCGCGCGTTCACGGGCGTAGGCGTGGACCCCGTCCAGGGTCGCAGTCTGCCTGTCGCTGGTCTCGACCAGCCGGTCGAAGACCTCCTCGTCCAGGCCCAGTTGAGGCGAAAGTTCGCGGAGCGTCTCCCACACGCCCTTCTTGCCGGCCACGGCGGAGCGCATGAGTTCGGCCTCCAGCAGCAGGGTCATGGGGGAGCGTTGGACGACCCGCCCGTTGAGCTTGAGACGTCCGGCGCGCTCAGCTGCCCAGGCCGCGGCCTGGCGGTAGGGCCGCCGCGGGAAACCGAGGTCGTCGATGATGTTGCGCAGCAGCTCCCGGTCGGCGCGGATCTCGTCGGCCAGCGAGGCCAGATCCGCGTACACCGGGGTGTCCACGAAGTCCTCCGCCATCCGCTCGATGCGGTTGACTCCGGCGGTGGCACCCGTGAGGTGGTCGGACAGGTACAGCCCGAGCAGGTCCTTCGTCAGTTCCTCGGGCAGGTCCTCCGGGCCGTCCTCCGGCGCGGACCCCGCACCCGACCGGGCCCCGGCCTTCGCCGGTTCCCCGGTCACGGTAACGAGGCGTTCGTCCTTGTCCCGCGGGTGCAGCGAGGGAGAGGGGTGGCCGTGACCCTCGACGATGGCGTCGATGAGCTCCTGCAGCGCGTCCACGGCGGAGACCTGCGGGCGCCACCCCAGCTCCTCGGCGGCCCGGGAGTTGTCCATGAGCGGAACCTGCATGCCCATGTCCAGCCAGCCGGCGTCGGCGGGGACGATGCCCGCCTTGTGGGCGGCGGCGAGAGCGGCACGGACAATCCCCGGCGGAACCTCCATGACGCGGCCGTGGTCGATGACGTCGGCGAGTTCCTGCGGACCCAGGACGTCGTCGGCGCAGATGTTGAAGGTGCCGGGCACCTGCCGGACCGCGGCCGCCACGTAGGCGCGCCCGATGTCGTCGGCGTGCACCGCCTGCAGGAGCAGGCCCTTGGGCACTGTCAGGGCGGGCAACCGGCCGGCCTTGAGCAGCTGAAGCGGCATGGCGCCGCCCAGGAAGTAGCGCTGGACCTCCGATGCGGCATCCGCCTGGAAGATCAGTCCCGGTCGGAGCCGGGTGACGGCCACCTCCGGGTGCTCCGCGGCGAAGGCGTCCAGCACCTTCTCCTGGGCGGCCTTGTCCACACTGTAGTGCGAGGAGTCGATGCCGCCTGCGGGGAAGGACTCGTCGCGCAGCGGCGGTTCCCCGCCGCCGGAACGTGCCTCGTCGGGTGAGTACGCGCCCACGGAGGAGGCGGCGACCAGGTGGGGGACGCCTGCCCGGGCGACCGCCTCCGTGACGCGCCGGGTGCCCTCCACGTTGACCCGGCGCAGCAGCTCGCGCTGGTCGTTGGGCTGGATGAGCCAGGCCAGGTGGATGACGGAGTCCGCGCCGCGGAACACCTCGGTGAGCTGCTCGACGGCGTCGTCGGAGGTGGAGGCCGCGGCGATGTCGATGGAGTGCCACTCGCAACCCTCGTAGGGTTCCACCCCCGGATCGGGCAGACGCCGGGCAACGGCAACGATTCCGGTGACCTCGGAGGTCTGATGGAGAGCCCGCAGGACCGCGGTTCCGGCATTTCCAGTGGCGCCGACAACGACAATTTTCATGGTTCTCGCTCCAGAATCGGTGGGGTGCTGTCACCTCCGAGGAAACGGGAAAATCCTGCGTTTTTCAAGGAGTTCGGGTGTTTTCCCTGCTTAACGAAGTAGCTCGACCTTATGGGTTGAGTGACCGGCCTCACGCATGGTCGTCGCATGGTCGTCGCGGGCGAGGTCCTTCGGGGCCGGCCGCCGGGGACGCCTGCCGGGGACGCCTGCTGGGGACGCCTGCCGGGGACGCCTGCCGGGGACGCCTGCCGGGGACGGAAACATCCCGCCTCCGGGCTGGCCGGCGGCGGGATGTTGGAGTTCTGGCTGGTGCGGATCAGTAGTTCGCGGGCGGGTCGCTCGCGGGGAAGGAATCCTCGCCCCACTCTTCGACGAGTTCGTCGGTGTCGGCGCCCGGGCGCTTGCCCGGGTTGCCGGGATCGGTCTCCTCTGCGACGGTCTGATCCTCGAGCTCCTGCTCGACGATGCCGGGTTCCTCGTTTTGCTTCGGGTCGTGGCTCATGGTCAGGTCCCTTCTGTCAGCGGCACAGTCCCCGGAGGGTGCGGCGTGCGCCGCGGTGTGCTCGTGGGAAAGTTTAGTGATCCGGCGGGATCGGCGCCGGGGAGGTCAGAGGATTTCGTCGATGGCTTCGGTGGGGCGGGCGATGCGCACACCCTTCTCCGTCACCACGAACGGGCGCTCGATCAGCCGCGGGTGGGCGGCCATTGCGGCGAGCAGCTCGTCGTCCGGCGTGGCGGGGGAGAGGCCGAGTTCCCGGTACTCGGCCTCCTTCGTGCGCACGGCGTCGTGGACTGCGATTCCGGCGGCGCCGATGAGCTCGCGGAGCTTCTCGACGCTCGGCGGCGCGTCCAGGTAGCGGATGATCTCCGGCTCGATCCCTCTGTCCCGCAGGCGCTCAAGGGCCTGGCGGGACTTGGAGCAGCGGGGGTTGTGGTAGATCGTCGTCATGCCACAACCCTAACGCCGGCTCAGTAGTTGGCGGGCGGGTCGCTGGCGGGGAAGGACTCCTGGCCCCACTCCTCGGCGAGCTCCTGCTTCTGCTCGGGGCTTTCCTTGCCCGGGTTCTCCGGGTGGTTGTGCTGGTAAGGCTTGTCCTCGGGGAACTCCCAGACATGGCCCTTGCTGGTTGCGTCGTTGCTGTCCACGGCGTGTCCTTTCCATCGTTTTCAAAGGGGTGAATCGATTTCGGGAGCGACGGACGGTCCGGGATGGCGTCCGGGACTGTTCGTTGTGCCCAATTCCGAGCCTACCCCTGTTGTGTGCGCGGGGACACAGTTATCGGGCTATTCAGCGGGGACCATGTCGATCTCATCCGCCCACGTCAGCTCGATGCCGAGGGTGCGCAGCCACTCCATAGCGTCGTCGTGGTGGCGCGTGATCCCTTCCACGGCGTTGAGGGTGACGTCGATGGCGCGCTCGGCCTCTGCGGCGGTGATCAGACCGGCGGAGGTCGCGGCGGCGAGCTCGTCTATGTCCTGCACGTCGATGGGTTCGCCGGTGACGGAGACCAGGTCGACGTAGAGGTCGCGGGTGGACCATACGCCGCCGTCGACGTGGATGTCGGCGACGTCGAAGTAGAAGTCCTGCCGCTCGTCGACGCCGTCCCGGAAGTGGAAGATATTGGCCCGCAGGCCGAGCTTGGGCAGAAGCCAGGATTCGAGGTAGCCGAAACGCGGGTGGTTCGCCCCGCGGGCCATGTACAGGCCGAAGTCGGTGAGCCGGTAGGTGTCCACCTCCCGGAGGTGCCCCTTGGGATCGATGTTGATCCGGTCGGTGGTGTTGAAGGTCTCTTGCTTGACCGGATGAAGATCAGCTGCCATGACGGTTACCTCGCATCGATGATTGCGGCTGTGGGCAGGAACGAGCACGTTGTGTCCTCGGTCCGGACGGCGCCCGAGACGATCGCGACGACAGTGCCGTTACCGGTGTCGGCGGTGCCGGAGAGGGTGGCCGGACCGTCCGGGTTGATGCCGTAGTTGCCCAGGGGGGTGACGCCGTTGCGCAGGGTGTCCAGGTTGAACCAGGTGACGTTCATGCCGCCCTGCTCGGGCAGCGCCGGTGCGGTGCCCAGGGCGGTGAACACGAAGGCGGTCTGGCCTGCGGCAGCGCCGGGCGCGGGAATCTCCGCCGGGCCGGGGACGGCGATGGCGGTGCCCACGGCGTCGAGTTCGCCGCCGATGCAGGAGCCGGCGACCGTGGGCCAGTAGAACTGGGTGAAGACGGGGGCGTTCTCGGGCAACGGCGGGCCGCCGTCACCGTTGTCTCCGACGCTGAAGGCGAGCGCGCTCAAGATCGCGTCGCGCATCTGGGCGGGCAGCCACGGCTGGTTGGCGAAGTCCCTGATCTGAGCCTGGGTCTGCGGGGTCGGGCGGCCGAGTTGGTCGAGCGGGTTCTGTGAGGATGCCGGGGACGAGATCTGGGCGGACGCCGCGGCGGGGCTGATGCTGAGGCCGAGTGCGCTGACGGCGGTCAGTGCGACGGCTGCTGCAGCTGTCCGGACGGCGGTTCTCCGTGCGATGGATCCCACAGGCGGGTCCTCTTTCCTGAACTCAAGGCGGTACGGCGGTTGTGTCGGCGGTGATCATCCCGGCCACAATCGCAACATTGGTAACAGTAGTTTCGTTACCCAACAATATTCACTTGCGTGACGCAGTCAACCGGAACGGCGGAATAGCCCGGAAACTGCTCCGCCCGGCTATTCCTTGTTTCGGGGAAGGAAACCGAATCGTTACACGACGGCGGAAAATCTTCGCCGGAGCAGGGATAAGTCATCCGACGGTGTGACCCCGACCCCTCGATGGTGCGCTACACCAATATTGCGGGTATCGTCAACGGCTGTTCACCATCGCGTGCCCGGTGACTGTCGGCCGCGATCCCTTTTTTTAGGAGCAGCCCACTCGTGTCCCATCCTGAGTTCCGCAACGTCGCCATCGTCGCACACGTCGACCACGGCAAAACCACCCTCGTCAACTCCATGCTGGAGCAGTCCGGCGTGTTCGACGACCACGGTGGTGTCACTGACCGCGTGATGGACTCCGGTGATCTCGAACGCGAGAAGGGCATCACCATCCTGGCCAAGAACACCGCCGTGCGCCGCAAGGGTGCCGGCAAGGACGGCCGGGACCTCATCATCAACGTCATCGACACCCCGGGCCACGCCGACTTCGGCGGCGAGGTCGAGCGCGCGCTGTCCATGGTCGACGGCGTCGTCCTCCTGGTCGACGCTTCCGAGGGTCCCCTCCCGCAGACCCGTTTCGTGCTGGGCAAGGCCCTGGCGGCGAAGATGCCGGTGATCATCCTGGTCAACAAGACCGACCGCGCCGACGCCCGCATCGACGAGGTCGTCTCGGATTCCCAGGACCTGCTCCTGGAGCTCGCCTCATCCCTCGAGGACGAGGAGGCCGCCGCGGCTGCCGAAACCCTGCTCGACCTGCCCGTCCTCTACGCCTCCGGCCGCGAGGGCAAGGCCTCCACTGAGAACCCCGGCAACGGCAACGTCCCGGATGCTGAGGACCTTCAGGCCCTGTTCGACGTCATCTACAACGTCCTTCCGGAGCCGTCCGCGGACCTCGAGGCGCCGCTGCAGGCCCACGTGACCAACCTGGACTCCTCCTCCTTCCTCGGCCGTATCGGCCTGGTCCGCATCTTCGCCGGCTCCCTGAAGAAGGGCCAGCAGGTCGCCTGGATCCACTACGACGACGAGGGCAACCAGCACACCAAGACCGTCAAGATCGCCGAGCTGCTGCGCACCGTCGGTGTGACCCGCCAGCCCACCGATGAGGTCGTCGCCGGCGATATCGCCGCGATCTCCGGCATCGACGAGATCATGATCGGCGATACCCTCGCTGATCTGGCACACCCGGTGGCCCTGCCCCGGATCACTGTCGACGAGCCTGCCATCTCCATGACCATCGGCGTGAACACCTCCCCGCTGGCCGGTCGCGGCGGCGGCGACAAGCTCACCGCCCGCATGGTCAAGGCCCGCCTGGACAACGAGCTCATCGGCAACGTGTCCATCCGCGTCCTCCCGACCGAGCGCCCCGACACCTGGGAGGTGCAGGGCCGAGGCGAGATGGCGCTGTCGATCCTGGTGGAGACGATGCGCCGCGAAGGCTTCGAGCTTACCGTGGGCAAGCCGCAGGTGGTCACCCAGACCATCGACGGCAAGATCCACGAGCCCTACGAGCACATGATCATCGATGTGCCCTCCGAGCACCAGGGCGCCGTCACCCAGCTCATGGCCGCCCGTAAGGGCCAGATGACCGCCATGGACACCGGCTCCGGCGACTGGGTGCGCATGGAATTCGACGTGCCCGCCCGCGGGCTCATCGGCTTCCGCACCACCTTCATGACCGAGACCCGCGGTACCGGCATCGCCAACAGCTTCGGCATCGAGCTGCGCCCCTGGGCCGGCGAGATCAAGGGCCGTTCCTCCGGCTCCCTGGTCGCCGACCGTTCCGGCAAGATCACCGCTTTCGCCTTGCAGGGACTGTCCGACCGCGGCTCCTTCTTCGTGGAGCCGGGCACCGAGGCATACGAGGGCATGGTCGTCGGCGCGAACAACCGCGAGGAGGACATGGACGTCAACATCACCAAGGAAAAGAAGCTGACCAACATGCGTGCGGCCAGCGCCGACACCACGGTCACCCTCGCCAAGGCCCAGGCCCTGTCCCTGGACGAGGCCATGGAGTTCTGTGGCCAGGACGAGTGCGTGGAGGTCACTCCCGACGTCCTCCGTGTCCGCAAGCTCCACCTCGGGGCCACCGAGCGCGCCCGCGCCCGTTCCCGCGAGAAGAACCTCAACAAGTAGGAGACACGGCCGGCGGCGTCGGTCGGCACTGCGGCCCGGGAAGACCTAGGCTGCGTGCATGACCGCCTCCGGCCTTTCCCGCAGTCCCGTCGGCGTCGCGATCATGTTCGCGACCAACGGGGCTGTTTTCGCTTCCGTGCTCCCCTGGTACCCCACGCTCAAGCAGCAGTGGGGCCTCGACGACCTGGTCTTCGGCTTCGTCGTCGCGGCGTTCGCCGCCGGCTCGCTGGGTTCGACGGTGCTGCCCTCTCTGGCGGTCAGCCGTTTCGGTCCCCGCCGGGTGGTGTTCTGGGGAACCGTGGCGCTCGCGCTGCTGGTCGCCGGGGTCGGGTGGGCGCCCTCGGGCCTGGTCCTGGCGGTTCTGCTCCTGGGCGTCGGGCTTGCCGACGCCGTCGTGGACGTCTCCCAGAACGTCGCTGGTGTTCGGGTGGAGAGCCGGGGCAGACGGTCGATCCTGTCCTCCATGCACGCCTTCTGGTCCCTGGGGGCGGTGGCCGGAGGTGCCGTCGGCACCGCGGCGGCCAGCGCGGGGTGGGACATCCGTGCCCACCTGGCGGCTGTGGCGGTCTCGGTGATCGGCCTGGTCGCCCTCGCCGTGCTGCTGACAGGGCCGGTGCCTGCGGTTCCGGCCGCGGCGGACGGGCCCGGCGGCGTCGAGAAGCGGCCGTGCCCCGGATTCGGGCGGATCATGCTGGTCACGCTGCCGGTCGCGCTCCTGGCGACCTCGGGCACCATGGTGGAGGACATCGCCAACAACTGGGCCGGGTTGTCCTCGGTGGAGTTGGCCGGCGTCGCGGTCGGCGACGCGGGCGTGGCCTTCACCGTGGTGCTGGCGGCGCAGATGGTGGGGCGTTTCACCGGCGACCGGTTCATCGACCGCTTCGGCCGCGTCGCCGTCGCCCGGGCGGGCGGCGTGCTCATCGCCCTCGGTGGACTCGCTGTGGTGGCGGCATCAGATCCCGGGCTGTTGTATGCGGGATATGCTCTGGCCGGCTTCGGGTGCGCCACGCTCGTGCCCAGCGCCTTCGCCGCGGCGGCCCGGTTGCCCGGCGTCAGCGAAGGGGCGGGTGTCACTGCGGTGAGTTGGCTGATGCGCATCGGTTTCCTGGCCACCAGCCCGGTGCTGGGCGCATTGTCCGCCGCGACCAGCCTGCGCCGCGCGCTGCTGCTGCTCGTGGCGGCCGGAGTGGTGGTGGCGGTGCTCGCCCCGGCGCTGCGGAGCGGGCCCGCGCGTGCGCCTGGTACATAATGATCCTGTGAAAGCCCGCTTCCTTCCCGCTGTCCTCCTCGCGGCGGCATTGTCCTCCTGCGCCGCCAACCCTGGCCCGCCGCCGGTGGAGGAAGCCGCCCCCAGCCCGGAGCCCACCTCCTCCAGCGCCGTCCCCACGACCACGTCCTCGCGGGCCGACGAGGTGATCAACGTGGGGGTCGATCCGCTGCCGGCCGGGTTCAACCCGCACCTGCAGTCCGACGATTCCACCCTCACCCGTTCCCTGGCCGCGTTGACTCTGCCCAGCGCCTTCCGCGACGGTGCGGTGGACGGGGACCTGCTGGTCTCCGCCGAACTGGTCGAACCGGAGCCCATGGCGGGGGAGACGGTCGCCCAGACCGTCCGGTACGTCATCGCCCCGGAGGCGCAGTGGTCGGACGGCACGCCCATCACCGGAGCCGACTTCCGCTATCTGTGGCAGGGCATGATCAACACTCCCGGCACCATCGGTTCGGCCCCCTACCGGGAGATCACCGCGATCCGCACCAGCCCCGACGGCCGCACGGTGGACGTGGACTTCGTCACCGTCGTCGCGAACTGGCAGCAGCTGTTCCGCCACTTGCTGCCCGGCCACCTCCTGCAGGTGGACGCCGGCGATTTCGACACGGCGTTCGTCGATGATCTGCCCGCCTCCGGGGGCCGCTACATGATCAGCGCGGTCGACCGTTCCCGCGGCGTCGTCACCGTCAACCGCAACGACCGTTTCTGGGGTCAGGACCCCGCAGCGACGGACCGCGTCACCTTCCGGGAGATCCGCTCCGTCACGCAGGGGGTGGAACAGCTGCGCACGGGACAGGTCAGCTTCCTCGACGTCGTCCCGGCGGAGACCTCCTTCGACGCCTATTCACTCATGCTCGACACCCAGGTGCGCACCCTGGACCAGCCCCGCGAGCTCACGTTGTCGATGTCCACCACCTCGCCGCTGCTCCAGGACCAGGCGGTGCGCGCGGAACTGCATTCGCTTCTCGACGTCCCCCTCATCGCCCGGCTCGCCGCCGGCCGCTCCGCCGACCTTCGGGTCCCCCCGCACACGCAGGCGCGTAATCCGGAGGAGGGCCCGCCCGCGTTGCTGCCCGGCCTGACCGGGGAGGAGGGGCGTCCCCTGCGGCTGGGAGTGAACCCCGCCGACGACTCCGCAGTCGCCGCCGGGCGGAGCATCGTCGACCTGCTCTCCCGGTTCGGCGTCGCAGCGGAGGTGACCACCACCGACCTCGGCGACCTCGCCGGCAACCTCCTCCCCGCGGGGAGGGTGGACGCAGTCATCGCCTGGGAAGGCAGCTCCGGCGGTCCGCTGGAGATGGCCGACCAGTGGCTTTGCCCGCCGGACCCGGACACCCCGCGGGCGGGCAACCTGTCCGGCTACTGCACCCCGGAGACCGACGCCATGGCGCGTTCCCTGCTCAGCGGGGAAACGCCGGCACCGGAGGGGCAGGCGTTCTTCGCCGGGCAGAACGCCCGGGAGCACGTGCGCGTCCCCTTGCTGGGGGAGCGGCGGGTGCTGGTGCTGGGCGAAGGTATCGTGGGTCCGGACCCGGATCTTGACAACTGGACCGCCGGCATATCGACGGTCGCGAGCTGGAGGAAGCAATGACCCCCCGTGATCTCGTCGGCTACCGCGTGGTCGCCGTCCACGCACATCCCGACGATGAGGCCATCACCACCGGTGGCTCCCTGTTCGACCTGGCCCGGCGCGGCGCCGACGTGCTGGTCGTGACCTGCACCCTGGGGGAGGAGGGCGAGGTCATCGGCGCACCCTTCGCCCACCTCACCAACGACTACGCCGACCAGCTCGGCGGATTCCGCGTCGCGGAACTCACCCGCGCCCTGTCGATCCTCGGGGTCCGCGGCCGCTTCCTCGGCGGCGCGGGCCGCTTCCGGGATTCCGGCATGGCGGGCAGCCCGGCGCACGAGAACCCGCGGGCCTTCGTCAACTCCGGCGCGGAGGCCGTCGACCTGCTCGCCGGCATTCTCAAGGTCGAGCGACCCCACCTGGTGATCACGTACGGGCCCGACGGCGGTTACGGGCACCCCGACCACATCCGCGCGCACGAGATCACCCACGCCGCGGCGCGGCGGGTCGACGTCCCCCGCATCCTGTGGACCGTCAATGACCTCGCCGAGACCGCCGCCGGCGTCCGGGACATCACGCTGGTGCCGGGGGGCTGGAGTCTGCCGGACGAGGACTACCTGGCGAATCAGGGCGTCGGGAAGCATGATCTGGCGATCGACCTGGACGATGCCGCCCTGGCCGCCAAGCGTGAGGCCATGCGCGCGCACGCCACCCAGATCTGGTTCGCGGACGGCTCGGTGTCGGCCACGAACCCGCAGGCGGCCTGGGGGCAGGGACGCCATCCGGTGTGGGCTCTGTCGAACCTCCTGGCCCAGCCGCTGCTCTCCTGCGAGCACTACCAGCTGGCGGCCGGCGAGCTGCCGGAGGCGGATCTGCTCGGCGGGCCGGGACTTCTCGACGGGATCCCCCGCGACCCGGCCGAGGGGAAGGCATGAGCGGGGAGCGGATCGTGCGCACCGACTTCAGCCGCGGCGAAGCCGTCGGCGGCCTGGTGTGGCTGTCCGTCGCGGCGCTGATCTCGGTGCTGCTGGAGGTGGTCTACCTGGGCACCTGGGTGACCCTGCCCGGCGGGGCGCAACTGGCGGTGCCCTACACCATCGTCATCGCGTTCCTGTTCAACATGGTGCTCACGCGGACCGCCCAGTTGTGGAGTCCGAACCCGACCGTCGCTGGGGTGCCGCTGTATGTGTGGATCGTCGGTTACCTGGCGCTCATGTTCGGCGTTGAAGTGACGGGGGATCAGCTGGTGGGGAGTAATATTCGTAGTGTGCTGCTTCTTTTCGCAGGTCTGGCCGGGGGCGTCTGGCCCCTCGTGCGGGGAAAGTGACATACTGGACTGCGACATTCGATCACCCCAGGAGTACCCGACACCATGACATACATCATTGCCCAGCCCTGCGTCGATGTCCTCGACCGCTCGTGCGTGGAGGAATGCCCGGTCGACTGCATCTACGAGGGCAAGCGGATGCTCTACATCCACCCCGACGAGTGCGTCGACTGTGGAGCCTGCGAGCCGGCCTGCCCGGTGGAGGCGATCTTCTACGAGGACGACGTCCCCGAGGAGTGGGACAAATACTACGACGCCAACGTCGGTTTCTTCGACGACCTGGGCTCCCCGGGCGGCGCCGCCAAGACCGGCGTCCAGACCTTCGACCACCCCTTCGTGGCCGCGCTGCCGCCGCAGAACCAGGAATAGCCGATGGCACGTACGCCGTTGGGGAACCGCCTGCCCGATTTCCCGTGGGACACCCTGGCCACGGCGAAGGAACGCGCCCAGGCTCATCCCGGCGGGATCGTCGACCTGTCGGTGGGTACCCCTGTCGACCCCGTTGCCCCGGGAATCCAGCTGGCGCTGGCCGAGGCTGCCGCGGAATCCGGGTACCCGCAGACAGCAGGCACCCCGGAACTCCGGGTGGTGATCGCCGCGGCGCTGGGGCGCCGCTACGGCATGGCCGGCCTGACCCCCGACGCCGTGCTGCCGGTGATCGGCACCAAAGAGGCCATCGCGCTGCTGCCGACTCTGCTCGGCATCCGCGGCGGGTTCGTGGTCATCCCCGAGGTCGCCTACCCCACCTACGAGGTGGCGTCGCTGCTCGGCGGGAACCGTGTCCTGCGGGCTGACTCGCTGCTGCAGATTGGCCCGGAGAAGCCGGACCTGCTCTTCCTCAACTCGCCCGGCAACCCGACCGGGAAGGTGCTGGGCGTCGACCACCTGCGCAAGGTTGTCGCATGGGCCCGCGAACGCGGCGTCATCGTCGCCTCCGACGAGTGCTACCTCGGACTGGGCTGGGACGACGACCACGAGCCGGTGTCGATCCTCGACCCCCGCGTCTGCGACGGCGACCACACCGGCCTCATCGCCATCCACTCCCTGTCGAAGTCCTCGAACCTCGCCAGCTACCGCGGCGGGTACCTCGCCGGCGACCCCCCCCTCATCGCCGAGCTGCTCGGGGTGCGCAAGCACGCCGGCCTCATGGTTCCCGGTCCCATCCAGGCGGCCATGGTGGCGGCGCTGACGGACGACGACCAGGAGCAGGCCCAGAAGCTGCGTTACGCACACCGTCGCGCCGCGTTGCTGCGGGCCCTGATCGGCGCCGGCTTCACCGTGGACGACTCGGAGGCCGGCCTCTACCTCTGGGCCACCCGCGGCGAGAACTGCCGCGCGACAGTGGACGCCCTGGCCGAACTGGGAATTCTCGTCGCTCCCGGCGACTTCTACGGCCCCCGTGGCGAGAAGCACATCCGCATGGCGCTCACCGGCACCGACGAGCGTATCGACGCCGCCGTCGAACGCCTCGCCAGCCTTGCCTGACGCCCCGATACCCGCCCGGGAAGGCATCTCCCCGCAGCGGGTCGTCCTCCGCGGCACCGTCCCCGCCGACCGTCCCTACTGGGCGGGCGCGGCGGGGGACTCACCCTTCCCGTTCGGTCAGCCGCTGATACCGGGCACGGTGCTGGACCGGCCGGTGCCCGCCTGGTTCCACCCCCCGGTCCCCGAGGAATCCGCGATTCCGTTCAGGCATTCCGTGGTGTTCGAGGACCGGGACCTGATCGTGGTGGACAAGCCGGGGTTTGTGCCGTCGACAAGCAACGGCCGCATCGTGCGGGAGACGATCCAGACCCGGCTGCGTCTTTCCTACGGCGAGGATGAGATCGTCCCCCTGCACCGCCTGGACCGGCTGACCTCCGGGATCCTCGTATGCTCCCGGCGGCGCGAAACCCGCGGCGCTTACCAGCGGCTCTTCCAGGACCGTCTGGTGGACAAGTGGTACGTGGCCCGGGTCAGTGGCCGGGTGACGGTGGGGGAGGACTGGGAGCTCGTCGAGCTGCCGCTGCTCAAGGAGCGGGGGCATCGGCAGGTCCGGGTGGCGGACGGCGGGGTTGAGACGCGGACCTGGCTGCGCCGCACCGGCGACGACGAGGTGGAGGTGCGGCCCGTCACGGGGTACACCCATCAGATCCGGGTGGTCCTCAGCTATCTGGGGATGCCGATCCTCGGCGATGACACCTACCCCGTGGACCGCGGGCTGGACCTCCGTGACTTCTCCTCTCCGCTGCAGCTCCGCGCGGTGTCGATCAGTTTCCCCGACCCTTTCAGCGGAGTACGACGCGCCTTCCACGTTCCCGCCGGGGGCGGACGCTAAAGTAAAAGGTCAACCATCAGCCGAAGTGAAAGAGGTTCCGTGAGTTCCGAAGGCACACGGGGCAGAAGCCGGGCCTACGCCAGACTCCGGGGCACCGCCCGCCAGTTCCTCATGTTCGGCATCGTCGGCGGGTCCGGCACCCTGGTCAACCTGGCGGTCAGTGTCCTGGCGAAGAAGTTCGCCGGCTGGAGCGCCGGTATCTCCGAATACGACGTCTTCCTGAACCTGCTCGGCACGGAATACAACATCCGCTGGTTCAACGTCTTCATGGCCGTGGCCTTTCTGGTGGCCAACACCTGGAACTACCAGCTCAACCGCAGCTGGACCTTCCGCGGCTACTCCCAGCGCAGCTGGTGGCGCGGTTTCTTCCCGTTTTTGTTCACCGGTATCGGTGCCTTCCTGGTCAGCCAGGTCGTGGCGACGCTGCTGATGAACCCGAGCTCGCCGATCGCCCTGTCTCCCGAGCTTTTCGACGACTCCACCGGCCTGCGCACCAAGTTCTACTGGGCGACCGCCATTTCGATCATCGTGGCCATGCCCGTCAACTTCCTGGTGAACAAGTTCTGGGCGTTCCGGAAACCCAAGGTCCGGATCGTGGCGGCGGAGGGACCCGAGTAGAAAAAATGTTCTCAATCGGGGAGCTTCATCCCGGGGGGGGGATAGGTGGAACTGGTCCCAGCGGACCGTCGACCTGTCCGCCGCCACCTGCTACGGGGCGGGCCTGCGGCAGTAAGAATGAGGAACAGACCGGACCAGGAGCCAGCACCGGCATGACCGCCTAGTTGTCGTGCAGCTGGGAGTTCAATTCCACGAGCCGCGACTCGATCGGGGTGGCCTCCACGGCGCCGTTGAGGGAGTTGCGGCGGTAGAGGATGCCGTCCGCGCCGGAGAGCTCGGCCGCCTTGATTCGGGTTCCGTTGGCGACATCCGCGTGGCGCGCGACGTCACCGAACACGGACACCTTGGTGCCGGCCGTGACGTAGAGGCCGGCCTCGACGATGCAGTTGTCGCCGAGGGAGATACCGATACCTGAGTTTGCGCCCAGGAGGCAGCGCTCGCCGATGGAGATGACCTCCTTGCCGCCGCCGGAGAGGGTGCCCATGATGGAGGCGCCGCCGCCGATGTCGGTCCCGTCGCCGATGACGACACCCGAGGAGATGCGCCCCTCCACCATGGAGACGCCGAGGGTGCCGGCGTTGTAGTTGACGAAGCCTTCGTGCATGACGGTGGTTCCCTCCGCCAGGTAGGCGCCCAGGCGGACACGGTCAGCGTCGGCGATACGCACCCCGGATGGGACCACGTAGTCCACCATGCGGGGGAACTTGTCCACCGAGTAGACGGTGACCGGCCCGCGTGCGGTGAGCCGGCCGCGGACCATCTGGAAGTCGGCGACCGCGCACGGACCGTAGTTGGTCCACACCACGTTGGCCAGCAGGTCGAACACCCCGTCGAGGTTCACGGCGTGGGGGAGGACCAGCCGGTGGGAGAGGAGGTGGAGCCGCAGATACGCGTCGTAGGTGTCGACGGGCGCATCCGAGAGGGAGGCGATGGAGGTGGTCACCGCGATGCGGGCGACGCCGCGGTCATTGTCGGGGCCGACGAGCGCGGCGAACTGCTGCGGGGACTGCGCCAGGCGTTCCGTGCCGGAGGACAAGGGGTCGTCCGACAGTTTCGGCGCGGGGAACCAGACGTCGAGAACGGTTCCCTCGTGCGTGATGGTGGCCAGTCCGCGTGCGCTAGCTGAAGTCATGGACGAGAGGATACCCGACGTCCTGCCCTACGGCTGACATTGGCAAGCAGCACCAGCACACCGGTCACCACGGCGACGGAGATGACCTGGGACCGGGCGGCGTCGTCGAAAAGCATGAGGAGCACCAGGCCCCACAGGGAGGCCATGGTCGCCCAACCGAGCCAGGGCCAGCCCCACATCCGGACCGTCGAGACCTCGCCGAGCCGTTCCAGCTCGGGGTGGAGGCGCAGGTAGGAGGCGGTGATCATGATCCAGATGACGATGAGGCAGCCGCCGACGGCGTTGAGCAGGAACGTCAGCAGACCCTCTGGATTCCAGAACTGCAGACCCACGGACGCGAAGGCGAAGAACATGGAGAGCACGACGGAGTTGATCGGCACGGACTCCCGGTTCGTCACCGAGAAGATGCGGGGGGCGTCGTCGTCGAGCGCGAGGGAGTGGACGAGCCGGGACGTGCCGTAGATCTGGGCGTTGAAGGCGGAGAGGAGCGCCAGGACGATGACGGCCTCCATGAAGCCGACCACGCCGGGCAGGTTGGCCATGGACAGGACAGCGGTGAACGGGGACTCCGCGGCGGTGTCCGCGCCGCCGAGCTGCTCGTAGGGCAGCAGGAGGGTGATCACCAGGACCGAGCCGAGGTAGAAGACCGAGATTCGCCAAATGACGGACCGCACCGCGACGGCGATCGCCGACTGCGGGTTCTCCGACTCCGCCGCGGCGATGGTGACCAGCTCGATGCCGCCGAAGGCGAAGGCCACCGCCAGCATGCCCGCGGCGAGACCGGGCCAGCCGTTGGGCATGAAGCCCTGGTCGCCGACGAAATTGTCCAGCCCGATGTAGGTGGAACCAGGCAGCAGGCCGAAGACCAGCCCCACGCCGACGATGAGGAAGCCGATGATCACCGCCACCTTGATGAAGGCGAACCAGAACTCGAACTCGCCGAATCCGCGGACCTTGGCGAAGTTGACCACCGCGAAGAACACCACCGCCACCAGCGCGGGAATCCAGGGGTCGATCCCGAACCAGGAGCCCATGATGGCGGCGGCGCCGGTCATCTCGGCGCCCATCACCATGACGAGCATGAACCAGTACAGCCAGCCGAGGGTGAAGCCCGCCCATTGGCCGAAAGCCTGCCGGCTGTAGGTGGAGAAGGAACCCGACGAGGGCCTGGCGGCGGCCATCTCGCCGAGCATCTGCATGACCATGACGACGATCGCGCCGGCCGCCATGTAGGCCAGCAGGATGGCGGGGCCCGCTGTGCGGATGCCCACGCCCGTGCCGAGGAAGAGCCCGGCGCCGATCGCGGAGCCGAGGCCCATCATGGTCAGGTGCCGGGTTTTCAGTCCCGATCCGAGTTGAGTCTGTTGCGCTGATCCAGTGGTCATACCTGTAGACGTTAACCCCGGCTGCGGGGGTCCCCGAAACCGGGTGACTGCCAGGTGCGGCGCAGCACGGGCTCCGAGTGTCCGACCTCGCGGCGCACTGACCAGTTGGACTGGCCGTTGAGGGAGGCCGCCGGGATGTGATGGCCGACGTCGGCGTCCCAGATCTGGGAGTCGATCTCGAGGACGATGTTCGCGCCGATGGAGCAGTTGTCGCCGATGCTCAGCCCCAGGACGCCCGAGGACACGCCGAAGCGGCAGTTCATTCCGACGGTCATGGGGTCGCGCAGTCCGTCGGAGCGGCGGCGGGACATGATGGCGGAGGAGAGGCCGACGTCGGTGTCCTCGCCGATGACAGTGGAGGAGGACAGGCGGCCCTCGATGCGGGCGGCGCCGAGGGAGCCGGAGTTGAAGGAGACGTAACCCTCCCGCAGCACGCGTGTGCCCGGGGCGAGGTAGGCGCCCAGGCGGACCCGCTCCGCCTCGGCGATGTTGACGCCGGAGGGCACGACGTAGTCGACCATGCGGGGCAGCTTCTCTATCCCGTAGACGTGGATCAGCCCGCGGGAACGCAGGGCGGTGCGGACGAACTCGAAATTGTCCGGGGTGCACGGACCCTTGTTGGTCCACACGACCGTGGACAAGCGGCGCAGGGAACCGTCCATGTTGAGCTCGAGGGGGCGGACGAGCCGGTGGGAGAGGAGGTGCAGCCGCAGGTAGACGTCGTGCGCGTCGATGGGGGAGGCCTGCAGGTCGGCGATGGTGGTCCGCACGGCGACCTGCTCCACCATCCGGTCCTCGTCGAGGAGGACGAGTTTGAGCATGCTGGCGGGGAGGTCGCGGGCGCCGAGGCGCTCCGTGCCGGGCACGAGACCGGTGCCGTCGATCAACTCCGGCTCCGGGTACCAGGTGTCCAGGATCGTGCCGTCCATGGAGATGTTGGCGATTCCGACCGCGGTGGCTCCCTGAGTTGTCATATCTACAGAGTCTACGGTGCTCAGATGTGCCCCACACATCGAGGTGAGGACGCTATCCTCGGAAAGATGACTCCGCTTGACCTGACCTCCGACCCGGTGTCGCTGACTGCCGCTCTGGTCGACGTCCCCAGCCCCTCGCACGAGGAGAAGAACCTGGCAGATCTCATCGAGGCGGCCCTACGGACCGTCCCCGGGATCCCCGACTCGCAGATCATCCGCCGGGGCAACACCGTCGCGGCCGCCACCCGCCGGGGCCTGGGGAGAAGGGTGATTCTGGCGGGCCACCTGGACACGGTGCCGGTCGCCGGCAACGTGCCGCACCGGCTGGCGGACGGGATCATGCACGGTTGCGGCACCGTCGACATGAAGTCCGGACTGGCGGCGTACCTGCACCTGTTCGCCACCCTGGCCACGGACCCCGCACTGGCCTTCGACCTCACCGTCATCGCCTACGAATGCGAGGAGGTGGAGAGCCGGTTCAACGGTCTCGGCCACCTGGCGGCCAGCGACCCGGAGTGGCTGGCCGGGGATCTGGCGCTGCTGGGGGAGCCCACCGGTGGGGCTGTTGAAGCCGGGTGCCAGGGCACGCTCCGTGTGCGGGTCACCGCACACGGCGCCCGGGCGCATTCGGCGCGCAGCTGGCTGGGGGACAACGCGGCGCACAAGCTCGCCCCGGTGGTCTCCCGTGTCGCCGGCTACCGGGCCCGCACCATCGACATCGACGGCTGCGTCTACCGGGAGGGGCTCAATGTGGTGCGGCTCGAGTCTTTCGTCGCCAACAACACCATCCCCGACGAGGCTTACGCGATGGTCAACTACCGTTTCGCGCCCGACCGTTCGGAGGAGGAGGCGTTCGCCCACGTCGTGGAGTTCCTGGCGTTGGGGGAGGATTTCACCCTGACGCTGGAGGACTCTTCCCCCGGGGCGCTTCCCGGTCTGAATCAGCCGGCGGCCGTCCCGCTCATCGCGGCGGTGGGCGAGGTCCGGGCCAAGCTGGGCTGGACCGACGTCGCGCGTTTCACTCCGCTGGGTGTGCCGGCGGTGAACTTCGGCCCCGGCGACCCGGTGTTCGCGCACCGGATGGACGAGCAGGTGCCGGTGGCCCAGATCACCCAGGTCGCGGCGCAGCTGCGCACATTCCTGACCACACGCCCCGCCTGACACGGCGGGCACATCTGCGAACGGATAAGTTCTTTCACTATGGCACCGAACATCACTCCCGATCCCGATAAGGCGCGCATGCTGCGTGGCCCCATTCTGCTGCGCACCGAGGGCGATAAAGAGAGCACCTACGACCGGAGGCTGCTGGAACTGGGGGCCGACCACGACTGGATGCACGCCGACCCGTGGCGGATCCTGCGCATCCAGGGCGAGTTTGTCGCCGGTTTCGATGCGTTGGCGTCCATGCCCAAGGCGGTCACCGTCTTCGGCTCGGCGCGCATCCAGGAGGGGCACCCCTGGTACGAGCAGGGCTGCGACCTGGGCAAGGCGCTCGCCGACGCCGACTACGCCGTCATCACCGGCGGCGGACCGGGCCTCATGGAGGCCCCGAACCGGGGTGCGCACGGGGCGGACGGGCTGTCGGTGGGGCTGGGCATCGAGCTTCCCCACGAGCAGGCCCTCAACGCCTGGGTCGATCTTGGCCTGAACTTCCGTTACTTCTTCGCGCGTAAGACGATGTTCCTCAAGTACTCGCAGGCGTTCGTGTGTCTGCCGGGCGGTTTCGGCACCCTCGACGAGCTTTTCGAGGTCCTGTGCATGGTCCAGACCAAGAAGGTGACCAACTACCCGATCGTGCTCATCGGGACCGAGTTCTGGGGCGGCCTGGTGGACTGGATCAAGGAACGGCTGGTGACGGACGGGATGATCTCCCCGGAGGATCTGGACCTCTTCCTGGTCACGGACTCGGTGGACGAGGCCGTGGCGCACATCGTGGAGGCCCACCGGGTGCTCACCGACGGCCGCCTCATCGGTTCCCCCGACGACGAGTTCACCCCGGTCCACGAGGTCCTCGAAACGGCGCACCATCACCACCAGATTTAGCGCCTTGGACAGTCATGCTCTGCCGGTGGTGATGGCGATCGTCAACCGCACCCCCGATTCTTTCTACGACCGGGGCGCCACCTTCACCGACGAGGCTGCGCTTCGCCGCTGCGACGAGGTTGTCGCGGCGGGCGCTGCCATCGTCGACATCGGCGGCGTGAAGGCGGGCCCCGGTTCGCTTGTCGACGCCGCCGAGGAGATCAACCGCGTCGTCCCCCTCATTGCGGCCGTCGCGGCGCGCCACCCGGGCGTGCTCATCTCCGTGGACACCTGGCGCGCGGAGGTCGCCGAGGAGGCGATCCGGGCCGGTGCCGGCCTGATCAACGACACCTGGGCGGGTCACGACCCGGAGCTCGCGGAGGTCGCGGGCCACCACCGCGTCGGTTACGTGTGTTCGCACACCGGGGGATCAGAGCCCCGCACCAGGCCGCACAGGGTGCATTTCGACGACGTCGTCGCCGACGTCATCGCCGAGACCACCCGGTTGGCGGAACGCGCCGTCGCCGCCGGGGTGCCGGAGGGGCGGATCTTCATCGACCCGACCCACGACTTCGGCAAGAACACCTTCCACGGACTCGAGCTCCTGCGCCGCGTCGATGAACTCGTGGCGACCGGGTGGCCGGTGCTCATGGCGCTGTCCAACAAGGATTTCGTGGGTGAGACGGTCAATCGCGACGTGGGCGGCCGGGTCGCGGGCACCCTCGCCGCGACCGCATGGGCCGCCGCCCGCGGCGTTTCCGCGTTCCGCGCCCACGAGGTCGCCGAGACGGTCGACGTCATCCGCATGACGGCGGCGATCGCGGGCACGGCGCCGCCGCTCAACACCATCCGGGGGCTGGCGTGAAGGTGTCGGTGGTCATCCCCGCCCTCAACGAGGAGGCCACCGTCGCCGGCGTCGTGCGGGCCGTCCTGGGCGACGGGCCCGACGAGGTCCTGGTCATTGACGCCGACTCGACCGACCGCACCGTCGAGCAGGCCGCGGCCGCGGGGGCCACGGTGCTCAACTGGCGGGAGATCCTGCCGGACATCCCACCGCGCCCGGGCAAGGGCGAATCTCTGTGGCGGGGTGTGGCCGCGGCCGCGGGCGACGTGGTGGTCTTCATCGACGCCGATCTGCGGCAGCCGGGCAGCGGCATGGTCGGGAAACTGGCCGCGCCTTTCGCCGACCCGGCGGTCCATCTGGTCAAGGCCGACTACCAGCGCACCATCAACGGCCGGCCGACCGGCGGCGGGCGGGTCACGGAGCTGACGGCCAAGCCCCTGCTGCGCGCCCTGTTCCCGGCCCTGGCACACATCAACCAGCCGCTGGCCGGCGAGTACGCCATCCGCCGCGCCACCGCCCTCGAACTGCCCTTCACCGACGGCTACGGGGTGGAGGCCGGACTGCTTGTCGACGTCGCCGCGCGCCACGGCGCATCCTCCGTCCGCCAGGTCGACCTGGGGGTCCGCCGTCACCGCAACCGCCCGCTCGAGGAGCTTGGCCACATGGCCGATGTGGTGGCCGCGACGCTGCTGGAGAAGGCGGGTGCGGGTGCGGGCGGCGTCGGGAAGCGGCCGGCGCTGTCCGGTATCCTCTAGCCATGTTCTCCTGGGTGCTGCTCATCATCGTCTTGGCCGCTTTCGTCGTGCTCGGCGTCTGGTTCTGGGGCAGCGTCTTCGGCCGCGGCGAGGTGCTGCCCCCGCTCGACCCCGACGAGACCCGCCGGCTCAACCAGGAGGCCGTCGGGGCGGGGGATCTTGACTCGGTGCAGTTCGAACTCGTGTACCGCGGCTACCGCCCGGAACAGGTCGACGACGTCATCGGGCGCCTGTCGGAGCAGCTGAAAGAGGCGGAGGTAACCATCGCCCGCCTCTCTTCTCCGAAAAGTGACTAAACTGGTCAGGGTAAACCATCCGAGAAGAAGGAGCCAACTCAATATGGCAGCAATGAAGCCGCGTACCGGTAACGGTCCCATGGAAGCGGTTGAGGAAAGCCGGAAGATCGTGATGCGTATCCCGTCCGACGGCGGCGGCCGTCTGGTTGTGGAGATGAGCAAGGAAGAGGCCGCCGAACTCGGCGCCCTGCTCACTGCCGCGGCCGAATAGGCTCACCAATCTGTGGGGGTATGCTCTACGGCATGCTCTCCGACATCATCGACGTGCTCGCTGATCCCGCCGACGGCACTGCGCTGTCCGGCGTGGACGACTTCACCCGGCTGGTCTCCGAGTCGGGCCATTCCTTCGACGTGGCCCGGCAGGGGTTCGTGACCCTCGCCCCCGGCGCGGGTCTACGCCACCGGGGCGACAGCATGGAGATGGTGCGCGCCCGCGAGACATTTCTGTCTCGCGGGCATTTTGCCCCCTTCGTCGAGGCGGTGACCTCCGGCGTGCACGACGCACTCGACGACGCCGCGGTGCCCGACACCGCCCGCCCCGTCATCGCCGATATCGGTGCCGGCACGGGCTACTACCTCTCCCACACGCTCGACGACGTGGAGGGTTCCCGCGGCGTCGGCCTGGACATCTCCGTCCACGCGGCCCGCCAGCTGACGCGTTGCCACAAGCGGGTGGGTTCCGTCGTGGCCGACGTGTGGGCGGGGCTTCCCATGCGGGACCGTTCCATCGACGTGGTCACCGTCGTCTTCGCCCCCCGCAACGCCGCCGAGTTCGCGCGCGTGCTCAAAGAGGACGGGCAGGTGGTGTTCCTCACCGCCGACCGCGGCCACCTGGCTGAACTGCGTGAACCGCTGGGGATCCTCGACGTGGAGGACGGCAAGATCGAGCGGCTCGTCGAGCAGGCCCGGGGACACCTCACCCCGGTGACCGAACCTGAGCTGATCGAGTTCCCCATGGTCCTGGACCGCGAGTCGATCGCCGCGCAGATCGGCATGAGCCCCTCCGCGCGCCATATCGGGCCCGGGGAACTGGACAGGCGTATTCAGGCCCTGCCGGAGACGATGACCGTCACCGCCCGGGCCCACCTCCTGCGGATGGGCCGGGCCTGACAGCTACCGGTCGTACTCCGGTAGGTTTCCTGAGGTGACGGGGCTGCGTTCCCAATGGCGTTCCAACACCGCGCCGCCGGAGACCTCCACGCGGATGGCGGAGCAGCCGCCGTCGATATAGACGCGGCTGGCCATCGTGACGGCGCCGCCGTTGGCGAAGACCTCCACCGTGGAACCGTCGACGAAGATCGACAGGGAGCCGGTGACGTCCCCCTCGAGCTCGGCCCGCGCCACCTGATCACCGGAGTGGTGGGGGTTGACCGACCGGTCGAGGAGGAGCTGTCTGCCGGAGTGGACGACGGTGGCGGCGGGTTCACCGGCGGCGTCGAGAAGCGTCGCCGTCAGACTGCCGCCCGGGGGGATCTCACACAGGCCGGTCCATGAGCGGGCGTCTGCGGTGCGGCTGATCGCGTCGGGCAGCCCGGCGGGCGGGGTCTGGAAGAGCCGCCCGCCCTGGAGGGTGACCACCCGGGGCAGCGAGAGGGCGTTGGCCCAGCCCCCGGACGCCAGGGAGGGGTGGCGGGCCGGATCGTCCCGGCGGCCGACGCCGTTGAGCAGCCCGAAGATGACGGAGCGCTGGTAACGCTCCTCCTCGGGGACCGTGCCCGCCGTGACGTTGGTGTTGCGGGGGCGGGTGAAGTCGTGCCCGTGGTCGATCCGGGTGAAGGGGGTCACCACGTCGAAGGTCGCCCCGCGCAGCGTGCCCACCAGGTAACCGGAGATGTCGATCCCACCGGACTCCAGGGTGATCAGCAGGATGTCGTAGATGTTGCCGTCGATTTCATCGCGGAGCCGGAAGATGCGCGGTCCGACGGCGATGGAGGCGGCGTCGAAGCCGGGGTCCCCCTCGAAGCCCAGGGATCCGACGAAGTCCCAGGAACGGCCGTCGGGGCTGCCCAGGACGACCGGTGCGGGCGCGTCGCCGCTGCCGGTGACGGCGAGCATGAGCCAGCCGTCGTGGCCGGCGTGGCGGTCGTCGTTGGATTCCCAACCGGGGACGACGCAGGGGGAACGGAAGCGGGCGTAGCCGTCGCGGTCGCCGACCACGTCGCCGATCCGCTGGACACGGGTGTCCACGGCGAATTCGTCGTCGGAGACCGGGCACGCCCCGTCCAGGTCGGCCATGTGCGCGACCTGGATCGAGGTGCCGGCGGCGGTCACCGAGGTGAAGTAGAGGTCCAGGCCCGTGCCGTTGGGCACCACCGCGCCGGCGCGCAGGGCGGTCTCCCCGCCGACGGGGGCGAGGGCGTCGTCGCAGATCTCCCAGTCGAAGGGGCCCTCCTCCGAGACGACGTGCGCCCAGCGGGCGGGGGCGTCGGGGGTGGGGCGGTACTGGTGGAAGAGGTGCCAGGTGTCGCCGTCGAGCAGCACCCCCGCGGGAGCGTCCAGGACCCCCGACTCGGCGGTGACGTGAAGTTCGGGGCGGTAATAGTCCTTGTGTGCGGAAATGATGTCGGCCCCTAACGCAGCGACTGGTAGATGTCGACGGTCTGCTGGGCGATCGCGGCCCAGGAGAAGGCGTCCACGGCGCGCTCCCGGCCGGCCGCGCCGAAGGTCCGGGCCCGGGCGGCGTCGGAGACCATGGCGTTGACCTGGGCGGCGATGTCGCGCTCGAAGCCCTCGACGTCGTCCTCGTCGTAGTGGACCAGGGTGCCGGTCTCCCCGTCGACGACGACCTCGGGGATGCCGCCGACGTCGGAGGCGACGACCGCGGTGCCGCAGGCCATGGCCTCGAGGTTGACGATGCCCAGGGGTTCGTAGATCGACGGGCACACGAAGGTGTCGGCGGCGGTGAGGATCTCCTGGATCTTGTCGCGGTCCAGCATGTTCTGGACCCAGAAGATGCCGTCGCGCCTCGCCTGCAGCTCCTCCACGAGGGCGGTGGTGCGGGCGGCGATCTCCGGGGTGTCCGGGGCGCCGGCGCAGAGGACCAGCTGCACGCCCTCGTCGAAGTGGGCGGCCGCCTTGATCAGGTGCTCCACCCCCTTCTGGCGGGTGATGCGGCCGACGAAGGCCACGATGGGGCGCTGCGGATCGACGCCGAGCTCGGACAGAACCGAATCCTCGGCTTCGTCGAAGGTGGGGCGGGGCTGCCACAGCTGGGTATCGATGCCGTTGAGGACGACGTGGACCCGGTCGGCGTCGATACGCGGGTAGGCCTCGAGGATGGAGTCCTTCATGCGGGCGGAGACCGCGATGACGGCGTCGGCGTACTCCATGGCGTTCTTCTCCGACCAGGAGGAGACCTCGTAGCCGCCGCCGAGCTGCTCGCGCTTCCACGGGCGGTGCGGCTCCAGCGAGTGCGCGGTGGCGACGTGCGGGATCCCGTGCAGGCGGGCGGCGAGGTGCCCACCCAGGCCCGCGTACCAGGTGTGGGAGTGGACGACGTCGACGCCGCCGGCGGCCTCCGCCATCCGCAGACCGGTGGACAGAGTCCGGATGGCGGGGTTCGCGTCTGCGAGCGCCGGGTCGACGCCGTGGACGTGCACCCCCTCCATGTCGCGGGGCGCGCCCATGCAGTGGACGTCCACCTCCGCGATCTCGCGCATGAACCGGGTCAGTTCAGTGACGTGGACTCCGGCACCCCCGTAGACCTCCGGCGGATATTCTCTGGTCAACATTCCGACTCTCATAACAGTCAAGGGTAGTCACGGCGCCGGACACCTGCAGGGGGTATCGGGGGTAGTGGGTGACGCAAGGTCGCATCTTCGGAGGAAGGAAAGTCATCTTCCCCGGCGAAAACGCTCCGGAAGCCCTAGATTGGGTGACGTGAAGACTCAGCCGAATGTTCTTGCCATTGTTCTCGCCGGCGGCGAGGGAAAACGTCTGTTTCCGCTGACGGAGGACCGGGCCAAGCCCGCAGTCCCGTTCGGTGGAAGCTACCGCCTCATTGACTTCGTTCTCTCGAACCTGGTCAACGCGGGCTACCTCAAGATTGCGGTGCTGACGCAGTACAAGTCGCACTCGCTCGACCGCCACATCTCGCAGGCCTGGTCCCTGCACGGGCCTGTCAGCCAGTACATCGCCTCGGTGCCTGCCCAGCAGCGCCGCGGCAAGCGCTGGTTCACCGGTTCCGCGGACGCCATCGTCCAGTCCCTCAACCTCATCTACGACGAGGAACCGGACTACGTCATCGTCTTCGGCGCGGACCACGTGTACCGCATGGACCCCTCCCAGATGGTCGATGAGCACATCGCCTCCGGCAAGGCCTGCTCGGTCGCCGGCATCCGCGTCCCGCGCTCCGAGGCCAGCGCCTTCGGCGTCATCGAGGCCGACGACGAGGGCAACATCACCGAGTTCCTGGAGAAGCCGGCCGATCCGCCGGGCACCCCGGACGACCCGAACTCCACCTTCGCCTCCATGGGCAACTACGTGTTCACCACCAGCGCCCTGATCCAGGCGCTGCTGGAGGACGAGAAGAACGAGGACTCCAACCACGACATGGGCGGGGACATCATCCCTTACTTCGTCGACCGCGGCGAGGCCCACGTCTACGATTTCTCCGCCAACGAGGTCCCCGGCGCCACGGAGCGCGACAAGGGCTACTGGCGCGACGTCGGCACCATCGACGCCTTCTACGAGGCGCACATGGACCTCATCTCCGTCCACCCGGTGTTCAACCTGTACAACCACATGTGGCCGATCCACTCCACCGAGGACCAGAACTTCCCGCCCGCGAAGTTCACCCAGGGCGGCATCGCCCAGTCGTCGATGGTGGCCCCGGGTTCGATCGTCTCGGGCGGCACGGTCCGTAACTCGGTGCTCGCCGGCGACGTGCACATCGCCGAGGGCGCGACCGTCGAAGGCTCGGTGCTCATGCCGGGCGTGCGCGTCGGCCGGGGCGCCGTGGTCCGCCACGCGATCCTGGACAAGAACGTCTACGTCCGCGAGGGCGAGATCGTCGGCGTCGACCGCGCCCGCGACGAGGCGCGCTTCAAGATCTCGCCCGGCGGCGTGGTCGCCGTCGGCAAGAACGAAGTGGTCTAGCGAGGCGTTTCCAGGCTGCGTCGAGCACGTCCCGGAGGCCGGCACCCGATCAGGGGTGCCGGCCTCCGGCGATTCATTCAGCTCCTTCAGCGGCGCGTGATCAGCGTCATTCCCGCGCCCAGCGGCAGGCGGGTGACCAGGGCGCCCTCGAGGTTGCGGGCGATGTCGTCGGCTTCCCGGGCGGCCAGGGTGGCGCGGTCGCGGCGGGAGTCGTCGGCCAGGGTGGCGTCGAGGAGCGAATCCGCCAGGACCAGCGTTCCGCCGGGGGTGAGCAGCGGCCAGGCGGCGTCGAGGATCGCGGGCAGTTCGACGGGCGGGACCTCTGCGTAGACGAGCTGGTAGGAACCGGCCGCGAGGCGGCTCATCACGTCAAGGGGGCGGGACGGCAGGAAACGCACCCGGGAGGGGGCGAAGCCGGCCTCGCGGAATGCGGAGCGGGCCTGCGTCTGGTGCTCCACTTCGGGGTCGATGCAGGTCAGTGTCCCGCGCTTGCCCAGGCCGCGGAGGATGTACATTCCGACTACCCCTGCGGCGGGGGTGACGGCGACCGCGCCCGTGGATTTTTCGGAGGCCGTGGAGGCAGCGAGGGTGGCCAGGAGCTGGCCGGTCATCTCGTCGGGGACGGAGAGTCCGAACTCCTCGGCGTCGCGGCGGGCGCCGGCGAGGGCGTCCGGGATCTCCGAGGTGGATTCGATGTAGGAGCGGAGAGCGTCATATGCCGTGTCAGTCACGGTTCCCCAGTCTAGGTCGATGCGCTGGGGTTTTTCTGGAACCCCCGGGATTGTGGCTGGAGTGGCAGGTGGGAAAGGATCACAAAGCTTCACAGAAGTTTGCCAGTACTCTGTGTAGTGTTCTGCAGTCCGATGTAGCACTATGAACAACATGACGCCCAGTACTGGACACGACGACCATTCCCCGGCCGACGACCTCGCCGGGACCGCCGCGTTCGATGCCGGGCAGGGGGACATGCCGGGTTGGGGGGAACTGGTCGCGGAACACGCCGACAGCGTCTACCGCCTGGCGTTCCGCCTCTCGGGTAACCCGCACGACGCGGATGATCTCACCCAGGAGACCTTCATGCGCGTGTTCCGTTCCCTCAAGCACTACCAGCCGGGCACCTTCGAGGGGTGGCTGCACCGCATCACCACCAACCTGTTCCTGGACATGGTGCGCCACCGCAACAAGATCCGCATGGAGGCCCTGCCGGAGGACTACGAGCGACTCCCCGGTACGGACATGACGCCGGAGCAGGCCTACAACGTCGCCAACCTGGATCCGGCGCTGCAGGCCGCGTTGGACCAGCTCAGCCCCGATTTCCGCGTTGCAGTGGTCCTTTGTGACGTCGTCGGCATGTCCTACGACGAGATCGCGGACACCCTCGGCGTGAAGATGGGAACTGTGCGGTCCCGGATCCACCGGGGCAGGACCCAGCTCCGGGCGAGCCTGGAGGCCGCCGCCCAACAGGATGAGGGCGCGAAGCTCCTGCTGCGGACCCGCTAGACCGTTCACCAGTATTCTTGGAGAGGAGAACGTGAGGAGGTCAGCCACCGCGATGATTCGCCCCAACCTGTCGCGCTCGCGCCGGACCCGCGGGCGCCGTGAGTTCGCGTCCGTAGAGCACCTGAGCCTGGAGGCTGTCGCCGCCTTCGTGGACGGGGAGCTGTCCGACGCCGCGTCGCACCGCGCACGCGTCCATCTCGTCCACTGCGCCGAATGCCGCGGCGAGATCGAGCGGCAGCGCGGCGCGTCGGAGTGGCTGCGCGGCTCGAACATCACCGAGGAGGTCCGCGCGCCGCACGACCTGCTCGCCCGGCTCGCAGGTATCCCGGCCGCGCCGGTGAAGGCGGGACCGGACGCGGAGTCGACCCCGACTCCGGGGCCCGAATGCCTGCTGGACAAGGTGGAGATGATTCTGCGGGCGGTCAAGCGTAACCAGGGCCACTAACCGGTGCTTTTTCCGCAGTGGGGCTAAGGTGGACCTGTGTTTCAGAGTATCGGTTGGCTGGAGATCTTCACCCTGGTGATCGTGGCACTCATCGTCGTGGGCCCGGAGCGTCTGCCCGGCCTCATCGAGGATGTGCGTGCCGCGATCTTTGCTGCCCGCCGGGCAATCAACAACGCGAAGAAAGAGCTCAACGGAGAGCTGGGCGAGGAGTTCGACCAGTTCCGTAAGCCGATGGAGCAGGTCGCGGAGTACACGCGCCTGGGCCCGCGCGGGGCGATCACCAAGGCACTCTTCGACGGGGATGAATCCGCGCTCGACGACTTCGACCCGCAGAAGTTGATGCGGGAGGACCCCCGTTCCTCCCGGCAGCCCCAGCCCCAGCCCTCGCAGCAGGAGGCCCGCGGCCAGCAGCCGCCCCCGGAGCGCCCGAAAGGCGACTACGGCGCGGGCGGCGGCTTCTCCTGGGCCGACATCACCTGAGTCTGGCGGCTACGGGCGGGTGACGCCCAGCCCGAGCGGCCGGCCGGCGATCGACTCGCGGCGCCTGACGATCTTGTCCGCGATCTCACCGATGGCACTGCCGGCGGGGGAGTCCGGCTCGGAGACGGCGATGGGGCTGCCGTCGTCGCCGTGGACGCGCAGCTGCGGGTCGAGGGGGATCTGGCCGAGCAGCGGGACCTCGGCGCCCGTGAGGACGGAGAGGCGGTCCGCGACCTGCTGGCCACCGCCGGCGCCGAAGACGTCGAGGGTCGAGCCGTCGGGAAGGACCATGGCGGACATGTTCTCGATGACGCCGGCGACGCGCTGACGGGTCTGCTGCGTGATGGAACCGGCCCGCTCGGCGACCTCGGCGGCGGCGTTCTGCGGGGTGGTGACGATGAGCAGCTCGGCGCTGGGCACCAGCTGGGCCACGGAGATGGCCACGTCGCCGGTGCCCGGAGGCAGATCCATGAACAGGAAATCCAGGTCGCCCCAGAAGACGTCCGCCAGGAACTGCTGGATCGCGCGGTGGAGCATGGGGCCGCGCCACACGACCGGCGCGTTACCGTCGACGAAGTGGCCGATGGAGATGAGCTTCACGCCGTGGGCGATCGGCGGCATGATCATGTCGTCGACGGCGGTGGGGCGCTGTTCGGAGCCGAGGAGGCCGGGGACGGAGTGTCCGTAGATGTCGGCGTCGAGGACGCCGACCTTGAAGCCGCGGGCGGCGAGCGACACGGCGAGGTTGACGGTCATGGAGGACTTGCCCACGCCGCCCTTGCCGGAGGCAACCGCGTACACGCGGGTGGTGGAGTCGGGGTCGGCGAAGGGGATCGTCGGCTCCTCGACTCCGCCGCGCAGCGACATACGCAGCTCGCGGCGCTGCTCGTCGCTCATGACGTCGGTGCTGATGTTGACCGCACCGACCCCTTCGAGCTCTTCCACGGCGGCCTTGGCGTTGCCGGTGATGGTGGATTTCATCGGGCAGCCGGCGATGGTGAGATAGAGCTCGACATCGACGTCGGGGCCGTTGACGTTGATCGACTTGACCATCCCCAGCTCGGTGAGGGGCTTGCCGATTTCTGGATCCTCTACGCGGGACAGCGCGCTGCGGACAGCGGATTCGGTGATAGCAGACATGACGCCGTCCACCTTAGTAGAGGTGTCAACGATCAGGTTCTTCGGCCAGGTCACCCTGGATCGGTTCGGAGAGGTCGCCGGCGGAGTCGTTGACGTCCGCGGAAACGTCGTCGAGTTTGGCTTCGAGACGTTCCAGCAGCCCGCGCAGGTCCTCCAGCTCGTGCCTGAGGTAGTCGCGGGAGACCATGTCGCCGACGGCCAGGCGCACGCCGGCGAGTTCCCGGGCGAGGAACTCGGTGTCGGCCTTCGTCTCCTCGGACCGCCGCCGGTCTGCGCTGAGGGTCACCTTGTCGCGGTCCTCCTGCCTGTTCTGCGCCAGCAGGATCAGCGGCGCCGCGTAGGCGGCCTGCGTGGAGAACGCGAGGTTGAGCAGGATGAACGGATAGGGGTCCCACTTCCAGATGAACCAGCCGCCGGCGTTGAGGGCGATCCACACGATGACGAGCACCGTCTGCCACATGAGGTACTGGCCGGTGCCGAAGAACCGGGCGACGCGTTCGGCGCCGGCGCCGACCGTGTCGTCGTCGAAACGCATGAACGTGCGCCGCCGGGTGTAGAGGGGCGTGTCCAGGTCGGGGCGGAGGAACTCAGCCACGGTTCACCTGCTTATCGACGCCGTGCCGTTGCGTCGGCCGCACGCCGTCCAGGCGCCAGTCCTCCGGCAGGAGATGGTCGAGCAGGTCGTCGACGGCGACCGCCCCGAGGAGGTGGTGGTTCTCGTCGAGGACGGGACCGCACACCAGGTTGTACGTGGCGAAGTAGCGGGCGGCGGTCTCCTGGTCGTCGTCGGCGTACAACGGCGGCAGGTCGGGGTCGAGAATTCCACCGACCAGGGTGGACGGGGGCTCCCGCAGGAGCTTCTGCAGGTGGACGCAGCCCAGGTACTTGCCCGTGGGGGTGGCGGTGGGCGGGCGGACGATGAAGATGAGGGAAGCCAGGGAGGTGGGCAGATCGGGGTCGCGGGCGAGGGCGAGCGCCTCGGCGACGGTGGTCTGCGGGGTCAGCACCAGCGGCTCGGGTGTCATGAGGGCGCCGACGGTGTCGGGGGAGAAGCTCATGAGCCGGCGCACAGGCCCGGACTCCTCCGGGTCCATTAGCTCGAGCAGCACCTCGGCCTTGTTGTCGGGCAGTTCCTGCAGGATGTCGGCGGCGTCGTCGGGATCCATCTCCTCCAGGACGTCGGCGGCGCGTTCGATGTCGAGGGTCTCCAGAAGTTCCGCCTGGTGGTCCTCGGGAAGTTCCTGCAGGATGTCGGCGAGACGTTCGTCGTTGAGCTCGCTGGCGAGCTGGTGGCGTTGGCTGCTGGGCAGCTCATGGAGGTAGTTGGCCACGTCCGCGGGACGCATCCGGTCGAAGGCGGAGATCATCTCCGCGATGCTGTCGCTCTGGCCGACTCCGGCGGCGCTCACGCCGTGGACGAGCGACCACGGGATGGTGTACAGCCGCCGGGAACGCCCGAACTTCGGCCGGGGCCCGAAGGCCGCCACACGGGTGATCACCCAGTCCCGGGTCCGGGTCCGTTCCAGCTCGATGTCGGCGATCTCGATGGCGCGGCCGTGCAGCTCCTGCAGCTCCGGGTCGTCGGTGTGCACCCGGGAACCCACCAGGTCGCCCATGACGGTGAGCTCGCCGGAGCGGACCTGGAAGGCCCGCATCGACACGGAACCGGTGGCCAGGGTGATGTCGCCGGGCTCGATCGCCGCTATGCGCAGCATGGGAACGAAGATGCGGCGGTTGTTGACCAGCTCCACGACGACCCCCAGGGCCCGGGACTGCTGGGGGTACGGGCGGATGTTCACCACGACATCACGGACTCGGCCGATCGGGTCAAGCTCCGGGTCCCGGACCTGCAGACCGACCATCCGGCCTGCGTACACGCGGTTGACAGCACTCATACGACCAAGTCTAGACCGGAACCAACCGGAGCCCCGGAACGTTGTAGGGGTATGAGCACTCCGTTACGTCCCCGTCCGACCGGTTGGCCGGTCGGCAGTTTTGATTCCTACGAGGATGCGCAGGCGGCCGTCGACAAACTCGCGGACCTGCAGTTCCCCGTGAAGGACCTCACCATCGTGGGAGTCGACCTCATGGAGGTCGAACGCGTCACCGGCCGCCTGACGTGGGGGCGGGTCATCGGCGGAGGCGCACTGTCGGGCGCGTGGATCGGCGTCTTCTTCGGGCTGCTTTTCGGGCTCCTCGGCGGGGGATTTTTCATCCCCCTGCTCACCGGCGTGGCCATCGGCGTCGTGTTCGGCCTCATCACCGCCGCGGTGCCCTACGCCATGTCGGCGGGGCGCCGGGACTTCACGTCCCGCACCGAGATCGTCGCCGGCCGTTACGACGTGCTGGCGGACCCTGCCCGCGCCGCCGAGGCGCGCGACATCATCGCCCGTTCCGGACTGACGCGGAAGGCCAACCCCGCGGGGTAAGTTCGGAGGCATGAATCGCCTCGTCTCCCGCACCGCGCTGCCTGTTCTCGGACTCGTAGGGGCGCTGTCCCTGACGGCGTGCTCCAACGCGGAGCCGGGGCGGGGCACCAACGAGGACCACACCCGCGCGGTCCGGATCTCCGTGTCCGCGAACTCGCCGGAGCAGCAGGTCCTCGGGGAGTTGTACTCCCAGGTCCTGCAGGAGACCGGGCGGTCCACCAGCCTCATCATCGAGGACACCCCCCGCGAGGGCAACCGTCTGGAGCTGCTGTACGCCGCGGAGACGGACCTGATCATCAGCTGCACCGGACTGATGCTGCATGAGCTGGACCCGGAGCGGGCGGAAGAGCTCTCGGGGACGATCGATCCGCACGAGACCCATCGGGAGTTCATGGGGGCGCTGCCCGCCCACCTGACCGCCCCGGACCCGTCCCCGGCGCAGGGATGCTCCGTCGATCTCCTCGAGCAGCAGGTGCCGGACCTGCCGCAGTCCATCATCCCGGTGTACCGCCGGGACCTCTTCGACCGGGCGGAGCTGAAGGCGATCTCCTCGGTCACGTACACCATCACCGACGAAGAACTCGAGGGGCTCATCGAAACGGCGGGGAACAGGTCCTCGGTGTCCGCGGCCGTAGAGGAGTGGCTGGGCTACTGACCGGCCGCCGGATTCGGCTCCGGCGGTGGAACGGGGACCGCCCCGCACCGCGGTGGGACCGGGGCGGGGCGGCGTAGTTGAGCTGGTTCAGGCGAACGCCTCGTCGAGCAGCTGCGCCTGCTCGAGCTGGTGCACCTTGGCCACGCCGGTCGCGGTCGAAGACTGCGCGCGGCGGGAGATGCGGCGCATCTCCGGCATGTCCGGGATCAGGTTGCGCAGATGCTCGTTGTAGAACGGCCACGGACCCTGGTTGGCGGGCTCGTCCTGCACGAAGCGGATCTCGGTCGCGTTCGGGTAGTGCTCGAAAGCCTCACGCAGACGGTTGAACGGGATCGGGTGCAGCATTTCGATGCGCACTATCGCGACGTCCTCGCGCTTGTCCTTGACGCGGCGCTTCTCCAGTTCGTAGTAGACCTTGCCGGAGCACAGCAGGATGGTGGTCACCTTGTCGGTGTCGCCGATCTTGTTGTTGTCCAGATCCACCAGACGCGGGTCGTTGTAGACCGACTGGAAGCTGGTCACCTCGGTGAAGTCCTCCACGGAGGAGGCGGCGTCCTTGAGTCGCAGCATTGACTTCGGGGTGAAGACGACCAGCGGGCGCTTCATGGAACCCAGCGCGTGACGGCGCAGGAGGTGGAAATGGTTGGCCGGGGTAGTCGGCTGGGCCACCGTCATGGAACCCTCGGCGCACAGCTGCAGGAAGCGCTCGATGCGGGCGGAGGAGTGGTCCGGTCCCTGTCCCTCGTAGCCGTGCGGCAGGAGGAGGATGAGGCCGGAGGTCTCGCCCCACTTGGCCTCGCCGGAGGACACGTACTCGTCGATGATGGTCTGCGCGCCGTTGGCGAAGTCGCCGAACTGCGCCTCCCACGCGACGACCGCGTCCTGGTTGCCCACGGTGTAGCCGTACTCGAAGCCCATGCCGGCGTACTCGGTCAGCGCGGAGTTGTACACCATGAACTTGCCCTCGCCCTTGGACTGGGCGAGCTGGTGGAGCGGGTTGTACTCCTGGCCGGTGCGCGGGTCGACCGGGACAGCGTGGCGCTGGGTGAAGGTGCCGCGACGGGAATCCTCGCCGGCCAGGCGGACGAGCCGCCCGGAGTTGGCCAGGGAACCGAAGGCGATGAGCTCGCCCCAACCCCAGTCGATGCCGCCCTCGCGGACAGCGGCGCCGCGCTTCTTGGCCACCGGTGCGACACGCGGGTGGAACTCGAAGCCCTCCGGCGGGGTCGCGTAGGCCTGGCCGATCTCGACGAGCTCGGCGCGGGTGATGGAGGTGTCCAGACCGCGGGTCAGCTCCTGGGAGCCGGTGATACCGGTCTGCTCCTGCGGGGCGCCCTTGTCGGCTTCCTTGACCTCGTTGAAGACGGACTCCATCTGGTCGTGGAAGTCGCGTGCGGCTGCCTCGGCGTCCTCTGCGGAGAGATCGCCGCGGCCGACGAGGTCGTCGGTGTAGCGGGCACGGACGGACTTGCGGTCGCCGATGATCTCGTACATCTGCGGCTGGGTCATCGACGGGTCGTCGGCCTCGTTGTGTCCGCGGCGGCGGTAACAGATGAGGTCGATGAAGACGTCCTTGCCGAAGCGGCGGCGGTACTCGGTGGCCAGCTGGCCGACCCACACGACCGCTTCCGGGTCGTCGCCGTTGACGTGGAAGACCGGGGTGTCGAAGCCCTTGGCCAGGTCGGTGGCGTAGTGGGTGGAGCGGGAAGAGTCCGGAGTGGTGGTGAATCCGATCTGGTTGTTCACCACGATGTGGATGGTGCCGCCGACGGTGTAGCCGCGCAGGCCGGCGAGGTTGATGGTCTCCTGGACGATGCCCAGGCCGGCGAAGGAGGCGTCGCCGTGGAGCATGAGCGGCATGACGGTGAATCCGTCGTCGCCCTTGTCCAGCAGGTCCTGCTTGGCGCGGGAGATGCCCACCATGACCGGGTCGACGGCCTCGAGGTGGGAGGGGTTGGCGGTCAGGGAGACCGTGATCTCGCCGTCGCCGAACATCTGGAGATGGCGGCCCTGCGAGCCGAGGTGGTACTTCACGTCGCCGGAGCCGCCGATCTGGCCCTGGGTCATGTTGCCCTCGAACTCGTGGAAGATCTGGGCCAGCGGCTTGCCGACGATGTTGAACAGCACGTTCAGGCGGCCGCGGTGCGGCATGCCGATGACGACCTCGTCGAGGCCCTGGCCCGCGGCGGTGTCGATGGCGGCGTCCATGAGCGGGATGAGCGCCTCGGCGCCCTCGAGGGAGAAGCGCTTCTGTCCGACGTACTTGGTCTGTAGGAAGTTCTCGAACGCCTCGGCGGCGTTGAGCTTCTGCAGGATGTACTTCTGCTCGGCGTTGGTCGGCTTGGGCATGCCGGCCTCGAGTCGGTCCTGCAGCCACTCGCGCTCGTCGCGGTCGAGGATGTGGGTGTACTCGGTGCCGACCTTGAGGGTGTACGCGGCGCGCAGGCGGGAGAGCACCTCGCGCAGGGTCATGACCTCCTTGCCGCCGAAACCGCCGACATGGAAGGTGCGGTCGAGGTCCCAGATGGTCAGGCCGTGGGTGGCGATGTCGAGGTCGCGGTGGTCCGGGATCGGCATGCCCGGCTGGTGCCACTGCAGCGGGTTGGTGTCGGCGATGAGGTGGCCGCGCGCGCGGTAGGCCTCGATGAGCTGCATGACGCGGGTGTTCTTGTCCAGGCCGCGGTTCGGCAGGTCCTGTGCCCACCGCATCGGAACGTACGGGACGTTCATGCGGTCGAAGATGTGGTCCCAGAACTTGTCGTCGGTGAGCAGCTGCGACATGGTGCGCAGGAACTCGCCGGACTCGGCGCCCTGGATGACGCGGTGGTCGTAGGTGGAGGTGATGGTGACGAGCTTGCCCACGCCCAGCTCCGCGAGGCGGTCCTCGGAGGCGCCGGCGAACTCCGCCGGGTAGTCCATGGAGCCGACACCGATGATGGTGCCCTGACCCTTGGTCAGCCGCGGGACGGAGTGGCGGGTGCCGATGCCGCCCGGGTTGGTCAGGGAGACGGTGACGCCCTGGTAGTCGTCGAGGGTCAGCTTGCCCACGCGGGAGCGGGCGACGATGTCCTCGTAGGCCTCGACGAACTCGTCGAAGGACATCTTCTCGGTCTCCTTGATGGCGGCGACCACGAGAGCGCGGGAGCCGTCCTTCTGCGGGAGGTCGATGGCCAGGCCGATGTTGATGTGCTCCGGGGTGACCACGGAGGGCTTGCCGTCGACGACGTCGTAGGAGACGTTCATGTCCGGGTGGGCCTGGATCGCCTTCGCCATGGCGTAGCCGATGATGTGCGTGAAGGAGATCTTGCCGCCGCGGGTGCGCGCCAGGTGGTCGTTGACCATGGAGCGGTTCTCGAACATGAGCTTGACCGGCATGTCGCGGACCGAGGTTGCGGTGGGCACCTCAAGCGACTCGTCCATGTTCTTGGCGATGGCCTTGAACAGGCCGCGCAGGGCCTTGGCGCCCGGCTCCGGCTTCGCGGTGGCGGCGGCGCGGTCGATCGGGGACGCCGGCTTCTTCCGCTTCGCGGCCGGTGCGGCCTTCTCTATGGTCTTGACCTGTTCCGTCACGACGGTCTCACGCTTCTTCGGCTTGTCGGATCCGATGGGGCCGGCTGGGGGGACGGAGACGGGCTCCGCAGTCGTCTTCGCCTGCTCTGCCTTGGGTGCAGTTTCAGTGGACGCCGGGGTGCCGTTCTTCTCGAACAACTCCCGCCATTCCTTGTCCACGGACTGGGGGTCCTTCTGGAACTGCTGGAACATCTCGTCTACCAGCCACTCGTTCGGGCCGAAAGTACTTGCGCTGCTCACGGCAGAAGCTCGCCTCATTTCGTTGCTTTTCTTGCAGTCGTCTTGCTAACAGTAATCGTCCACTACAGGGTAGCGTGTCGTTCCCCCGCACCATTCACTGCTGGGGGCGTTTCTTCACCCCCGTCAACGGTGCGCGCTCCACAATCCGGCGTACACACCCTTCCGGTTCAGCAGCTCGGGGTGGGAACCGTCCTCGATGATACGTCCCCTGTCGATGACGAGGATCCGGTCGGCCCTCGCCGCGGTGGCCAGGCGGTGCGCGACGACCACCGAGGTGCGTCCCCGGGTGATCCGGTCGGAGGCGTCCAGGACGGCCGCCTCAGTGGCGGGGTCGAGGGTGGCGGTGGCTTCGTCGAGAAGCATCACGTCGGGCCGGAGGAGTTCCGCCCGGGCGAGCGCAATGAGCTGGCGCTGGCCCGAGGACAGGCCCCGGCCGCGTTCTCCCACGCTGTGGCGGAAACCGCCCGGGATGCCCGCGATGATGTCGAGCGCGCCGATCCGCCGGACCGCCTCCTCGATGTCGTGTTCGGTGGCGCCGGGAAGCCCGTAGGAGATGTTCTCGGCGACGGTGCCGATGAACAGGTGCGCCTCCTGCGGCACCTGCGCGATCGACCGGCGCCAGGGGGTGAGCGGGAACTCGCGGATGTCCGTGCCGCCGGCGGTGACGCGCCCCTCGACCGGGTCGTAGAACCGCGCCAGCAGTTTCACCACGGTCGACTTGCCGGCACCCGTCGTGCCGACCAACGCGACGGTGCTGCCCGGGGCGATGGCCACGTCGAGGCCGGCGGCCACGAGCTGGCCCCCGGGGCTGTAGGCGAAGGAGACGTTCTCCAGGGCGAGCGTGCCGCGGGCGGCGTCGGCCGTGTCGGCGGGGGAGAGCCGGCCGGTGTCGGTGACGGTGGGGCGTTCGGCCAGCAGGTCGGTGATGCGCCGGAATCCGACGGTCGCCTGCTGCCAGGAGTCGAAGATCTGGCCGAGCTGCTGGATAGGCCCGTAGAGCTGGGCCAGGTACATGACGAACGCGACGAGCACGCCGGCGGTGAGCTCCCCGTCGGCGACGCGGGTCGCGCCGACGCCGAGGACCAGCGCCGTGGTGATCTGGGAGACGGCGTTGACGCCGGGGAAGTAGACCGCGACGGCGGCCTGCGCGCGGACCCGGAGGCGCCGGTACTGCTCCGACTCGGCCCGGAATTCCTCGAGGGCGATGGGCGTGCGGCCGTGCATCTGGGCGGTGCGCAGGCCGTTGATGTTCTCCTGGAACGCGGCGTTGACGGAGCTGACTTGCTCGCGTGCCCGGGTGTACAGGCGCGAGGAGATGCGGCGGAAGATGAGCGTGGCCGCCACGATCAGCGGAATCGCGGCCACCGCGACGAGGGAGAGCCCGGCGTCGGTCCAGGCGAGCATCCCGATGACGCCCACCAGCGTGCCGACCGAGACGATCGACTGCGCCAGGCCGGTCTGGAGGAAGGAGCTGAGGGTGTCGATGTCGGTGGTCATACGCGTCATGATCCGGCCGGAGAGGTTCGTTTCGTAGTAGCTCATGGACAGCCGCTGCAGGTGCGCGTAGCTGCGCAGGCGGAGCCCGTAGAGCAGCCTTTCGCCGGTGCGCGAGGTGAGGACGATCAGGGCGGTGGCCGCCGCCCAGCTCACCGTGACGACGAGGAGGCCACCGCCGGCGATCCACCACAGCGTCTCCATCGAACCGGCGCCGACGCCGTCGTCCACCGCCCAGCGCATGAGGGTGGGGAAGGCCAGGTCGGTGAGCACTCCGACGAGCAGCAGGCCGATCACCGCGAGGATGAGCCAGCGCACGGCGAGGAAGAGGTCGCGCACCCGGAACGAGGTGCGGTCGGACCGCAGTGCCGTGGTGTCCAGGCGGGGTTGCTCGTCGGCGGGTGGCAGCTTCTCGACCCGCGCCAGCAGCTCCGGGGTGGCCGTGATCGCGCCCATGCCGCGGCCCCCGCCCATGCCTCCTCCTCCGCCGCCCATGCCGCGGCCCCCGCCGATGGTGCCGGAGGTGTCGGTGATGTGCTCGGTGTGCTCGGCCCGGACGGCCTCCGGCCACAGCTGTCCGCGCGGGGGCTCCGGGATGGCGGAGCGGTCCGGCAGCGGGGTGGGGGAGGGATCCATGATGGCGGTGAAGCGGGGGTCGTCGGCGAGCAGGCGCGGATCCCCGGTGGCGGTGATGCGGCCGGCATCGATGATGGCGACCCGCTCGGCCAGGTCCAGGGTGGATTGGCGGTGGGCGACGGCGAGGACGGTGACGTCGGCGAGCTCCCCGCGCAGCCCGGCGAGGATGCGGGCCTCGGTGGCGGCGTCGATGGCGGAGGTGGCGTCGTCGAGGATGAGCACGCGCGGGCGCGACAGCAGCGCCCGGGCCAGCGCGATGCGCTGGCGCTGGCCGCCGGACAGGGTCAGTCCTCGTTCGCCCACGACGGTGTCGAATCCCTCGGGGAGACGGTCGATGAACTCGGTCGCCTGGGCCAGATCGGCGGCGTGCCGGATGTCCTCCTCCGTGGTGGCCGAGCCCATGGCGATGTTGTCGCGGATGGAGGAGGAGTAGAGGAAGGCCTCGTCGAAGACGCACGTGACGGCGCTGCGCAGGTCCGCCCGGGCGAGGTCGCGGTAGTCCAGTTCGCGGCCGTCGGGGGTGGTCAGGGCGAGGGAACCGGAGTCGGGGCGGTAGAAACCGCCGGCCAGCTGCACCGCCATTGACTTGCCGGAACCGGCCGGGCCGATGAGGGCGAGGGTTTCTCCCGGGGCGATGTCGAGGGTGGTGCCGTCGAGGACGCGGTTGCCCTGGGTGGAGAACTCCACGCCGGTCAACCGGAGGCCGAGCGGACCCTCGGGCAGGGGGACAGGGTCGGCGGGGTCCGGGTCCTGCGGCGTGAGGTCGAGAATGTCGGCGATGCGGTCGAGGGAGGCCAGGCCCATCTGGAAGGTGACGATCATCCCGGAGAGCATGCCGACAATCTGAGTCAGGGACGTCAGGTAGACGGAGAAGGCGAAGAAGATGCCCACGGTGATGTCGCCGCGCAGCACCAGCCAGCCGCCCAGCACGATGTTGACCACCAGCGCCAGCTGCGGCAGGTTGCGCAGCAGCGGCTGGAACCGGGCCTGCAGTTTCGCGGCCCGCATCTTCGCGGCGTAGAGAGTGCGGCCCAGGGTGTTCAGCCGGTCGACCTCGCGGTCCTCCTGGGCGAAGGCCTTGACCACGCGCACGCCGGTGACGGTCTGCTCCACGTGGGTGGCCAGGTCGGCGGTGGCCTGCTGGGACACCCAGGTCGCGGCGTAGACGGAGCGACGGGAGAACACCGCCACACCCACGATCAGTGGCATGAAGGCCAGAGCGAAGACCGTGAGCAGGGGCGAGACCCAGAGCATGACGCCCACGGTGATCAGCAGCTGCACCACCATGCCCAGGGCCCAGGGTCCCATGGCCACGAGCCCCTGGGTGGCGTTGAGGTCCGAGATCGAGCGGGACACCACCTGGCCGGTGACGATCTGGTCCTGGCCGGGGCCGTCGAGGCGCTGCAGCCGGTCGAGGATCTTCACCCGCAGCGTGTGCTGGGTGTCGATGGACAAGCGGCCGGCGGTGTACCTGCGCAGGAACTGGCTGAGATAGCGGGCCAGCGCCACCGCGATGAGCACCGCGATGATGGCGTGCAGCGGTTCGAGCTGCGGGAGGGTCCGGGTGGCTGCAGATTCCGTCGCCGCGCCGGTCGCCACGTCCACCGCCGAACCGGTCAGCAGCGGGATGAGGACCTCGAACACCGTGGCGGCGATGGTGGCCACCACGGTGACGGCGGTGATGCCGCGGCGGTCCCTCAGCGCGGCGGCGAGCTCGCGGGTGCCGGAGTGGCGCGCCACCTAGTTCACCGGGGCGGGGAACTGCGCGGGGAGCATCCCGAGGGATTCGCGGACGTTCGCGATGACGGCCTTGGACAGCTTGCGGTTGGCGATGGTGCCGACGACCGCACCGATGCCCAACGGCATCATCTTGCCCAGCCAGGCCTTCCGGAAGCGTTTGGTCAGCTGCTTGACCGCGGTGCGGATGAGGCGGTTGTTCACCTCGGCGAGCTTCGGCGCGGAGAATCGCGCCACCGTGGAGATCGACGGCGCGCCCTTCGTCTTGCCGATGTCCCCGACGAACGTGTCGACGACCGCCGTCCCCTTCGCCCCCAGCACGGCCACCAGGATGAGCGTCTTGCGCCGCTCCTTCTCGGAGATGTCGATGCCCCGCAGGTGGGCGCTGGCCATGGTGTACCAGGCGGCTGCGTCGAGGAAGACGATGGATTCCGCGCCGATGGCGGCGGCGCCCATGAAGAAGCCGATGCCGGGGATCGCGGCGGCGGCTCCCGCGCCGGCGCCTGAACCGGTGGCGATGCGCAGGAAGTGCTTGTCCACGAGATCCTGGATCTCCGACGGCGACGCCTCCGGATTCCTCTTCCGCAGGAAGTCGACGTACCCGGTGATGGCCGAGGACTGGATGGACACCGCCTTGTCCAGGGCGGAGATGAGCATCCGTCCGGCGGGGCCGGCGTTCTGCTCCAGGGTCGCGGGATCGGACCCCTGGCCGTCGATGAGGACCTGATGGGGCGACTCAGCCTTCGGGGATGAGAACTTCATGGTGGCCAATGCTGCTCCTCGAGAGTTGACTGACGTCCGATTCTAATCAATTTCACAGACGCCAACCCGCGGGGAGTTCGGATTGTTCCCCCGCCCCTGGTCAGTCGCGGTTGGCGAAGTCCTCCGCAGCCTCCACCTGCTCCGGGGTGGGGCGCACGCCCGTGTACAGGGCGAACTGCTCGGCCGCCTGGAGGGCGACGACCTCGCCGCCGTTGATGGTGGGCGTGCCCAGACGCTCGGCGGCCCGGATCAGCGGCGTGCGGACCGGGTAGGCCACGACGTCGAAAACCATCGCCGCCGCCGCGACCGCCTCGTCGGAGAAGGCCTGGATGTCCTCCCCGCCGCCGTGCATGCCCAGCGGGGTCACGTTGACCAGCAGGCCGGCCCCGGCGGGCACCTCGGCGGAGTAGTCCCAGCCGTAGCGGGACGCCAGGGAGGAACCGGTCGCATGGTTGCGGGCCACGACGGTGCCCTGCATCCCGTGGTCGGCCAGCGCGGCGACGACCGCGTTGGCCATGCCGCCGGAACCGCGCACCGCGACGGGCAGGGCGGGGTCCACCCCGTGCGACTTCAGCAGGGCGGCGACGGCGACGTAGTCGGTGTTGTAACCGACCAGCTCGCCGTCGGTGTTGACGATCGTGTTGACGGCGCCGATGCGGGAGGCGGAGGGGTCGAGGGAATCGATGAGCGGGATGACGTCCTGCTTGTAGGGCATGGACACGCCTGCCCCGCGGATGTCCAGCCCGCGGATTCCGGCGACGGCCGCGGTGATGTCGGTGGGGGAGACCGCCTTGTAGAGGTAGTTGAGGCCGAGCCTGTCGTAGAGCCAGTTGTGGAACCTGACCCCGTGGTTGCTCGGCCGGGCGGCCAGTGAGATACACAGTATGGTTTCGCGGTCGACGTAGTTCACCATGCTCACTACCGTAGTGGGTATGACCTTGCCCGCCACCACCCGACCACAGGTCCGCACCACCGCCGGCATGGTGAGGGGGCTGGTGGATGAGCAGCTGGGTGTCCGGACCTGGCGCGGCGTACCCTTCGGTGCGAGCACCGGCGGCGACAACCGCTTCCGCGCCCCCCGGCGCCCCCGGCACTGGCGCGGCGTGCGCGACGCCGCCAGTTTCGGCCCGCCCGCCCCGCAGCCGACATACTCCTGGACCGACCGGGTCGTCGGTTCGGAGAACTGCCTCCACCTGGACATCGTCCGCCCCGACACCGACGAGCAGCTGCCGGTGGTCGTCTACCTGCACGGCGGTTCCTTCATCATGGGTTCCTCCCACGAGCCGCTGTTGCGCGGCTACCAGTTCGCCAGGACGATCAACTGCGTCTACGTGTCGGTGAACTTCCGGCTCGGCGCGCTGGGGTATCTGGATCTGCGCAGTCTCGGCGACGACTGCGTGGCCAACCCGGCGCTGCGCGACCAGCTGCTGGCGCTGCAGTGGGTCCAGTCCAACATCGCCCAGTTCGGCGGCGACCCCGACCGCGTCACGCTGATGGGGGAGTCCGCGGGCGGGGCGGCGGCGGCCACGCTCATGGCTGTCCAGGCGGCCGAGGGGCTCTTCCACCGGGCGATCGTCCAGTCCCCGCCGATGACCATGATCCATTCGCGCGCGCAGGCCACCCTCTGGGCGCGCGAGCTGGTCTACCAGATGGCGCTGCCGCGGCAGACCACGCTGGCGGACCTGCGCGCCGAGCACCCCTACGATCTGGTGCGCGCCGGGCAGTCGATGATGTGGCGGGGCCGTGAGCTCCAGCACCTGAACACCACCTACGCGCCGACGGTGGACGGCACGCTCCTGCTGGATCATCCACTCTCCGTCTTCGATAACGGCGACCAGGTCAAGGTGCCCCTGCTGGTGGGGACGAACTCGGATGAGACGAGCTTCTCCAAGTTCTTCTACATGCGCACCTCCGCGCGCTCCCGAGCCGCGCTCCGGCTGCTCAGCGCTTTCGACCCGGAGGAGGCGTCGTACGTGCTCGGCGCCTACGACGGTGCCCGGGACCGCGCGCAGTTCGCCGACCTGCTTGCCGACGCCCTCTTCTGGGCCCCGTCCGTCCGCCTCGCCACCGACCACAACCCCCTGGCGCCGACCTGGATGTACCGCTTCGACTACGCGCCGGCCGCCCTGCGGTGGCTGGGACTGGGGGCGATGCACTCCCTGGAGCTGACGGCGATCTTCGGGGACCCGGGGGCGTCGAGAACCTCCGGGCTGGCGCGTTTCGGCGGCATGGAGGGGATGGCGGAGTTGACCGACGTCATGCAGTACCACTGGGGCCAGTTCATCCACCACGGCCGGCCGGGGGAGGAATGGCCCGCCTACCAGCCCCCGACCGACGACGCCCCGGCCCGGGCGACGATGGTCTTCGACGCGCCCGCGCGGGTGGAGTACGACCCGAAGGCCGGGAAGCGCCGCGCCTGGGCGGACTACGACATGACCGAGTGGGGCCACGGCCGTCCGGAACTGCTGGAGGAGCTGGGGCTGCTCATCAGTACGGAGCTGGGGCGCTAGCGATTCCCCCGCGCGAGTCGGTGGGCAGGACTTCTGGCGCACGGCTAGGCTGGTTCCGGATTGCCGTAGGCGGTCGTCGAGTTAGAGAACCGGGTTCACATGGAAGGACACCTAACACTCATGAGCTTCTTCGAGGACATTGCCGCAGCACTGGACACCGAGGGCATCGAGTCGCGCGTGCATGACGACACCATGTTCGTGCCCATCACCTCTGATCTGGAGATCCAGTTCCAGGAGATCGACCCGCACATGCCGGCAGCCAACGTCTACATCGCCGCCGCCGACGTCGACGAGGACGACGAGAACTTCGAGGCCGTCCTGGTTTCCGTCGTCTTCTCCGTCGATGACGCCGTGGCCACCGTCGCCCGCCACGTCGCCACCGACCAGGTGGTCACCGTCCTGCGTGACCTGCTGGAGGGCACTGACGAGCGCATCGGCGACCTGGAGTTCTACCAGGACGCCCTCAACGCGAACCTGGTGCGGGCCGAGGTCGGCCAGAATTCCGAGCTGCAGGTCCTCGTCGAGGTCATCGACGGTCTGCCCAGCGCCGTCGTCCAGTTCGTCGCCGTCGGCGAGTCCTTCGAGGACCTCATCGACCAGGCCATTGACGAGCTCTGGGAGTCCGACGGGGAGGCGCAGCTCTCTGAAGAGGACCGCGCGCGGATGTTCGCCGACCTCTCCGCCGAGGTGGAGATCGCCACCGACGAGGTGCTCGATCTCGGTGTCTTCACCGACTTCGACCGGCTTTTCGACGTCATCTCCCTCGCCGCCGATCAGGCGGAGGACTGGGAGGAGCAGCTCGTGCCCTTCGACGAGTCCGAATTCGAGGAGCCCGACGTCTACGACATCTACGGCGCCGACGCGGACGACGACGCGGACCTCGACGAAGAGGACGATGACGAGGACGACGCTGATTTCGAGGACCTCGACAGTGAAGAGGACCTCGATCCGGACGACGACGCCGACGAGAACTTCGGCACCGTCCGCGACGAAGAATAGGAAAGGTCCCTGCCTGTGGCACCGTCGGCACCGTCGGCATTTTCCGCTCTGTCCCGTTTGCGTGACAGGAAGCCACTGAAGGACCGCCTCGCGGCGGTTGACGCCAGAGTCGCCGAGCTGCCGAAGCTCGGCGACGTGGCGGTGGTCCTCGAGAGTGTCGACGGCTCCCTGCGCCACACTCATTCCACCGGGGGGCTGGACCCGGATTCGCGCTTCGCCGCAGGCTCGGTGACTAAACTGTTCACCCACGCCATCATCTTCCATCTCATCGACGACGGCCTTCTCAGCTACGACACCCCCGTGGAGTCCCGCGTCGCGGCGCACTCGCTCGACGGGCTGCACGTCATCCGGGGCGAGGATTACGGCTCGGAGCTGACAGTCCGGCACCTCATCGACCACACCTCCGGTCTGGCCAGCTGGGAGGACACCCGGGATCCGGGCGGCCGCAGCGTGCTGGATCAGATCGTGGACTGGGACCGGGTCGTCAGCGTGGACGAGCAGATGGAGACGGCCGCCCGGGCGGGCGCGAAGTTCCCTCCCGGGCACGGCAACCGGGCACACTACTCGGACCTCAACGCGGAGCTGCTGTCGCAGGTCGCCCAGCACACGACGGGCCGGACGTTCCAGGAGCTGGCCAACCGCTACATCATCACCCCGCTGGGCCTGGAGCACACCACGTTCGTGGTGCCGGGGCGCCATGACTACGCGGAGGTGCACACCCTCAAGCATCCCGTCTGGTCCTCGCGCTACCTGTCGAGTTCACCGGCTTCCGGTGGGGTCGTCTCGACCGCCGGTGATCTCATGACCTTCATCCGGGCCTTCCACACAGGCGTCATCTTCGACCACGCCCACATCCAGAACCCGGTCCTGCGCCGTATCCAGCACCGGCCGTTGCGTTACGGCTCCGGCATGATGGCGATGGGCCTGCCCCGCGCGCTGACTCCGCTGGTTCCGGCGCCGCTGATTCTGGGGCACACGGGGGTCCACGGGGCCTTCGCGTTCTACTGCCCCTCACGTTCGGCGTTCCTCGCGGGGTCCGTCAATACGGTTGTCACCACGCCCTTCGACCTGATCTACCGGTACCTGGCTGCGCTCTAGCCCGGCTGGTGGCGGGGAACTGCACTGCTCAGGCAGCCTGCGCGAAGCCGGCGAACAGGGAGGCGGGGGAGTGGAGGGGGACAAAGCGGGCGTCGACAAGCCAGACGAAGGTCGCGGCGTTTCCGCTGGGGACCTCGTGGACGGCGTCGATGAGGGCCTCGTCCACGAGCGCGCGTACCCAGCCCTCCGCTGCGACCGGGTCGACGGGGCCTCGCTGGTCGGTGATCCGGACGGTGATCAGGTAGGCGGGTTCGCGGGGCTCCCCGAAACCCAGGACCCGGGCCTTGGCGCGTTCTCCGACGCGGTGGCGCGTGAGCGCCATGGTCAGGGAACCTCCGGGCAGCGCCTTGCTCGGTGGCCGCCAGTTGGCGGTGGGGCGGGCCAGCGAGCGGGGATGGTGGATGATCGAGTGGAGGTCCCGGATGGTGGCGGCCTCGCGGGTGCGCAGGGCGGCGGCAATGGAGGGCGGGGTGTTGATGTGGTTGATGTTCATGCTTCGAAGTGTAGAAATCCTGACCAACACACCTGTTCGACGACTCGAACAGGTGTGCGGGAATGGCCGATTCTGGCCCGAGGGGATAGTCTGTGACGTGATATGACAGATCAACAAAAGGTGCAGCCTAAGATCCCGACGGAGATCTGGGTGCTGGTCGCCGCTGCTTTCATCATCGCGCTGGGCTACGGGCTCGTCGCGCCGATCATTCCGCAGTTCGCCGTCAGCTTCGATGTCTCCATGGCCGCCGCCAGCGCGGTCATCTCCATTTTCGCCGCCTCAAGGCTGCTCTTCGCCCCGGTGTCGGGCCGGCTCATCGACCGGCTCGGTTCCCGCAAGGTGTACCTCACCGGCCTGTTGACGGTCGCGGTGGCTACCGCGCTCGTGGCGGGAGCGCAGGAGTACTGGCACATCCTGCTCCTGCGCGGAATCGCCGGCATCGGTTCGACCATGTTCACGGTCTCCGCGATGGGGCTGATCGTCCGGATGGCCCCGCCCGCGATCCGCGGCCGGGCCTCGGCGGTCTACGGCACCGCGTTCCTGGTGGGCAATATCATCGGCCCCCTCGTGGGCGCGGCGCTGTCCATGATCGGTATGCGCGCCCCGTTCGTCATCTACGGTGTCTCCGTCGCTCTGGCGGCGTTCGTGGTGTGGTGGAAGATGCCGCGCATCGACGAAGCGGCGCGCAACAAGAACGATGAGCCGCCGATGGGATTCTCCGAGGCGATCCGGGACAGCGCCTACCGCTCGGCGCTCGTGTCCGGCTTCGCCTTCGGCTGGATCAACTTCGGCGTCCGCGTGGCCACCCTGCCGTTGTTCGCGGCGGTCGTCTTCGAGCACGGCGGCGCCATCGCGGGCCTGGCCATGGCCGCGTTCGCCGCCGGAAACGCCGTGGTGCTGCAGTTCTCCGGCCGGCTCGCCGATTCCGTGGGGCGTAAACCCCTGGTCATCAGCGGCCTGGTAGTCAACGCGATCTTCACCGGCTCGATGGGGTTCGCGGACAGTTTCTGGCCGCTGCTCATCGTCTCCGCCCTGGCCGGCGCGGGAGCGGGCATGGTCAACCCGGCGCAGCAGGCGGTGCTGGCGGACGTCATCGGCAATCACCGTTCCGGCGGCAAGGTGCTCGCCAACTTCCAGATGGCCCAGGACTTCGGCGCCATCACCGGCCCCATCCTCATCGGCGCGGTCGCGGAGACCTACGGCTTCACCGTCGGCTTCCTCATCTGCGGCTTCATCGGCCTGGCTGCGGCCGTGGTGTGGGCCTTCGGACGCGAGACGCTTCCCGACGCCCGCGGGGTATCCGTGGAGGTTGTCGCCAAGTAGCGGCGAGAGGAGCCGGGCTTTCGCCCTCCTGTGCGATTCGGATCGATCTCCCCGCCCGGCGTCGGGTCGCTCTGATATACATCACCTCATGACATCGCACATCACCGCACCCGGTCTGCTGGTTCTCTCCCACGGGCCGGTGACCCTCGCCGTCGGTTCGGAAGCGGAGGTCACGCACTGGGAATTTCTCGGCCACCTCTCGGCGGAGCGGCTGGCTGTCGGAGAACTGGAGGCCGGTCTCCGGCGGTTGGGCGCACATCGGGTCGCGCCGGAGGAAGGCGTCGCCTCGGTGCACATCGATGACGCGGCGAACATGGGGACAGCTGAGGAAACGAGCCCGGCGAACACCGCTGTTCCTGGACTCCTGCTGGAGGCCCTCGCCGTGACCTGGCGGGCCCGGATGCAGGATATTTCCGACGCATCCGGCATGTTGAACCAGGCTGCTGTGAATGACCTGGGCAGGCTCAGCATCAGCGGCGAGCCACTGCTCAATGAACTCCTGGCATTGCGCAGGACGGAAGGAAGCGGCAGCGAGGACGAGATCCGCGAGCTCGCAGCATTGATCCAGCGGCTGCGGGACCGTATTCGCTTCGGGGTCGCGGGGTTGCACGCCGCCGGTCCCGCTGATGAATCCGAACTGCTCAAGAAAGCTCTGGGGCGCGACGGTTGGGCATACCGGGTGCACCTCCTCGTAGCCGCTGAGGAATGTCTGGCGGCGGATCTTCTCGCGGAAGTCCGTGAGCTTTCCCTGACGGAAAATGCTGCTCTCGAGCAGGACCTCACGGATCGGCTGAAACTTATCCTGGACCATCGTCGAGAGGATCTTCGTCTGGCAGAGGTTCTGGGCGCCCTTCTGCAGAAGCTCGTGGAAAGGGAGAAGCCGGTCGCGGAGAAACTGCGTCACCCCGCAACATCGAGGCGCATCAGACACATCGTTGAACTCGCCGGGCCTTTCACGAGCATGCGCGTGGGCACGGGCGTGGGGCCGGACGGGCCGGGGGAGGTTGATGGGGAAGCGGCGCCCGTGGCGGCCGCTCCAGCTGACCTCGACTACGACCAGTTGGCCGGAATATTCGGGGAGAAATTCGAGGATATGCTCCCCGCCGCCAGACAACGGGTGGAGGAGTGGAAGCGCACCTATCCGGATCAGCCGCTCAAGAGCTCCGAGAACCGGTTTCATCGACGGTTTCTGGATGAAGCCTCGGGCCGGGTGCTCGATGAGGAGACCGCCAACTTCGACCTGTTCGATCATGCAGCCTTGTACGCCATGTCTCTCGCTGTCCTGCGGGAGGTACCGGTCAGCGACGTGGAGAAGCGCAATGCGCAGGCCGCCAGGCTCACCAGGATGATAAAGATGGCGGACCGGGCGAACACCCTGGTCACCGATGAAGCATTTGACCGTGCCCTTCGCACGGCGCAGCGTTATGTCGCCGACGCGATTGTCGCACTGGTGGTGGCGCAGCAGGCGAACCTCAACAGAGTCGGTGTCAACAGGACGGCAGTGAAGAAGATCCGCCGCGTCATCTGGTGGGCAGGTGAATCGACCAGAGTGAATGAGTTCGTGGTCGGCACGGTCCAGGGTGGGGCGCTGCGCATGCTCGCCGGAGCCGTCTCCCAGGCGATCCGCTGAAGTCCCGTCCTCCCCGCCCCCGCAGGCCGTGACGTCCCCTTGAGCCAACGGTGACCCAACTGATTCCCCTGATCGTCTGACCGCGAGCGGTTCCGGGCGTAGCGTCAAGGCCAAGTCAACCCGTGGCCAGTGGAGGCTCAGATGGAACAGCCGTACGTTCTGTGGTTCGAGGACATCAGTCTTGCCGATCTTCCCCGGGTGGGCGGCAAGAACGCCTCCCTCGGGGAGATGATCGGCCAGTTGTCGGAGAAGGGGGTGCGCGTGCCCGGCGGGTTCGCGCTCACGGCGCAGGCCTACCGGCGCTTCGTGGCCGACAACGGGCTGGAGGAGGATATCCGTGAGCTCCTCGGCCTGGTCCATGCCGGGAGCCTGCCGCTGGGTGAGGCCGGCACCACGCTGCGGCAGAAGTTCCTCGACGCGCCCATCCCGGACGAGGTGGCGCAGGCCGTCACCGACGCCTACCGGGACCTGGCGCGGCGCAGCGGCGGGGAGGATCCGGCGGTGGCCGTGCGCAGCAGCGCCACGGCGGAGGACCTGCCGGAGGCGAGTTTCGCGGGTCAGCAGGAGACCTTCCTCAACGTCGTCGGCGAGGAGGCGCTGCTGGAGTCCTGCCGGCGGTGTTTCGCGTCGTTGTTCACCGACCGGGCGATCAACTACCGCTCGCTCAAGGGTTTCGACGACCTGAAGGTGGCGTTGTCCGTCGGCGTGCAGCTGATGGTGCGGGCCGATTCGGGGGCCTCCGGCGTGATGTTCACGCTGGACACCGAGAGCGGTTTCCCGGACGCGGTGGTCGTCAGCGCCACGTGGGGGCTGGGGGAGACGGTGGTGCAGGGCACCGTGGATCCGGACAAGTACCTGGTGTACAAGCCTTTCCTCGAGGATGAGCAGCTGGTCCCGATCATCGAACGCACCGTCGGGGCGAAGGCGATCAAGCTCGTCTACGCGGGCGGGGAATCGGGTGGCACGGAGCTGGTGGACACCTCCGAGGACGAGCGTCGGGCGCTGGTGCTCTCCGACGAGGAGATCCTCCGGCTCGCCCGCTGGGCCGTGATCCTGGAGAAGCATTACGGCCGGCCCCTGGACATCGAGTGGGCGCGGGACGGGGTGAGCGGGAAGCTGTACATCGTGCAGGCGCGTCCGGAGACGGTGCAGTCCCAGCGCAGCGCCACCGAGTTCACCATGTACCACCTGGAGGAGAAGGGCCGAAGCCTGGCCTCGGGCGCGGCGATCGGCGACGGCATCGCGGCCGGCGAGGTGTGCGTCATCCGCAGTACCGCGGACATCGGGAAGTTCCGGGACGGGGCGATCCTCGTGGCGGAGATGACGGACCCGGACTGGGGCCCGGTGATGAAGCGGGCCGCGGGCATCATCACCGACCACGGCGGGCCGACCAGCCACGCGGCGATCATCAGCCGCGAGCTCGGGGTGCCCGCCATCGTGGGCACCGGTACCGCGACCAGCGACCTGGTGGACGGCCAGGTGGTCACCCTGTCGTGCGCGGAGGGGGAGAAGGGGCACGTCTACGGGGGCCGTCTGCGGTGGAGCACCGAGAAGGTTGATCTGCAGGCGCTGCCGGAGACGCGGACGAAGGTCATGGTCAACGTGGCCAGCCCGGCGGCGGCGTTCCGCTGGTGGCGCCTGCCGGTGGCGGGCGTGGGCCTGGCGCGGCTGGAGTTCCTCATCGCCGAGGCGATCAGGGTCCACCCGATGGCGCTGGCGCACCCCGACCGCATCGACGACCCGGGGGAGGCGGCGCAGATCCGGGAGCTCACCGCGGATTACGAGGATCCGCGGGAGTACTTCGTCGACCGCCTGGCCACCGGCCTGGGCAAGTTGTGCGCGCCGTACTACCCGCGGCCGGTGATCGTCCGGCTCAGTGACTTCAAGACCAACGAGTACGCCCATCTGCTGGGTGGGCACGCCTTCGAACCGGTGGAGGAGAACCCGATGCTCGGGTTCCGCGGCGCCTCCCGCTATGACGATGACCGCTACCGGGACGGCTTCGAGCTCGAGTGCAGGGCGCTCAAGCGGGTCCGGGAGACCCTGGGCTTCACCAACCTGGCGGTGATGGTGCCGTTCGTGCGTTCGGTCCCTGAGGCGGACCGGGTCATCGCGGCGATGGCCGCCAATGGCCTCGTCCGAGGTGAGAACGGCCTGGAGTTCTACATGATGTGCGAGGTCCCCTCCAACGTGGTTCTGGCGGAGGAGTTCGCGGAGCGCTTCGACGGCTTCTCCATCGGTTCCAATGACCTCACACAGCTCACCCTCGGCGCGGACCGGGACTCCGAGATCATGGCGCGCAGCTTCGACGAGCGGGACCCGGCGGTGAAGAAGATGGTCGCCGACGTCATCGTCCGGGCCCATTCCCGCGGCATCACCGTGGGCATCTGCGGCCAGGGCCCCAGCAACTACCCGGACTACGCGCAGTTCCTGGTGGAGCAGCGCATCGACTCGATCTCGCTCAACCCGGACTCCGTGCTGCGGACGGTGCCCGTCATCGCGGCCGCCGAGGGCTGACCTCCCACCTGCCGACGCCGCGCCGCACCTGGCGCGGCGTCTTCTTCTGTGTCGCCCCACCCAACCGGATTAGTTTTATGATCCACTTCACTTTTCACCGAGAGGGCGCTACACTCAAGATTGTTCAACAATCCTTGAAGGAGCGTGAGATGGCCACCATCGACCTCAATGCCGATCTCGGCGAGACCACCGCCGGTAACCCCGTCGCGGACGACGCCTCGATGATCAAGCTCGTGTCGAGCGCGAACATCGCCTGCGGTTTCCACGCCGGGGACCCCCACGACATCGCCCGCACGGTGGAGTCGGCGGCCGAGCGCGGCGTGACCGTCGGCGCCCACGTGGGCTACCGCGACGCGGCCGGTTTCGGCCGCCGCTTCATGGAGTACGCCCCCAACGAACTCGCCGACGAGGTCCTGTATCAGATCGGCGCCCTCGAGGCGCTGGCCCGCAAGCACGGCACCACCATCCGCTACGTCAAGCCGCACGGCGCCCTCTACAACGCCATCGTCCACCACGAGGAGCAGGCGCAGGCCGTCATCGACGGCATCCGTGCCTTCGGCGGCGACCTGGCGGTGATGCTGCTGCCCGGCGGCGTCGCGGTGCACCACGCGGAGAAGGCCGGGATGATGGTCATCGCGGAGGCCTTCGCCGACCGCAACTACAACCCCGACGGCACGCTGGTCTCGCGCCGGGACCCGGCGGCCGTGATCACCGACCCCGACCTCGTCGCGGGGCGCGTCCTGCAGCTGGCGGAGCAGGGCACCATCACGGCGGTCGACGGCACGGAGCTCAAGGTGGACGCCATGTCGGTGTGCGTGCACGGTGATTCGCCGGGGTCGGTGGCCATGACGCAGTCGATCGTCGACCGGCTCCGCGACCGGGGCATCGAGATCCGGAGCTCCCTGTGACCACGGCTCCCCGCATCCACCGCATCGGATCCCGGTCCGTCCTGGTCGACCTCCCCGACCTGACCACGGTGATGGCGTGGCACGCCGAGCTCACTCGCGCTCCGCTGCCGGGGCAGATCGACGTCATCGCCGCGGCGTGCACCCTGCTGGTGAACACCGGGTCGCCGCGCGCCGCGCGCCGGGCGGCCGAGGCCCTCCGCACCTTCGCGCCCGCCCCGTTCCAGGCCGGGCAGGCGACCGAGGTGACGGTCGACGTGGTCTACGACGGCGAGGACCTCAGCGAGGCCGCCCGCCTGGTCGGCATGTCCCCGGAGGCGCTCGTCGCCTGGCACACCGGGACGAGCTGGGTGGGGGCCTTCGGCGGCTTCGCCCCGGGCTTCACCTACTGCGTCCCCGGGGACCCGGCGGATGCCCTCGACATGCCGCGCCGCCCCTCGCCGCGCACGGCCGTGCCCGCCGGTGCGGTGGGCCTGGCCGGCGGTTTCTCCGCGGTCTATCCACGGCAGTCGCCGGGCGGCTGGCAGCTCCTCGGCACCACCACCACGCCCATGTGGGACCCCTCCGCCACCCCGCCCGCGCTCATCGCGCCGGGTGACCGGGTGGCCTACCGGGCGGTCCGCGAGCACGTCGAGGTCACCGGCTCTGTGCGGCGGTCCGTGGAGTCGGCCCCGCCCTCCCGGCCGGTCATGCGGGTCGAGGACCCCGGCCTGCTCACCCTTCTGCAGGACCTGGGACGACCGGGCAACGGCGACCTCGGGGTGACCGAGTCCGGGGCGGCGGACGGGGCGTCGGCACGCGCGGCCAACGCGGCCGTGGGCAACGAATCCTCCCTGGCCGTCCTGGAGAACATCGGGGGCCTCGAGCTCCGTGCGCTGGTGGACACGGTCGTCGCCGTCACCGGGGCGCAGGCGCCGGCCACGGTCGGCGGACGCCCGGTGGCCCTGGGTGCGCCCGCGCTCATCAGCGCCGGGGAGACCGTCATCGTCGGGCCCGCGACACTGGGCCTGCGTTCCTACCTGGCGGTGCGCGGCGGCTTCACCGCCGGGCAGGTCCTCGGGTCGGCAGCCACGGACATGCTCTCCGGGCTGGGCCCCGAACCGGTCACCGGTGGCACCCTCAGCGGGGCCTTCCGCGCACGGGGAACCACGGGCACCACGGTGGCCAACCCGCTGCGCGTCGGCCTCCGCGACGGAGTGACCCACGCCGAGCTGCGCTGCGTGCCCGGCCCGCGGGACGACTGGTTCGCCGGGGGCGTCGAAAACCTCGCCTCCCGGACGTGGGAGGTCAGCGGCCGATCCAACCGGGTGGGCCTGCGCCTCGACGGCGATCCGCTCACCCGCTCCCGCGGGGGCGAGCTGGCCAGCGAGGGCATCATCGCCGGCGCCGTCCAGGTGCCCGCGGACGGCCTGCCCGTTGTCTTCCTGCGTGACCACGCGGTCACCGGCGGCTACCCGGTGGTGGCCGCCGTCATCGCCGAGGACCTCGACGTCGCGGGGCAGCTCCCGCCCGGCGGCACCGTCCGTTTCATCCCCGTCGACCCCGACACCCTCACCCCGATCATCTAAGGAGAAGGACACGTGACCTCCCTGCATGCAGTCCTCATCGCCAACCGCGGCGAAATCGCCGTGCGCATCGCCCGGGTCGCCCGTGACCTGGGCATCCGCTCCATCGCCGTCTACTCCGAGCCGGACGCCGGCGCCCTGCACACGCTCATCGCCGATGAGGCGTACGCGCTGCCCGGCTCCACTTCCGCCGAGACCTACCTCAACATGGCGGCGCTTCTCGACGTCGCCGCCCGCGCCGGCGCCGACTGCGTCCATCCCGGCTACGGCTTCCTCTCCGAGAACTCCGGTTTCGCCCGCGCGGTCGGGGAGGCGGGTCTGACGTGGATCGGCCCCACCCCGGAGAACATCGACACCCTGGGGGACAAGGTGGCCGCGCGACGCATCGCCATGGAGGCCGGCGCCCCGTTGGCTCCGGGCACCCCCGACCCGATCGAGAATTGGCAGGAGGCGCGGGACTTCGCCGAGGAATTCGGCCTGCCCATCGCCATCAAGGCGGCCTTCGGCGGCGGTGGCCGCGGGTTGAAGGTCGTCCACCGGGCCGAGGATATCGAGGACGCCTTCGCCTCCGCCGGACGCGAGGCCCGGGAGGCCTTCGGCCGGGGAGAATGCTACGTGGAGAAGTTCCTCACCCGGCCCCGCCACGTCGAGGCGCAGGTGCTCGCCGACACCCACGGAAATGTCCGTGTGCTGGGCACGCGCGACTGCTCGACCCAGCGCCGCTACCAGAAGCTCATCGAGGAGGCCCCCGCCCCCTTCCTCAGCGAGGCCCAGAACGAGGCCATCATCGAGGGCGCCCGCGGCATCTGCGCCCGCGCCGGGTACGTCGGCGCCGGCACGGTCGAATTCATCGTCTCCGAGGACGGCACCGTCTCCTTCCTCGAGGTGAACACCCGCGTCCAGGTGGAGCACCCGGTCACCGAGGCCGTCACCGGCATCGACATCATCGCCGAGCAGTTCCGCATCGCCGACGGTCAACGCTTGAGCTTCGACGTGGACCCGGCGCCCCACGGCCACGCCTTCGAGTTCCGCCTCAACGCCGAGGACGTCGCCCACGGTTTCGTGCCCAGCCCGGGCACCGTCAGCGTCTTCGAGGCACCTACCGGGCCGGGCATCCGTGTCGACGCCGGTGTGCGTTCCGGCTCGGAGGTCCCCGGCTTCTACGACTCCCTGCTGGGCAAACTCATCGTCTGGGGGCCCGACCGGGCCGTCGCCCTGCGACGCGCCGCCCGCGCCCTGGCAGAGCTGAAGATCTCCGGCGTGCGCACCGTCGTGCCCTTCCACCGCGACATGGTCGAGCACCCCGCCTTCGCGGGCGATCACCTCGGGGTCTACACCAACTGGGTGGACACCGAGTACACCCCCGCACGCACCACCGGCGTGGAGGACATCGAGCATTCCTACACGGAGCGGGAGACCCTGGTCATCGAGATCGACGGGAGGCTCCACCAGGTGGGCATCCCCGTCGGCTTCCTGGGGCGCGGGGCAGGGGCTCCGGCTCCGGCTCCGGCTCCGGCCTCGGCCGACGCGGAGGCGCCGGCACCCGCCACGGAGGGCGCGGTGCTCTCACCTTTCGCCGGTTCGCTGGTGGCCTGGAAGGTCGCCGAGGGTGACACCGTGGCCGAGGGGCAGCCGGTGGCCAGCGTCGAGGCGATGAAGATGGAGTCCGTCGTTGTCGCACCTCGCGCGGGGACCATCTCCCTGGCCGTGCAGCCGGGAGAGAAGCTCACCCGGGGGACCGTGCTGGCCACCATCTCCTAAGATCTAGGCCATGCGTGCCGACTCTGCTGCCAGTGCCATCCGGAAGGCGATCTCCGCCGGTGACTTCGAGCCGGGGGAGCAGCTCATCGAGTCGGAGATGGCCGAGCGCCTGGACGTCTCCCGCAACACCCTGCGGGAGGCTTTCGCCATGCTCATCGCCGACGGGGTGGTGGTCCGGATCAGGAACCGCGGGGTGTTCATCGCCTCCCTCGGCGAGGACGACGTCCGTGACCTCTACCTCGCCCGCGCCGCAATCGAGCCGGCGGCGATCGCCTGGGGGCAGCTCCACGACGTCGCCGGGCTCGCCGATGTGGTCGGCCGCGCGGAGACTGCGCTGGCCGCCGGCCGGGCGGGGGAGGTCGCGCTGGCGAACCAGCAGTTCCACCGGCAGCTCGTGGCGGGAATGGGGTCGGCCACCCTGGACGAGACCATGGACCGGCTGCTGGCCCAGATGCGGTTGGTGTTCCTGCAGGTGCTGCGGAAGGACCCCGGTTTCCACGGTGACTACGTGCCGGTCAACCGGCACGTGGTGGAGCTGATGTCGGCGGGCTGTTACGACGAGGCCGCCACGGTGCTGCACGATTCGCTCGTGCGCACCGGGCGGCGGGTGCAGGAGATCCTGGGGGAGTAACCGGCTGTCAGGCCCGCGGCCCTCCTCGGACCCCTTGGACCCTGCAAAGCTGGTTGTCCCCGGCGCAGATGCACCGGGGACAACCAGCTTCGCCGGGCCCAGCCAGCCTACGGAACCTGGTACTCCAGGTCGCGGGCGTCGGTGACCAGCATGTGACCGGGGCTGTGGCTGATGGCCAGGGCGGGACGGGAGGACATGACCACCGCCTGGGGGGTGACGCCGCACGCCCAGAAGACGGGGATCTCACCCTCGGCCACCGCCACGGACTCGCCGAAGTCGGGGGTGGAGAGGTCGTGGATGCCGATGGCGGCCGGATTCCCCACATGCACCGGGGCGCCGTGGACGGCCGGGTAGCGGGAGGTGATGCGGACGGCGTCGGCCACCCGGTCGGCGGGCACCGGGCGCATGGAGACGACCAGCGGACCGGCGAAACGTCCGGCCGGGACGGTGTCGATGGTGGTCCGGTACATGGGCACGTTGCGTCCCTGGGTGATGTGGGCGACCGGGACGCCGTTGTCCAGCAGAGCTGATTCGAAGGTGAAGGAACAGCCGATGAGGAAGGAGACCATGTCCCCGCGCCACCAGGCGGTGGCGTCGGGGGCCTCGTCGACCAGCTCGCCGTCGCGGAAGAGCCGGTAGGAGGGGATGTCGGTGCGGATGTCACCGCCTTCGAGCAGCGGCGAGGTGACCTGGCCGGGTTCGAGCACGCCGAGCAGCGGGCAGGGCTTGGGGTTGCGCTGGGCGAACAGCAGGAAGTCGAAGGCGTCCTCCTTCGGCAGGGAGAGCAGGTTCGCCTGCGCGTAGCCGCGGGAGTAGCCGGAGGTGGGGGTGATCGTGCCCGTCCGGAAGAGGGCGCGGGCCTGGGCCGGAGTCAGTCCGGCGGCGTCTACATCGCCCACAGCGCGGCGATTCCGGAGAATGACTTGTAGCCGAGGAAGATCGTGAGGACCCAGGCCAGGCCGCCGATGACCAGCAGCCACTTGGGGTAGCGGTAACCCTGCAGCAGGTCGGTGCGGCGCCAGGCGACCCAGAGGACGACGGCGAAACCGATGGGCAGGATCAGGCCGTTGAAGGCGCCGGCGAAGATGAGCAGAGCCTGCGGGGCGGCGTTGAGCAGCAGGAAGGCTACCGCGCACACCGCGATGAAGGCGACGGTGAGGATGGTGCGTAGGCGCGGGGCGGTGTTCTGCGTGGTGACGAACGTGATGGAGGTGTAGGAGGCACCGATGACGGAGGTCAGGCCCGCGGCCCACAGGACGACGCCGAAGAGACGCAGCCCGATCTCGCCGGCGGCGTTGTAGAAGGCGTCGGCGGCGGTGTTGTCCTGGGAGAGGGTGACGCCGGCGGCGACGACGCCGAGGACCGCGAGGAACAGCAGCGCGCGCATGATGCCGGTGACGATGATGCCCAGCACCGAGCCCTGGGTGATCTCCTTGAGGTGTTCCGGGCCGGTGAGTCGGCTGTCGATCATGCGGTGCGCGCCGGCGAAGGTGATGTAACCGCCGACGGTGCCGCCGATGAGGGTGGTGATGACCAGGAAGTCGACCTCCTCGGGCATGACGGTGTTCTTCAGCGCCTCGCCGACCGGCGGGGAGGAGACCACGGCGACGTAGAGCATGAGCAGGATCATGACGGCGCCCAGGCCCACCACGATGCGGTCCAGTGCCAGGCCGGCCTTCTTCGATATGAACACGAAGATGGCGATGAGCGCGGAGATCGTACCGCCGATGCGCGGGTCCAGTCCGAGCATGGCGTTGAGGCCCAGGCCCGTGCCGGCGATGTTGCCGATGTTGAAGACTGCGCCGCCGACGAAGACGAAGGCCGCCATGACCCAGCCGAGGTAGGGGACGACGGTGTTGCCCAGTTCGTTGGCCCGCATGCCGGAGATGCCCAGCACCCGCCAGACGTTGAGCTGGATGGCGATGTCCACGAGGATCGACACCAGGATGGCGAACGCGAAGGCCGCGCCCATCCGGGCGGTGAACACGCTGGTCTGGGTGAGGAAGCCGGGGCCGATGGCGCTGGTGGCCATGAGGAACATGGCGCCGAGGATCGCGGTGCGCCGGGTGGCGGACTTCGCGGCGACGGTGGTGGTGCTGCCGGAGGCAGTGTCGGGGGCCGTGCCGGAGGATGAGTGGCTCATCACATGTGCCCTACCTTTCGTGACGTACGTCATTGACGGATGTGATGTGGAGCATTGTATGCGATTGTTCAACAATCAGTAAAGGGGGCGGTGGGAATATATCCTCGACACCCATGACCCCCGTCCTCATCGACTGCGACCCCGGCATCGACGACACCCTCGCGCTCATCTACCTCGCCGCCCTCCACCACCTAGGCGAGATCGAGATCGTCGGGGTGACCACCACCGCCGGCAACACAACCGCCACGCAGGCCGCGGGCAACGCCCGGTGGGTGCTCGACCTGCTGCTTATCGACGCCCCCGTGCTCCCCGGCCGGCCCGGCCCCCGCCACGTGGAGCTGACCACCACACCCGAGACCCACGGGCCGACCGGCCTGGGGTACCTCGAGGTACCGGCGGCACCGGAAGGGCCGGAAGGGGAGTGGGCGGCGGTGTGGGAGGGGGGCGTCGACAAGCACCCGGACCTGAAGCTCATCGTCACCGGACCGCTGACCAACCTCGCGGCCTTCCGGCACAGCCACCCGGAGCACTACGCCCGCCTGCGGCGGGTGACGGTGATGGGCGGGGCCGTGAACTACCGCGGCAACACCACACCCACGGCGGAGTGGAACTTCTGGGTGGACCCGCACGCCGCGGCCGAGGTCTTCGGGGATCCGCCCGCGGCCGGCATCCGGCTGTGCTCGCTGGAGGTGACCGAGCAGTTCCTCATCGACCCGGCGCGGCTGACCCGGCTGGTCCAGGACCTGGGGGGCACGCCGATCGCGGGGGAGCTGGCGGACGTCCTGCGCTTCTACTTCGAGTTCCACCACGCGCAGGGCGAGGGCTACCAGGCGCAGATCCATGACCTGCTCACCTGCATGATCGCCCTGGGGACGGTCCCGTACGAGGACCTGTCCACCACCATCGCCGTGGAGGCCGACAGCCCGCTGATGCGCGGGACCTCGGTGGCGGATCTGCGGGGGCACTGGCACCGCTCCCACAACGCCCGGCTGGTCACTGCTGCCGACATCGACGCCGCCCACGCCGAACTCACCCGGGCCACCCGCACGTTGGCCGCCCGGTGGCCCGTCCGTTAGACTCTGCGGAGTGTGAGAGCCCGTCCGAGGTGACATAGGGCGGGGCCCCGTACCCACGCCGTACCCTCCCGAGGACACCCATGTCACAGATTCACCTCACCCCCGCCCGCCGCGGCCTGGCTGTCGCCGGCGCCGCCCTGGTCGCCGCCACCTGGCTCTACCTGGTCATCGCCCGCCCCAGCGACTGGGATTCGGTTGGCGGCTCCACCCAGGCCCTGATCACGCTCGCCGGTTATGTCGGCGGCGCGGCACTGCTGCTCGCCGCAACCCTGCCCGCGCTGCCGGCCCGCACCATTGCGGTGATCCCGGTGGCGCTGGTGCTCAACATCGTCATCGGCCAGGTCGTCGGCGCGGTGGGGCTTCCGCTGTACCTGGACTCGGTGGGAACGGTGCTGGTTGCCGCTCTGGCCGGCCCCGTCGCGGGCCTGGCCACCGGCACGCTGAGCTCCGTGGTGTGGGGCCTGCTCAACCCCGCCGCGCTGCCGTTCGCGGCGGTGGCGGGCGCGACCGGGTGGCTGGCCGGCTGGTTCATCCGGGCCGGTGCGTTCCGGACGATCTGGAGGCTCGTCGTCTCCGGTCTGCTGCTGGGCCTGATCTGCGGCGCACTCGCCGCCCCGGTGGCGGCGTTCGTCTACGGCGGCACCGCGGGCGTGGGCACCGGCGCGATCGTGTCGCTGTTCCGCGAGCTGGGAAACTCGTTCATCGGCTCGGTGACCATGCAGTCCTTCATCTCTGACCCGCTGGACAAGCTGGCGGTTCTGGCCATCGTGTTCGCCGCGGTCAAGGCGCTGCCGAAGCGCACGCTGAGGTCCCTGCGTCCCGGCGGGGAGGAGCAGGCGGCTGGGGCACCGGAGGAGCGTGCCGTCGGGGTGCGGCCCTGATGCCTGGACCCCGGGCCCCGCTCAACCCCCTGACCGCCCTGGTCACGGGGTTGAGCTCGTGGATCCTGGTGCTGGGGGTCAACACCTGGCAGTTCTCGGTGGCGGTCACCGTGGTGGCGCTGGCGGTGGGGACATGGCGCACCCGGAACCTCGCGGTCATCGCCACGACCGTGCTGCTCGCCGCACCCACCGCAGTGTCGATGCTGCTCATTCACGCCCCCTACGGCACACACCGTATCGCGCCGCTGCTCACTATCGAGGGCCTCGTCACCGCCGGGGAGCTCGCCGCCCGCTTCACGGCGCTCATGGCCTCCCTCCTCGCGGCGGCCGCCTTCCTCCGGGTGCCGGATCTGGCGAAGGCCCTGCAGGTCAGCCCGCTGGGCCCGCGTGTGGCCTATATCGTCGCCGCGTCCCTGCAACTCCTGCCGCAGGGCCGGCGCACGGTGGAGGTGGTCCGGGACGCCAACCGCCTGGCCGGCCGCCGGGTCCACGCCGGCAACGTCATCCCCCGGATGGTGGTCCCGGTGATGACGCAGCTGCTCACCGCCAACGCCCAGAAATCCACCGCCCTGGAGACCGCCGGGCTGGATCTGCCGGGTCGGTGCACCGTCCTGCGCGCCGTGCCGGACAGCCCCGCGCAGAAAGCGGCCCGGGTGCTCATCCCCGTGGCCGCGGTCGTGGCGGTGCTGCTGTGATCATGGAACTTTCCGCCGGGTCGATCGTGCAGGTCATCGGCGGGTCCGGCCAGGGCCTGTCTCGCCTGGCGGAGCAGCTGCGTCGGGAGCACCGGCACGTCGGCGTGGTCAGCCAGGACGCCCTCGCCCACATCACCTTCCTGCGCGAGACGGTTGCGGAGGAGGTTGCCTTCGGGCTGGAGCAGCGGGGGGTGGACAGGCAGGAGATGGAACGCCGCGTCGACCGGATCCTGCAGCTGGTGGGCCTGAGTGAGCTCGCGGAGGCCGACCCGGCCGCGCTGTCCGGCGGGCAGACCCGCCGCCTGGCGGTGGCCGCGGTCGCGGTGCTTGAGCCGGAGATCCTCGTGCTGGATGATCCCTTCGCCGGCCTCGACGACACCTCCGCGGAGCAGCTCCTCGCGCTGTGCCGGCAGCTTCCTCACACCGCCGTTATCGTCCTGGGCAACCGCCCCCACCCGTTGTTGCCGGGCGAGGTCCTCCCGCTTGCCGACGCCCCCCTCACCCCGCCGGACCTGCAGCTCCCCGAACCCGTCGGACAGGGCGGGGCAGTGCTCGACCTGGGGTCGGTGACCGGCCGGCGGGGTGCGGGCCGACGCCGCTGGTGGCAGTTCCCGCGCCCCGATGCCCGCGAGTTCAACGTCGGTCCGGTGGGCGTGAGGGTGGCGCCCGGCGAGGTGCTGTGGCTGCGCGGGGCGAACGGCTCGGGCAAGACGACGCTGCTACGCGCCATCGCGGGGCTGGACGGCGCGCCGGGTACGCACATCCCGGTGGCCCTGATGCTGCAGCGGGCCGGTGACCAGGTGGTGGACACGACGGTGCGCGGTTTCGTCGGCCGGGCCGGCGAGCCGCTGGGCCTGGACCCGGACGCACACCCCCTGGACCTGGGGGCCACCGACCTGCGGCTGGCGCAGTTTCTCGCCGTGGCCGGGCTCGGGCGACCGGTCCTGCTCGCCGACGAACCGGACGTGGGCCTCGACCACCGCGGACGCGGGGTCATGCACGGGCTCATCGCCGAGCAGCTGCGCGCCGGGACCGCGCTGGTGATCACGTGCCACGATGCGGACTTCATGGGGGAGGTCGCCCGGTACGCGCGGGTGAGTTGTCTTAACCTGGATCAATGACCCGCATCCATGGCCTGGACCTGGCCCGCGCCCTGGCGATCATCGGCATGATGGCAGCCCACATCGGCCCGAAGAATCCGGTGACCGACGGCTATCCCTCGGTGCTCTTCGCGGTCCTGGCGGGCGTGTCCATGGGGATCATCTCCCGCGGGGTGGCTGATGGCGCGGGGGACCTGCTGCGCACCCGCTTCCGGCTGATCCTCCGGGGCGTGATCCTGGCCGGGCTGGGGGTGGTGCTGGCGGCGCTGCAGTCCGGGATCCTGGTCGTGCTCACGGCAATCGGCGTGAGTTACCTGCTGCTCACCCCGGTGGTCACATGGTCGACCCGGCGGCTCGGGGTGCTGCTGGGCGTGCTGGTGGTCGCCGGCCCCCTGCTCGTGGCGGCGGAGAACGTCTTCACCCTCACCTGGAGTGATGAACTCCTGCCGGACCTGCTCGTCGGGGCCTATCCGCTCCTGGCCTGGCTGGCGTACACGCTGGTGGGGCTGCTGATCCACCGCGTGGTGGTGCGCCCCGCCACATCTCCCGCCGAACCTTCGGGGGTAGTCCGGCCCGTCTGGCTCGCCGCCCTCGGCCTGGCCCTGCTGGGGGCAACCCAACTGATCATCGAGCTCACCGGGTTCCGCGTCGGTCCCAACGACATCCTCAACGAGTTCGGCGCCTACCTCCAGGGGGAACCGCACACGGGCGGGCTGCTGGACGTCACCGGTTCCGCGGGCGCCGCCATGGCCGTGATCGGGCTCTGCCTCCTGGTCTGCCGCGCGGGGGCCGTGGTGTGGGCCAGCTACCCGCTGCGGGCGATGGGATCGATGTCGTTGACCATGTACATCACCCACGTCATCATCACCACCCTGGTCGACGGGACGTTCGTCTCCCTGCACAACATCTACAGCGGTCAGCCGCAGCCCTATCTGCCCAAGGGTGACTTCGGCTGGAGCATGTACACGCCGTTGTCGGATTCGCCCGGCTTCCCCGGCCTGGGGAACCCTGACGCCCCCGTCTTCGACGACCCGGGCATGGGCGACCCCGACTGGCTGTGGGTGTTCGCCGCGCAGCTCATCGGCCTGCTCATCTTCGCCTCCCTGTGGCGCTGGCGCTTCCGCCGCGGGCCGCTGGAATGGGGCGTGCACCGGGTGATCGAGGGGGCGGTGGGCCCGGCCCCGGATGCGCCGATCCAGCCCGCCGGGCGCGGTTAAAGTCCGCCTAAATGTGCATTAAATCGGAAAATGTGTTAGCCTCAACGCCTGGGTGTGGCCCGGTTCAGAGCTTTCAGTTATGAATAGCGGCCGCCGTGCACTTCAGATTTGGCGGGTAAGCGGCGGCCCCTCTGGTCCTTGTCCCGGTAGGGCGCGCAAGGTTGGTGCGCCCCGAAGGCCACGATATGTCCATGGACGAAAACACAATTGAAGAAGGTCGCGTATGGCGCGGCTCGGCGCCCCCGGCATGCCCGCCGGCTGGGCCCCTGCCCCGGAACGTCGACCTTCAGGGCCCGGGTAGCCGGGCCGGAAAGGCATGCTTGACTAAGCGTATTGCAATTATCGGGGCAGGTCCCAGCGGAATGGCGCAGCTGCGCGCCTTCGAATCCGCGGCGAAGAAGGGCCACGAGATGCCGGAGATCGTGTGCTACGAGAAGCAGGATGACTGGGGTGGTCAGTGGAACTTCACGTGGCGTAACGGAACCGACAAGTACGGCGAGCCCGTGCACTCCTCGATGTACCGCAATCTCTGGTCGAACGGCCCGAAGGAGGGTCTGGAGTTCGCAGAGTACACCTTCGACGAGCACTTCGGCCGCCCCATCTCCTCCTACCCGCCGCGCGAGGCGCTGTGGGACTACATTGACGGCCGCGCCCGGAAGTCCGACGTGAAGAAGTACGTCAAGTTCGCCCACGCCGTGCGTTGGGTCGACTTCGACGAAACCTCGAAGACCTTCACCGTCAACGTGGAGAACCTGCGCACCGGGGAGACCGAATCAGGCAAGTTCGACCACGTCATCGTGGGCACCGGCCACTTCACCTTCCCCAATGTGCCCGAGTTCGACGGCATGGAGACCTTCCCGGGTCAGATCATCCACGCCCATGAGTTCCGCGGCGCGGAGTCCCTGGCGGACAAGGACGTCCTGCTCATCGGCGCCAGCTACTCCGCGGAGGACATCGGCACCCAGGCCTACAAGATGGGTGCCCGCACCGTCACCTTCTCCTACCGCAGCGCGCCTATGGGTTACGAGTGGCCCGAGGGCATGGAGGAGCAGCCCCTGGTGGAGAAGTTCGACGGGTCCACCGCGTACTTCATCAACGGCCTGCAGCGCACGTTCGACGCCGTCATCCTGTGCACCGGTTACCAGCACCACTACCCGTTCCTGCCCAGCAACCTGGCGCTGAAGTCCCCGAACAACGTCTACCCGGCCAACCTGTACCGCGGCGTGGTCTGGGAGGGCAACAACCAGCTGTTCTACCTGGGCGCTCAGGACCAGTGGTTCACTTTCAACATGTTCGACGCCCAGGCCTGGTACGTCCGCGACCTCATCCTCGGCGAGCGTGAGCTGCCCTCCCGGGAGGAGCAGCGCACGTCCATCGACGCCTGGCTCGAGCGCTTCCACGCCCTGAAGGACTCCGACGACCAGATCGACTTCCAGGCCGACTACATCCGCGACCTCATCGAGCAGACCGACTACCCGATGTTCGACCTGGACACCGTCGCCGAGATCTTCAAGCGCTGGGGCCGCACAAAGAAGGAGGACATCCTCAACTACCGCGACGTCACGTACACCTCCGTGATGACGGGGACGAAAGCCGCCCAGCACCACACCCCGTGGATGCTCGAGATCGACGACTCCCTCGAGCGTTACCTGTCCACCCCGGAGGGCGACGAGGTCCGCGACATCTGGGAGGGCCGCGAGGCCGCTCAGCCCCGGTAGTTTGCTGCGCCCTCTTATCGACGCCCCCTTCTCCCTCACCGCAGATCGTTGCGGTGGGGGAGAAGGTTTTTCTAGGACATCAGACGTTTGTGAACCGTCTCAGCAACATTTTTTATTTTGTCGACGTACCCATCTCGCTGGTTTAGCTGGGTTCCCCGTACTCCGTCTTTGCCAACCAGTCCGGCAATTGGGGAATGGACATCCTGCGCTGTCGCCGGCATGGAGTGCATGTGAGGGATATGTCCGAGGAGGAACTCATCCTCTTTCTGACCCAAGCTACTGGCGATACGTTGAGCCTCTTCCGGGAAACGATCTCGGAATCGCTCGAAAGCGCCCACGAGCTGTTCGCCGCCGCCGGCCTTCTTCTTCATGTACTCAAGGGTGGTGTATCCGAGGTAATTGAGCTGACGGCCTTCATGACCGTGAAGGCGAAGGGTGCGGGATTTCTCTGCGAAGCTATTTGAATACTGTCTCCAAGCCGCGATGTTAGCTTCCTGCATTTCGCTGTATTCAGCGACCCAATTCTCGAACCAGCGGGAGAGGTTGTCAAAAGCGTGAAAGCTGAAGAGATCGGTAGCAGTTGGGGTAACGAAGGCGTCGCAACCCAACAAGACGGTTCGGTTGAAGGGACCCAGGCTCGGGCCGACATCAAACAGGATAATGTCGTAGCGATTTTGGTCCTCCATCGCGGTGGCTAGCTGGCCTGCCCAATGAACGCGTCGAAACGCAGCTGTCTCCCGGCCATGGGCAGATTGCCATGCATTGCTCATGACGTCCTCGATTTTGGACAAGGAAGGGTGCCCAGCCAGGACATCCACCTTGAAACGCTCGGATCGAACAGTGTGAATGTTCTTCTCGATCTCCGGCTCGCCCTCCAGCAGGGGGATAAAAAGCCCGTACACTGTGTTTGCCAGGGAACGCCGCAAAGCACTATCTGGGTCTCTGTCGGGAGCGTAGATCTGGGCGGTCTGGTCTTCGGTGAGCATCAGCTGCGTCGCGTTGCACTGTGGGTCGCAATCGACGTAGAGGACGCGGTAGCCACGCTCCGCGAAATCATGGGCGACATTCGTCGACAACGTTGTTTTACCGACGCCGCCCTTGTTGTTAAAGAAGCTCAGAGTGCGAATTTTAGAGGACATGACCTACCCTGGGGCGAAGTTATTTTACGTGTTTGAGAAAGCAAACCGACGCTCCAACTGTAACTGACGGCTTAGTAAGTCTCGTCGCCGGCGCTGGCAACTCAGAACTAAGCGTCCTCACCTCACCCCATTTCGCGGACCAAAGTGGATTCACGAGGCAGTGGAGGGGGCATTGTTGGTCAGATAATCGTAAAGGCTCTGCTCGACGGGGGTGAGCAGATCAAGATTCATCGTCACAACATTCAACATCTTACCGTCAGTGCCGGGCATCGTCTCGTCCTGCTGGTTGTGAGACTCGACTTTTCCCAAGTAATAAAAATCGTTCCCCTCAGCGTCATCCTTCTTAACGAAAAGGTGGAGGTCATCTTCATTGTTAATGATCGGCCGCAGTTCCGGGCTAATAAGGGTGCGTCTCGACCTGCTATACCAATGCATGGTTTGAGGACTAATGAACTCGTCGCCGTATTTAGTGCTTTCTGCTACATCTGCATGCTTGTGGTAAGTGACGAAGATTGGGCAGGTCGAAGTGATATTGTCCCGCTTGTATCCGTACAGAGTGCTTTCATGATTGCTCGGCCAGTTGAGAAGTCGGCAAACTTCACGCCGGGAGTACATTGACCCTTCCTTGAGATTTCCTGACCAATAACCCCTCTCGCGCGAGAGGAAAAGGCCAGTTTCGAGGATGTCATCCACGTGGCTCTTGAAGATCTCCGTGGGCATGCGGTCGTCGACTGATTCACTCTCATAGAGACGGCGGAAATCATCGCTGAGGCGGTATCCGCTCGCATCGGAGACTATGAGCGGGGAGCCCCCAAACTTCTTAACCTGGGCCTCGGTATAAAACGCTAGTGAAAGAACACGTTCGACAGATCGGAGTGTTAAGGCATCGGAGTTCACTCCCTTTGTATCAAGGAGGTTAACAAAATCCTCCCGGGACACGACCTCGTTAGCAGTGAGCTTCTGAAGCAAGAGGAGTTCATGAGGCCGTTTCCCGCTTAGTATCTCCGCCGAAAGGAATGTTAAGAAGGCTGCTTCTTCTGACGTGGGTGCTAGATCAACGAACTTGAGATCTTTCAGCAGTTGCCAATAACTCTTCGGCTTGGAAGTGTTGTCATAAGCCGATGCGAGGAGGACCGGATCGACCGTGTCGAAACGAGCGAAGTCAAAGAGCGTCGGTATCCGGCCCAAGCGGTTTATAAGCTGCTTGATATCGTTCTTGAAGATATGCTTCCCCACGAGACGCGCCTGGCTCAGCGATTCCAAAATTCTATTTTGAGAGATCTTATCGAAGTTCACGCTGGAAATGCCGGCGATGGTGTTTGTAGAGTTGCTTTCCAGTAGGTTCTTTCGAATCGAATCTTTATTCCGTGAGTTGTCACCGAAAAGTGCAACCGGAATGAGATAGTTGTTTGCATAGTTGCCGATGAAGTCAATGACCCGAAGGTGGTCTTTACCCGGCGTTTTTCGAAGGCCTCGACCAAGTTGCTGAGTGAAGATGATGCTGGATTGAGTCCTGCGAAGCATGACTACCTGGTTGACCGCTGGTATATCGATTCCCTCGTTAAAGATATCGACGGTCAGGATGTAATCGATCTCGCCGTTCTCAAGCTCCTCGATAACCAAGTCGCGTTTGTCAGCCGAATCCTCGCCGGTGAGCACCTTCGTCCGAAGCCGGCGATCGTTGAGGTAAGACTGATTGAACAAGCTAGAAAGTTCCTCGGCTTCGTCTTTCCGGCTGCAGAACATTAGCCCTTTCACATCAAGGGGGTGGCCGTACTGTCGAAGCATCTTGAGAATGTGCTTTACGCGCTCTTCGGCAATGAGTTTTCCCAGTTCAGCGAAATCGTCGATCGTCTCGTTTTCTGCGTTAACGAAGTCGGTTACACCGTAGTAGTGAAAAGGTGCGAGCATCTTTTCTTCGAGCGCCTCGTGCAGACGGATCTCGAAGGGAACGTTGTAATCGAAAAGCTCGAAAACGTTGAAACCATCAGTGCGTTCGGGCGTCGCGGTCAGGCCCAGAAGAAAGGACGGGGTGAAATGGTCGATGATTCTGCGATAGGTGTCAGCACCTGCGCGATGGACCTCATCGATGACGATGTAGTCGAAGGCGTCAGGGGGGAATGCCTCGAGAGCCGTTTCGCGAGACAGGGACTGCACTGTGGAAAAAAGGTACTTTCGATCCGTCTGACGCGTATTGCCGACGAGTTTTCCGAACTGGTTTGAATCTTTGTCCAGGACCCGTTGGAATTCGCTCCTAGCCTTATTAAGGATCTGTTCTCGGTGAGCGAGGAATAGGACCCGCTTTGGCTCTGCCGCACGAACAGCGAGGGCTGCGAGAATCGTCTTTCCGGTCCCCGTGGCGGAAATGATGACTGCTTTGTCTTCCCCCAGTTCTCGGCACTCGCGAAGTGCCTCGAGCGCTCGAGCCTGCATGTCGTTCGGATAGATCGGCCCCCCTGCAGGTGTTGTGACGGGAGAGTCTCCACCCGGGACGAGAACGGGGCGGAACGTGCGGTTCTTCTCGTAACGGGATATCCACTCTTCGGTGAGTTTGACGGATCGTCTCTTCTGCCGTTTAACTGCATCTTCCAGTTGCAGGGCGACGTCGCCGTCCGGGAAAGCAGAAAAGCGAAGGTTCCACTCTTGGTTAACCAGAAGAGCGTTGTCGGTGAGGTTTGAGCTTCCAACGATCGCTGTGATGCCGTCTTCACGGTGGAAGATGTATCCCTTGGCGTGGAATCCACGATCAACGTCTTCGTGGATGACGGTTCGAACGTTTTCAAGGAGCAGGAGCTCGTGGAATACAGCCGGGTCGTTGAAGTCTAGGTAGTTGGAGGTGATGATTTCTCCGGTTCCTTCGAACTGGAGAAGGGCCTCCTTCAGTAGTGCAAGGCCGCGGCTGCTGATAAACGCGACGGAAAATATGAAGTGACTGGCTCGAGACAGTTCCTGTCGAATCGCATGCAACATCTTCTCCTCATCGTTATTGGCGATGAGGAGCGGGTTTAAAAGCTGATCCGATCGGGTTCTGGCATCAAGAAACCCAAAAGCGGTGTCCTGTCCGAGCGGGGTGTTCAGGCGGTTCATCCGCCGAGCTGCGCGGCAATGATCTCGACCGCGGGAACGTCTGCGGGAGCCCAATTCAGCGTGTGTAGCTCAGCGGCCGGAATCCATCGAATCTCCTCGTGCTCGGTGAGCTGCGGATCCCCTTCGATGAGGGTGCAGAAGTAGGTAGAAAGAATGACGATGCCGAAGTCATACTCGTATTCAGTAGTAGTGATGTAGTCGCCGACGGCTGCCTGGCAGAGAAGTTCCTCTTTCAGTTCTCGAGCGAGTGATTCTTCGGGGGTTTCTCCGGCTTCAATCTTTCCACCGGGGAACTCCCAGAAACCGGGAAGCGCTTTATCCGGACCGCGCCGCGCTGCGAGGACCTTGTCGCCATCAGTCAGAACTGCCCCTGTCACGTTAATGCGCTTCTTCACCACTGCTCCTCGGCTCACACTGTTGGATCGGCTCATGCTAACACGGTGAGCAGGCCTTTCTTTCCGTATCACTTGTCCTGCCCCGCGCGTGGGTCGGTGATAAGCGTCTAGATACTTCAACCCCATCCTCCCGTAGTGCGCAGGAGAGAAGGGGGCGTCGAAAAGCAAGGCCCAGCCGCGGCGAATCCTTTAGGAAGATAGCCCCATCAACGACTGCTCGTACTTACGGTCGGACGCACAGCCGCCGTCGGTACGCTCAGCCCCCTTCAACCCGTTGAGGGTGCCCGCCGGTGGAGCAGGACATTCCGTAGTCACGGTTGGGGGTATTGGTGGTGTTGCCCTTGATCTGGGAGGGGGCCTCGTTGTTGATCGGATCGAAGTTGGCACTCGAGCCGTTGGCCACGTTGATGCCGTCGCCGGCATTGGCACTGATCTCGTTGTCGGAGACCTCCGCGGTGGAGGAGCGATCGACCTGGATGCCGTGGCCGGCATTGTTGGAGATGTCGTTGCCGGATATCCAGGCACCGGACCACTGCTTGACGATGATCCCGGGGCCCTGGTTGTCCTTGATGATGTCGGGCAGGTGTCCGCGGGTGGGGGCGGTGAACCCGATGCGGGCGTAGGAGTTCTCCTGAATGTTGATGCCGTAGCCGAGGTTGCCGGTGATGTTATTGCCGCCGATCTGCCCGGTGGGGTCCTTGTCCAGGTGGATTGCGCCGGCGCGGTCGATGATGGTGTTGTCGACAAGGGTGGCTGAAGCCGGGCCGGAGAGGTGCACGGCGTGGGCCCCGCCGGTGATCGTCAGTCCCTTGAGGGTCAGTCCCGTGCCCTCGACGAAGAAAGTGAAGAATGCGGGTCCGGTCGGTGGAATAGTTGACGGTCACAGGTAGGGGATACGGAAAAGGGCGCGTTCTCAACACCGCGATCACGGCCAGAAAGCTCCATATGTTCGAGAGCGTGTACTTGTCTGGTTGATCGCCTCGTTGAGATCGCGCCCTTTGGCTGCAGAGCCCGCAGTTCGAGGGCCTAAACCCGAGCCACCCCCTGCACCTTCGGCCTCCCCGTGGCGTAGTAGAGCGCCGTCATCAGCACCAGGAAGCCCACGCCGACGCCGAGCGCCAGGTGGTACTGGTCAAGCCAGGCCATGATGCCGAAGGTGAAGATGATGAAGGCGATAGCGAAGTACTGGCCGTAGGGCCAGAAAGGGACCGGGAACTTGAGCTCGGCCACTTCCACCGGACTCATGTGGCGTCGAGAAGCGACCTGCGCCAGCAGGATCATCAGCCACACGTAGATGGTGGCGAAGGTGGCCAGCGAGGCGACGATCTCGAAGACGCGGTCGGGCAGCATCGCGTTGAGGATGGTGCCCAGGACGAGGGTGAGCAGCAGGATGGCGGTGGTCATCACGGGGATGCCGCGCACGGTGCGGGCCATGGCGCGCGGAGCGAGGTTCTGCTTCGCCAGGCCGGTGAGTACGCGGCCGGCACCGAAGAGGTCGGCGTTGATGGCGGAGAGTGCGGCGGTGATGACCACGACGTTGAGCAGGGCTGCGGCCCAGTTGACGCCCAGGGTGTCGAAGATCTGGACGAAGGGGGACTCCTCACCGGTGATGGTGCGCCACGGGTTCAGCGCCAGGATGACCAGGATCGCGCCGACATAGAACAGCAGAATGCGGGCGGGGACGGTGTTCACGGCTTTGGGGATGGCCTTCTCCGGGTCCTCGGCCTCGACGCCTGCCACGCCGATGATCTCGGTTCCGCCGAAGGCGAAGAGCACGAGGATGAACGCGGCGATCATGCCCTCGACGCCGTTGGGGAGGAAACCGCCGTCGTTCCAGAGGTTGTCCAGGCCGACGTTCTGGGCGGAGTCGCCGAGGCCGAAGGTGAGGATGGCGGCGCCGCCGATGATCATGCCCACCACGGCCGTCACCTTGATGATGGTGAACACGAACTCCAGCTCGCCGAAGCTGTGTACGCTGGCCAGGTTCGCGGCGCCGACGATGAGCAGCGTCGCCGCCACCCACACCCACTGCTGCGTGTCCGGGAACCAGAAGCGCATGTAGATGGCGATGGCGGTGAGGTCCGCCAGACAGACGATCATCATCTCGAAGGCGAACATCCAGCCCGTGATGTAGCCGGCCCAGCCGCCGAGATGCGCACGGGTGTACTCGGCGAAGGAGCCGGTCACCGGCATGTGCACGGCCATCTCGCCGAGGGCGCGGAGCATGAAGTACACCACCGCGCCGCCGAGCAGGTACACCAGCAGCACGGAGGGGCCGGCCGCCTGGATCGCGCCGGCGGAGCCGTAGAACAGCCCCGTGCCGATCGCTGATCCCAGCGCGATGAAATGGATGTGCCGGGCTTTGAGGCCTTGTCGCTTGACGACGGTCGTGGACCTCGCCCCAGCGGGTCCGGCGGCGGGGACGGCAGTTGATTCGGTCACGGATGATCCTTTGCCGGAACAGGTGTCGGATACGGGGGATTTGCAGGTGACACCTTACGCCCGGACGAGGGTGGGGCGGAATCTGCCGGTGCGCGGGGACGATGGAGGGGGCGTCGATAAGCGGAATGCGACGTAGAACACCCCGGTGAGAATGGTGTTTCCTCTCGAGGTCGCGTACTCTGATCAGGCAATGAGCATCACCGATAACGCCACCGGCGGCGTAAATGAGCCGGATGACATGAATCTGTCGGAATTTCAGAAAAACCCGCAGGGTGACGCAGCGCAAGCTGTCTCCGCCTCCACCGGGCCGCTGACTGTCGAGGATCTGATTGATCCCGACGTCCCGGCTCAGGCGGATATGGACACCAGGGACGCGGATAATTCTGAGGCCGCCGACTCTGAGACCGAAAACAAGGTCCCGGACAACGCTGACAACGAAACTACTGCTGAAGCAGACAAGAAGAACGCCTCAGAGGATAAGACCGAGGGCAACGGGTTCGACAACCTGGGCCTGCCGGACGCCGTCCTCGCCGCGGTGAAGAAGGTGGGTTACGAAACCCCCTCCGCGATCCAGGCGCAGACCATCCCGGTCCTGATGCAGGGCAACGACGTCGTCGGCCTCGCGCAGACCGGCACCGGCAAGACGGCCGCATTCGCGCTGCCGATCCTCGCCCGCATCAACCCCAAGGAGCGCTCCCCCCAGGCGCTCGTGCTGGCCCCCACCCGCGAGCTCGCGCTCCAGGTGGCCGACTCCTTCCAGTCCTTCGCCGATCACCTCGGCGGGATCCAGGTGCTGCCGATCTACGGCGGCCAGGCCTACGGCATTCAGCTCTCGGGCCTGCGCCGCGGCGCCCAGATCATCGTGGGCACCCCGGGTCGAGTCATCGACCACCTGTCCAAGGGCACCCTGGACATCTCCAAGCTGCGCTTCCTCGTCCTCGATGAGGCCGACGAGATGCTCAACATGGGCTTCCAGGAGGATGTCGAGCGCATCCTCGAGGACACCCCGAACGACAAGCAGGTCGCGCTGTTCTCCGCGACGATGCCCAACGGCATCCGCAAGATCTCCAAGCAGTACCTCAACGAGCCGCGCGAGATCTCGGTCAAGTCCGAGACCCGTACCGCCACCAACATCACGCAGCGCTACATCAACGTCGCGCACCGCAACAAGTTGGACGCGATCACCCGCATCCTCGAGGTCACCGAGTTCGAGGCCATGATCGTCTTCGTGCGCACCAAGCACGAGACCGAGGAGATCGCCGAGAAGCTGCGCGCCCGTGGGTTCTCCGCGGCCGCCATCAACGGCGACATCGCGCAGAACCAGCGCGAGCGCACCGTCGATCAGCTCAAGAACGGCAAGCTGGACATCCTGGTCGCTACCGATGTCGCCGCCCGCGGCCTGGACGTCGACCGCATCAGCCACGTGCTGAACTTCGACATCCCGAACGACACCGAGTCCTACGTCCACCGCATCGGCCGCACCGGCCGCGCGGGCCGCAGCGGCGAGGCGATCCTCTTCGTCACCCCGCGCGAGCGCCGTATGCTCCGGGCCATCGAGCGCGCCACCAACGCGCCGCTGGCCGAGATGGAGCTGCCCTCCGTCGACGACGTCAACGAGGCCCGCAAGGAGAAGTTCGCCGACTCCATCACCGAGGCGCTCGAATCCAAGCAGCTGGATACGTTCCGCAAGCTGATTAAGCGTTACGCCGACGAGAAGGACGTCCCGCTGGAGGATATCGCCGCAGCCCTGGCCGCACAGGCCCAGGCCGGCGCCGACTTCCTCATGAAGGATCTCCCGCCGGAGCGCCGCCGCGAGCGCACCGACCGCTTCGAGCGCGAGGACCGTGGCGGCGACCGCCGCGGCGGCCGCTTCGAGGAGCGCGGCGAGCGCCGTGAGCGTGCCCCGCGTCCCGACCGTGACGGCGACTTCACCACCTACCGCCTCGCGGTGGGCAAGCGTCAGCACGTCCGCCCGGGTGCCATCGTCGGCGCCCTGGCCAACGAGGGTGGCCTGTCCAGCAAGGACTTCGGCCGCATCACCATCGCCGTCGACCACACCCTGGTCGAGCTGCCGAAGGACATGGACCCGTCCGTCCTGGACCGCCTGTCCGACACCCGGATCTCCGGTCAGCGCATCGACATCGAGCGTGACGCCGGTGCCGTGCACCCGCCGCGTGAAGAGCGCGGTGGTTTCCGTGGCGGCGATCGCGGCGGAGACCGTGGTGGTTTCCGTGGCGGCGATCGTGGCGGTGACCGTGGTGGTTTCCGTGGCGGCGATCGCGGCGGCTTCCGCGGCAACCGCGATGATCGCGGCGGTGACCGTGGTGGCTTCCGTGGCAACCGCGACGACCGTGGCGGTCGTGGCGGCGGCTGGCGCGACTAGTCCCACCTGACTCGACCCCCGTTTCCTTCCTGGTGGAGGAGACGGGGGTTTTGTCGTCCCGTTGTTCGACTCGGCGGGGGTCGGTGCCGGCCGGGTGTCGGGGGCGTGTGCTGGAATGGGCCCATGAATCTGCTGGACCATCTCCTGGAGGCCGCCCACGAGGTCGGCGGCATCGCGCAGCCGCGGCGGCGCGCCGCGGTAGAACGGTGGCTGCTCGAGTTCTCCGCCGTCAACGTCCAGCTCAACGCCCTCCAGGCGATGGTGGTGGCCGAGCAACTGGCGCGGCGCTACGGGTACTGGGCCATCATGGACGAGCGTTCCTGGGACCGGCTGGTCCGGGTTCCGCTGCGCACGGAACTCGAGTGGTCCTTCGGCGGGATGTGGCCGGCGGATTTCGCCCGCCCCCTCGCCGTGCCCGGCTCGCACGGGGACGAGGTGGCGCTCTTCCTGCCGGAGGACGTCCCGGGCGCAGCGCTGGATGAGCGGATCGAACCGGTGGAGCACCGCGAGGTCGGCCCGCCGGAGTTCGAGGTGCCCGAGTTCGAGGACTTCGCCGGCCACCTGGGGGAGCGCGAGCGGGCGATGCTGGGGAAGGTGGTCGAACTCCACGGCCTGGTGCGCTGGGACATCGACCTGCCGGAGGGAGTGGACTTCTTCCTGGATCTCAGCGACCCGGAGATGACGGAAACCTACGGCGGAGAGATCTATTTCCACCTCAACATCAGCCCACTGGCCGCCGAACCGGACATCATGGGCATGGTGCTGAGGATGACCGCCGAGCTGCTGCTCCTGTACATGGTCGGGGCGCTCGAGGATCCGGAGTGCGGGGAACCCGAGTGGGCCGACTGGGCCAGCCCCCTGGAGCTGGAGCTCGCCGTCTGGCTCGCCGCCCGGCGGCTGCGGCTGGACGTCCGGCCGGGGCGGGCGGCGGCGGGGTGGTTGATCTCACCGGAGCTCCCCGCCCCCGGTGAGCTGCGCTGGGCGCTGGTTTACGATGTGGCTGATGGGGTCGAGGGGGCGATGCTGGGGCACCGCTATCAGGTCAACGATTGACCCCGGGGGTGGGATAGGGCTCTTGTTCGGGGTAGGGCACATTCATGTCCCGGGCGCATGGTCCACTGGAATGAAGCAAGTTAACATGAGGAGTTTCCGGTGAATGTTTATGACGTGTTCCACGCGCAACTCAACCACTTCGTCCTGCCCGGGCAGCGGGTCCTCGTAAAGCGGTGGTTCGTGGATTTCCTCGTGGCCAACCCCCGCCTTCCCGCGTTTGCGGCGGCCCAGGCGGCAAGCCAGTTGCTCAGCCGGTGGGGGGCGGACGTTCTGACGGAGAGCCTCGGGGAGACCTGGACCACCCGTCCGCTTCCCGCCACACGCAGCGAATGGCAGGCCGACGGTTACCGGGTGCCCGATGACGCGCAGCCCCTGATGCTCTCGCATCTGGACGGCTCCCGGACGGAGATGTTCCTGCTTTTCGACGTCGAACTTGTCGACGAGCAGCTCGTGGGCACCATCGACCATCTCTCTCCGCGGGAACCGGCCGCCCCGTTCGGGCTGTCGCCTTCGTTGTCGGAGTTCTCCTTCCACCTGGGGGAACGGGAGCGGGTGGCGCTGTCGAATCTGTGGCGCATCTGCACCGTCCTCGAATGGTCCGCAGACGTAGATCCCGTTCGGGAGGGCCAGATCGAAAAGGCTGGCCGGCATCTGCGCTGCCGGCCGTGCTCGCAGCTGCGGAGCGAGGACGCCTGCTACCGCCTCCTCATCCACCCCGATGTCGGGCGATCCCGGGCCATGCCTCTGATCCTGGGCCTGATGGCGCGCCTGCTGGGCAGTTGGATCCAGGGGCGCCGTGAAGGAATCCCCCGGCGGAGCAACCCCGTCGAGCAGGTGTCGGATGCGGAAGTGGCCGTGGTGAGCCATATCGTCGGCCGGCGCCTGGGGCTGGGCGAACCACACGTTCGCGGGGCACCGGATGTGCCGGAGGACATTGACTGGGGAAGGGTGGTGGAGACCACCCAGGTCATGGAGGACCTGCTGGAGGGGAAGCAGAATCCGCTGCTGCCGGTCGGGACGACGGACGGGCAGACGCCGGTCACACCCCGTCTACTGGTGAAGGACCCGTACCGGGAGGTGGCCCGGGAGTTGAACGAGATAAGAGATGAGGGGGAGCGGCAGGTCGCGGAGCGCTGGCTCCTGGATTTCGTCGCCGGGAACGGCCGCTTCCCGGTGTCCACCGCGCTGGCACTGGGTAGCCAGCTCTACCACCGCTGGGGTGCGGACGTGGTCGGTGATCCCTCACGGCGTGACTGGTTGGACACCATCGAGCTGCGGTCGGTGGAGGAGTGGCGGGCCCGCGGTTGGGTGCCCCGCCCGGAGGCGGCGGAACTGCTGGTCCCGAGCGGGCAAGGACGGGAAGCCCACTACTTCCTGCGGGATGACGTCCTGGTGGCAGACCGTCTCGCCGCCCTCGAATCTGAGGCGGAGGCGGAACCGGACAACGTGGCGCTGTTTCGGCCGGGCCCCGCGGACGCGCCCGCACTGGCGGAGTTCGCGGAGCTCATTCCCTGGCGCGAGGTGGAGATGCTCCGAAACCTGTGGCGTTACCGGCTCGTGGTCAGCCTTCCCACCTCGGACCCGGGGGCAGCCGACCCGGACGTGACGCACCTGCGCTTCTCCGTCGACCAGGTTGAGGGCGAGAGCGTCACCGTCGGCCTGATCCGGATGATCGCCACCTCCGTCCTGACCCACGAGATGGGGACCGCCCCCGTCTGCGGATGGGAGGCCGCCCTGGTGGCGGAGGTGGCGGCCCGCCGCCTGGGGGTGGAGTACCACCCGGCTTCGCTCTTGGAGGAGGCCCTCACCCGCGAAGAGGGCATACAGTTCCGCTGGGACGTGATCTACCAGACGGCCGCGACGGTGGAGAGCATGCTCTCCGGGTTTCCCGGCTGAGGCACGAAAAATGCCCCACCGTGGCGGGGCTTCGGGAATGGGGCGGCAGTTCCTAGACGTACATGAGCACGAACATGATCAGCCACAGCAGGGAGAAGATGCCGCCGAACATGGACAGCTGCTTCTTCGTCTTGACCCACTCGCCGTCGGCGAGGGTGTCGGTCTCGGGGTCGTGGTCGGCGGCGTCGAGAAGCCCGAGCGAGCCCATCATCTTCTTCTGACGGGGGATGATGAGCACCAGCAGGATGATCCACGCGATGACCGCCAGGGCCAGGGCGACATGGAACTGGCCCTGGCTCCAGTACGCCGGGTTGGTGAACATGACGGACACTCCCAGCAGCGGGACGAGGGCGGCCAGCACACCGTAGGTGCTGGACAGCTTGTGCAGGACCTGGGCGGCTCCGGCTGCGCGAGGGTCACCTCCGCGGGCGTTCAGGGCCTGGACATGGAAAGTGGAGACGGCGAAGGTCACCGGTCCGATGAACAGCACGGCGGCGAGGACGTGCAGGGCGATCAGGATCGTGGTCATGCGGGGTGTCGTGGCCTTTCGGGCGGGCGGTGTCGGTCAATGGTCCACGGACCACCCTAACCAGTCCCCGGTGAAGTCGTTCATCCGGCAGGCCTGCCGCATGGCCCGGACATCCCCGGCCGGCAGCGGCAGCTCGTGGGTGACGGCCACGAGGGCCAGTCGGCGGGCGTACCAGCAGCGCGAACCCCGGTCGGTGGGCTGCCAGGCCGCGGGTAGGAGGTCGGATTTCTCACGGTTGGCGGCGCGGGAGGTGGCCACCAGGTTGACCGGGTCGTTGGCGAAGGCCGACCGGCGCCCCGGGGTCCACCCGTGCGCCCCCAGGTCCCACGCCGCGGAGAGCGGGAGGACATGGTCGATCTCCACTTCCCCGCGCAGGTCCAGCACCTCGCCGGTGTAGGGGTCGGAGACCGTGCCGGCGGTGACCCGGCAGTTCTCGAGGCGGCCGCCGGCCCGGGCGAGCGCGGCCTCGCGGACGGTGCAGTCCGCCTGCGGGGACCACCCAGGGCCGAAGGCGGCGCGGTCGTAACCCAGCACGCGGTGGCGCTGCGGCACCTGTTTGATGCGGGGGAGCAGGGCGTCGAGCGCCGGCAGTCCGGGATCGTCGCGGTGCGGGGACAGTGCCCCCGGCAGCGCCAGGGCAATGGTCGCGCAGATGAGCAGCAGCAGATAGATACGGAAAGGCCTCACACCAGTATTGGACTGGTGTGAGGCCTGTGCGGTTCCCGCGGGATCCGGGGCGGGATCAGACCCCGCTGCCCTTGACCTGGGCGGCGGCGGTCTCGATGTCCACGTCCTCGTCCTCCTTGAACACCTTCGACAGGCGGACCGCCTGGTCGAACTCGTCGGTGACCTCATCCTTCGGCGGGGAGGTCAGCAGAGTCACGGCGACCATGACCACGGCGGCGGCGATGAAGCCCGGGACCATCTCGTAGATGATGTCCGAACCGCCCAGGTTGCCCCAGGCGAAGACCACCACGGCGCCGGTGACCATGCCGGCGATGGCGCCGGGCGCGTTGAGGCGCTTCCAGTACATCGAGGCCAGGACCAGCGGACCGAAGGCGGAGCCGAAGCCCGCCCACGCGAAGCCCACCAGGCCCAGGATGGAGTCGGAGGGGTTGACGGCCAGCACGCCGCCGATGACAGCGACCGCGACGACGGCGGTGCGCGAGAGGTTGATCAGCACGTTCTCGCTGGGCAGCTGCTTGGCCACGATCTTGTACAGGTCCTCGATGAGGGAAGAGGACACGACCAGCAGCTGGGAGGACATGGTGGACATGATCGCCGCCAGGACGGCGGTGAGCACCAGCCCCGCGAGCAGCGGGTGGAAGAGGATGCGGCCCATGTCCAGGAAGATCGTCTCGAAGGCGAAGCGGTCGGTCACCGCGATGTCCGGGTTCTGGGAGAAGAAGACGGTGCCGATCAGCGCGGTGAAGGTGGCGCCGACGATGCACAGGAACATCCAGCCGATGCCGATCCAGCGGCCCTGCTTCGCCTCGGCGGGGCTGCGCAGCGCCATGAAGCGCACGAGGATGTGGGGCTGGCCGAAGTAGCCCAGGCCCCAGGCCAGGTTGCCGATGATGGCGGCCACGGAGACCCCCGCGATCATGTTGAAGTAGTCCGGGTTGCCCACGCCGTCGGTGTAGGGGCCGTAGTCGTTGCTGGCGGCCCAGGTCCAGATGTCGGAGGGGTTGTCCAGCGCGATCAGCGCCATGATCGGCACGACGATCAGCGAGGCGAACATGATCATGCCCTGCACGGCGTCGGTGTAGGACACGGCCAAGAAGCCGCCGATGAAGGTGTAGGCGACGGTCACCGCCGCGACGATGAGCAGGCCGTTGATGTACTCGCCGCCGAAGGTGGCCTCGAAGTAGCGGCCGCCGGCGACCATGCCGGAGGAGACGTAGAAGGTGAAGAAGAAGATGATGATCAACGCGGAGATCACGCGCAGCGCCCGCGAGCGGTCGCGCAGGCGGTTCTCGAAGAAACTCGGCATGGTGATCGAGTTGTTCGACACCTCCGAGTAGGAGCGCAGGCGCGGGGCGACCCATTTCCAGTTCGCCCACGCGCCGAGCAGCAGTCCGACGGCGATCCACAGTTCGGACAGGCCGGTGACGAACAGCGCGCCGGGCAGGCCCATGAGCAGCCAGCCGGACATGTCCGAGGCGCCGGCCGACATCGCGGCCACGAAGGGGTTGAGTCCGCGGCCGGCGAGGACGTAGTCGTCGTATTTATCGGTCTTGGTGTAGCTCCAGTAGCCGATGGCGAGCATCACGGCCATGTAGATAACGATGGCGGCGATGAACCAGGTTGTCTCTGACACGGGTCAGGTCCTTTCAATTCTGGGGTGCTGAACCGAAACGTAGGCGAAGGACGGGTGCGTCCCAAATCACAGATGACCCGATTCTACTGTGATTGCCGTCATATTATGGGGGTTTGCCCAGACCAGGCTGGACGTTCCATGTGTCTAACGAAAGGGTAACGATCAGCCCCAGATGGTAGAACTGTCCTTATGCCTTCGTTCCTCCTGCACGGTCTCTGGATGCCCTCCGGGCTGCATCTGTGGGTCGAGCAGGTCGAGGGACGCCGGGTGGTCCTGCCGTCCTCGGCGCCCGAGGACGCCTTCCCGCCCGCCGCCCGCTCGCTTCTCGACGACCGCTCCTACCGCCACCGCCTCGAGGTCGAACTGCGCACCCCGCGCGGCAGATCCGTGAAGCTGCGGATCCCCACCG